>NZ_JAKRML010000003.1:0-367616 GCF_022346505.1 Achromobacter sp. ACRQX
GCGGTATTGGCATGGGAAATAACTGCCTGACAAGCGCGATTATAAAATTCGAGCCGTGCGCCTGCGGTTGAATTGCAGGCTGCACAATAGCCATCGAATCGGCGCCGCCGAACTCTCCCGCTGACGCAAAATCCAAATGAATTTCAAAAGCCTTGAGGTCTTTTACTGGGTGGTCAACTTCAGCAGCTTCAACAAAGCTGCGGCAAAACTGCACACGACTCAGCCTGCAGTCTCACAACGCATTGCGGCGTTGGAGAAGGAACTGGGTATCAAGGCGTTGGACCGGACGTCTCGCGCGGTAAAGCTCACCGCGAAGGGCCGCGTCCTGTACGGGTACGCCGAGCGTTTCATGGCGCTGCATTCGGAAATGATGATGAAGGTAGCCGAAGAGCAGGCGATCAGTGGAGTCATTCGCCTGGGCGTTGCCGAAACCATCGTTCATACCTGGCTGGTGGAGTTCCTGGAGCAATGCCGCAAGCGCTATCCCAACGTGATCATCGATTTTGTCGTGGATATCACGCCCACCCTGCGCGAAGACTTGAAGTCGGGTGAGTTAGACATGGCTTTCCTGCTCGGGCCATTGAATGACGATGTGCTGATTGAAAGGCCGCTTTGCAGCTACGAACTCAACTTTCTTTCGGCGCCTTCGCTGAAAGTGGGGAAAGAACCTTTGTCGAATAGCGAGGTAGCGCGCCATCCTCTGATCACTTTTCCCAAGCGAACCTACCCGTATACGTTTCTTCATCGGGAGCTGACCACCCCCGAGCATGGCGCGCCTCGGATCTTCACCAACTGGTCCCTGTCCACCATCGTTCGCATGGCAGAGGATGGCTATGGCGTATGCGTCGTCCCGCGGTTGGCGGTAGCGAAGGAAGTGGCGCAGGGGCGGTTGAAGGTTCGGCGGGCGCAGATGCAACTGCGTGATCTGTCCTTTGCCGTGGCTTATGCGCCAGGCAGTGACCAACAGACGAAAGAGGCGTTGTCCGAGCTTGCCGGCGAGATTGCGCGGGCTTCATCCGCTGGCAATCCGCGTGGGCGAAGAAAAGCCCGCCTCTAGCAGTTCTTTCACCTCGTCAACGTATTAGTGGTTTCCCTGATAACTGCGGACTTCGTGCGCCCGCTGAAAGTGCACGCTCCTCGGAAAACTGCGATCAATAAGACAGCCTTATTGATTTCTATCCAAAGATAGGATTGGTTGTTATGAAACGACCGGGATGTAATGGGTGCGCAAAATCCCATTCAGCCTGGAGCAGCCTTGAATTCCGCAGATCCCACATCCGCCTTTGCCATCACGCTTGGTGACGTGCAGCAGGCACACGAACGCATTCGTTCCCACATCGTGCGTACCCCCTTGCTGGAGAGCGCATCGCTCAATGCATTGACGGGGGCGCGGGTGTTGATCAAGGCCGAGTCCTTGCAGAACGCCGGCGCCTTCAAGTTCCGCGGCGCGGTCAATCGGTTGCTGCAACTGAGCGACGCAGAAAAGCGAGCAGGCGTGGTGGCCTTTTCATCCGGCAACCATGCGCTGGCCACGTCGTTGGTGGCACGCACGTTAGGCATTTCGGCGTCGATCATCATGCCGGCCGACGCGCCCCGCGCCAAGATTGAGGGCGCACGCGCGAATGGTGCGGAGGTGGTGCTGTACGACCGCCAGAAGGACGACCGCGAAGCAATTGGCGCGGAAATCGCAGGCAGGACCGGCGCAGTGATCGTCCCGCCCTATGACGACCCCCACATCATGGCCGGACAAGGCACCGTCGGCCTGGAAATCGTCGAGCAAGCCCGCGACATGGGCGCGTCGCTGGACATCGTGATTGCGGCGTCCAGCGGCGGCGGTCTGGTTGCTGGCGTGGCGACGGCCGTCAAGTCGCTGTCGCCCGAAACGGCTGTGTATGCCGGTGAGCCAGCGGGCTTTGACGAACTGGCGCGATCGCTGGCATCCGGCCAGCCTGAAAGCAATGCGCCCGGCGCCAAGTCGATCTGCGACGCACTGCAGGTGGTCAAGCCGGGCAAGCTGACCTTTCCGATCAACCTGGACCTGCTTTCCGGCAGCCTTGTCGTCACCGACGACGAGGTCAGGCGTGCAATGAAAGCCGCGTATCAGCACCTGCGTCTGGTGGTGGAGCCGGGCGGCGCCGTGCCGCTTGCCGCCGTGCTGGCGGGAAAAATCGACGTTGCGGGCAAGACCGTTGTCGTCGTACTGAGCGGCGGCAACGTCGATACCCCTGTGTTCATCGAGGCGTTGAACGCCTGACCTATCATGCTGAATTCCGAATCCAAGACATATCACCGCGTTGCACGCACCATCGACGACTTCATGCGCGTCGACTACACCGGCGTGGGACTGATCGGCAATCTCTACGAGGCGCTGCAGTCGCGTCAGCCCGGATATGCCTGCATGGGCGCTGCCGAGCGGTTGCAGAAGGCCGCCCAGGAAAGCGCCGGCCCGATCCTGATTGCGACAGGTTTTCCGGAAGGCGGCGGTGCGCCCGAAACCGATGGCCCGATCGGTGCCGCGCTGATGGCCCGGGCCTTCTTCCTGGGGTTGCGTCGCGAGACCGTCATCGTCATCGACGAAGACTGGGAGGAGATGATGATCGCCACCTGCCGCGGCGCGGGCCTGGCGCCGATGCCGTTTCCGGAAGATGGCGTCATCAAGCCCTTCGATTTCTTGCGGCCGGTGTATATCAAGACGGTCCCCAAGGACGATCGCGGCGCCCACGCGGTTTGCGACGCGCTGGTGACAATAACGCGTCCCTGCGCCGCGATCGCAATCGAGCGGCCCGGAAAAAATGCCAAGGGCCTGTACCACGGGTTGGGCGGTCGCCCGCTGGACGGGTTGGTCGCTAATCTGGACTATCTGTTCGAGAGAATCCAGGCGGCAAAGATTCCGTTCATCGGCATCGGTGACGGCGGCAACGAGCTGGGCATGGGCGTGATTGCCGAGGATTTGCCACGGTTTTCACCCAAGGCCGCGGATACCGGCACGCCGGGACGCGGCGGCGTCGCCGCTGTCACGGCTGCCGACTGGCTGGTGGTGTCGAACATCTCCAATTTTGGTGCAACGGGCGTGGTGGCGGCGCTTGCTGCCTTGCTGGAGAACCCGGTGGTGTTCCACGAGCCCGAACTGGAAATCCGCAGCACCGAGCTGTGCGTCGCCAGCGGCGGCGTGGATGGCATGTTCATGGCCCCGGAGCCAGCACATGACGGCATTGCCATGCAGGAGTACGCAGGGATGGTTCGCGCACTGCGTGGCAGTGTGATGCGCGCGCTGGGTCACTCGATCAACTGGCAGGGGCATCAGGGCGACTGGAGGCAACTGAAATGAGCGCAACCACCATCTCCGGTCGGCTGGCCGAACTGGGACTTGCATTGCCAACCGTCAATCCGCCGCGCGGCAGCTACGTCCCGGCCGTGCGCGCCGGAGACTTGCTGTTCGTAGCGGGACAAGCGCCGCGGCGCAACGGCGTGCTGGAGTTCTCGGGCCGCGTGGGGCGCGATCTGAGCGTCGAGCAAGGCCGCGATGCTGCGGCGCTGTGCGCGCTCAACGTGCTCGGCCATCTGGCTCAGGCCTGCGGGGACGATCTGGCGCGCGTCGCCGGCTCGGTGCGGCTGGCCGGTGTGGTCAATTGCGCCGAGGACTTTGATGCCCATTCGAAGGTCCTGGACGGCGCTTCGGATCTGCTGACCGCTGTCCTGGGCGAGCGCGGCCTGCATGCGCGCATCGCCACCGGCGCTTCGTCGTTGCCGTCGGGCATGGCGGTGGAAGTCGAAGCCATATTCCAACTCAAACCATAAGTCAGGGCGGGGCGTCCGCCTGACATCCGCAAGGGGAAAATTCGTGCAAGCAACTCTGACTCAGCCCGCCTACGCGGGAAATGCGCCGGACCGGAATGCCGTCTACCGCAAGGTGGCGCTGCACATCATGCCGTTTCTCATGTTGTGCTACGTGGCGGCGTATCTGGACCGCATCAATATCGGCTTTGCCAAGCTGCACATGCTGAACGACCTGGGCTTCAGCGATGCCGTTTATGGCTTGGGCGCGGGACTGTTCTTTATCGGGTATCTGATCTTCGAGGTGCCCAGCAATCTGCTGATGATGCGCATCGGCGCCAAGCGGACGATTTCCCGCATCATGATTCTGTGGGGCATCATTTCGGCCGGCTTTGCCTTTGTCGAGACGCCGACGCAGTTTTACGTGTTGCGCTTCCTGCTGGGCGCGGCCGAGGCCGGCTTCTATCCTGGCGTGATCCTGTATCTGACCTATTGGTTTCCCGCAAACAAGCGCGCAAAGATGGTGGCGCTTTTTGTGGGTGCGGTGCCGTTGTCAGGAATGATCGGCGCGCCGCTTTCCGGCGCCATCATCGAATGGGGCCATGGTGCGCACTCGTTGGCTGGCTGGCAATGGATGTTCCTTATCGAAGCCGTGCCGTCGCTGATCCTCGGCCTGTTGTGCCTGAAATACCTGGCCGACAGCCCCGCGGTTGCCCCGTGGCTTACCCAGGGCGAGCGCGAGCTGGTGGAAGGCGAACTCCAGGCCGAGCGCGAGCTCACCCGTCACGACAAGTCCACCGTGTCGCTCGCGGCCACGCTGAAAGATCGGCGGGTGTGGAAGATGACCAGCATCTGCTTCTGCTCGGCCATCTGCTCTTACGGCGTGTCGTTCTGGCTACCCACGCTTGTGCAGCAGCTGAACGTGGGGGACGTCATGCACGTGGGTCTTTACACCGCAGTGCCGTTCACCGCGGCTTTCGTGGTGATGTATCTGATCGGCCGCAGTTCTGATCGCATGCGCGAGCGCCGCTGGCATCTGGTTGGACCGTTCACCTGCGTGTGCGTCGGCTTGATTGGCAGTGTCTGGTTCCATGGGTCGATGGGGCTGGCGCTTCTGTCGCTGACGATCGCCGCGGTTGGCGCCTACAGCACGACGTCCATGCTGTTCACGATTCCTGGACTGTTTCTTTCGGGCGTCGGCATGGCAGCGGGCGTGGCACTGATCAACTGCTTCGGCGGACTGGGCGGATTTGTCAGCCCGTATGTCGTCGGCGTCGTCAAGGATGTCACAGGCAGCACCGATAATGGCGTGATATTTATCGCCTGCGTGGCAATGATCGGTGCGGCCCTTACGTTGACGCTGCCCAAGAAGCTGGTGAACCGTTGATCCGATGCATTGGCCGCTCAGGCATTGCCTGCGGCCAACGCATCAAACAAGCGATCCCCGCCCATTTGCCCGCCCTTGAGCATCAGTTCAATTCCGTCGATCACGGGGTCGTCGCTGCGTGCAACGCTGACCGTCACCCCCGGCGCCAGCACGCAGCGAAACGCCAACCCCCACAATCCCAAGGCAAGCGTCGCCTGGCTTGAAGTGTCTCCGCCCGCGATGCCAATGCGGTTCAGCCGATGACCGGTCTTTGCGCTGGCGCGCACGATGTCCGCGACGAGGCTGGCGGTGGCGCGGGCTGTTGCGGCGGTCTGGTCCGCGCTGACCGAGCCGGCAGGCCTGTCGGTATACACCAGGACGTTGCGGCCTTCGGCCAATGTCGCGGCGGCCAACGCGATCTGTTGCGCGGCATAGCCGGCATCAGCCAGCAGCCGCACGACTTGCAGCGGTTGGCGCGTATAGCTTTCGCACGCAGCGATCTGTCGCGCGGTGACGGGCGACAGGCTGCCCGCGACGACCAGCACCGGGCCGTCCGACGGGCCGAGCGGGGCCGGTTGTGTAGCGGGGGCTTGTCCGGCGGGCCGGACGCGGGCCAGGGCTTGCTGCACGCTGCTCGGGCCGACGGCCACGAGCGGGGCGCGGGCTGCCTCGCGTTGAATCAGGCGGCCGATCACGGCGAGCTGCGATTCGTCCACCAGATCCAGGAGCAGCGGTCCGTCCGCGTTTTCCATGACCTGATCGATCCACCCATCGAGCTCGGCGATGTTCGTACCGGAATTCACGGCGGGGTCGGCGCCCGCGTTCACTGCCAAGTTCGCAATCGGGGGATAAGCAACATGCGGCACCGACCGCACGCCCTCCAACCCCTGCGCCTCCAAATGCCGTCGCAAATCCGCCTCGTGCATCGGCGTGACAGGATGCACGCTCATCACGGGATGGCGATCGATGCGATGAATCTCCGGCGCAGACCCCGCGCGCGCAAAGAGGTTTCCAAAACTGCAATACCGGCCAATGCTGGGCTGCCCGCCAACGATCGGCACGATGGGGTTCGCAAAATGCCGGCGCAGCTCCCGCACTGCCACCCCGATGCTGCCAATATGCGGCGAACTGTCGAACGTCGAACAGCACTTGTAATGCAGCACGCGCGCGCCGGTGCTTGCCATGAACGCGCCAACCGCGCGCAGTTCCTCGACCATCTCCGCCGGGGCCATCCCACGCGCGGCGCCCGCGATGCCGATGGCATCCAATGGCCCGGCACGTTCCAGTTGCGAAGAAGAAGGCACGCCCAAAAACAGCAGGCTGCGCAGGCCCGCCCGGGCGACCTCGGCGAGCGTGTCAGTGGCGCCGGTGAAGTCGTCGCCATACCAGCACACCTGCGGCGCGGTGCCGCCAATCATGCGCGGCTTCCAAAAAACTCCAGCGCGCGCTGCAACTCAGGCGCGTTGCGGGCGTAGTCTTCCAGCTGCTGGTTGTCCCGCACGGCGTGCCACGCCTGACGAATGCTCTGCACCCCAGCCGCCGGGCCATCCGGATGCGCCAGAATGCCCCCGCCCGACATGAACAGCAGATCGTCGCTGCGCACGGCCGCCCAGGTCGCGGGCACGGTCCCGGCCCACTGACCCGACGAGAAAGCAGGCATGACGGCGTCGTCGATCCCCGGGGTCAGCGACGCCAGGCAATCGCGCGCCGAGTCGACGACTTCGCTGTCCTCCTGCGAGAACTTGCCTTGCAACCCATGCACGTGCATGTGGTCCACACCGGCCAGCCGCCACAGCGTCTGATACGCCTGAAATCCCATGCCCAGCAACGGATGGCGCGATAGCGCGCCGAACCCATTGCGATGACCATGCAACGCCAGCGGCGTGCTGCGGCGCAAAGTCTGGATGGCGGAATAGCCGCACCAGTTCAGGCTGGCCATGACGCAAGTGCCGCCTTCGCGTTCGATCAGCTCGGCGTGGCGGCGCATGGCGTCGGTTTCGTCGGTGATGTTGAACGCAACCATCACGTTGCGGCCGGTGCGTTCGCGGTGCGCGCGCACCACGGCCATCACGGCGGCGACGCGCTGGGCGAGCGGGGCGTGGGCCGGGTTGGCGCACACCTCGTCGTCTTTGATGAAGTCCACGCCGGCCGCGCAAAGCTGCGCCACCAGGTGCGCGGTCTGCTCGGGCGAGAGGCCGACGTTTGGCTTGATGATGGTGCCGACCAGCGGACCCTTGTCCACGCCGGTCAGCGCGCGGGTGCCGGCGATGCCGACCTGGGGCAGGTCGAATTGCGCGCGGTAGTTGGCGGGCAGCTCCATGCTTTCGAGCCGCAGGCCGGTGACTTCGCCCAGGTCGTACAGATTGCCGCCGACCGTGGCGGCCAGCGTGGGCAGGTTGGCGCCCACGTTGGCGACCGGAAATGCGATGCGAATCCGCGCGCGCTGGAATTTGCCGGGCATGCCGCCCGGCTGTCGCGCGAGATATGCATTGGGCAGGCTGGGCGTGTCGACCGTTTCCAGCGTCTCGATGGATTCGATGCGGGCGCGTGCGCGGGCGCGCAGCTCGTCCGTTTCGCCCTGCACGCGCGTGAAGGTGCCGCAGGACTGCTCGCCGGCCATGACCTCCGCAACCTTGGCGGGGTCGACGGGGGTCTCAATCAGGTAGGTGGCGGTAAACGATTGGGAATTCATGGTGGCGGTGTGCGGCAGGGGTGTATCAGAGGCGGCTCAGGTCGGGGAATGCGCGGACGGGGTCCTTGCCGTCCCAGTTCACCGAGCTTTCGCGGATCAGGTCGAAGAGGCGGCCTTTGGGGCCGGCCACTTCGGAGAGCTCGATGACGGTGCCGGGGTGGTATTCGGTGTCGAAGTAGATAAAGCGGCCTTTTTCGCCGACTTCGCCGCTCATCTTGGGCTTGAAGCCTTGCGCCAACAGGCGTTCCAGGTCGGCGTCGTAGCTTTCGGTCCAGTAGGCGACGTGCTGCAGGCCGGTGCGGCCGGCTTGCAGGAAGTCTCGGTACATGGAGGGCACGTCGTTGCGGGTCTGGATCAGTTCGACCTGCACATAGCCAGAGTTGGCGAGGGCGACGGAGTTGTGCGGTTCATAGCCCTTGCCGTCGTATTGGTAATTGACGATGGGCACGCGCGGGTTGTAGTACCAGGGACCCACGCCGAGCTTGGTGCTCCAGTAGTCCATGGCGGCTTCGATGTCGTGCACGACATAACCGAGTTGGCGGATCTCGCCCAGGAAACGACTCATGTTGGATCTTTATAAAAGGGTGGCTGAGAGACGGGGAGGACGCGGCCCGCAAGGGGCCGCGCCGCGTCACAGGAAACCGATGGAGAACCAGGGGAAGGCGGCGACGACGATCAGGCCGATCAGCAGCGCGCCGATATAGCCCCAGATCGGGCGGATGCCTTCGTTGGGATCGACGCGGCTGATGGCGCAGGCGCCGTAGTAGCCGACACCGAAGGGCGGTGCGAACAGGCCGATGCCCATGGCGAAGATCACGACCATCGCGTAATGGACTTCATGCACGCCGGCCTGCACCGCGATCGGGAACAGCAGCGGGCCGAACAGCACGATGGCGGGGATGCCTTCCAGCACGCTGCCCAGGATGATGAAGGCCACGATGGAGACGGCCAGGAAGCCGTAGCTGCCGCCGGGCATGCCCGCCATCAGCTTGGCCAGATCGCCCGAGAAGCCCGATTGCGTCAACGCCCACGCCATCGCGGTGGCGCAGCCCACGATCAGCATGATGGCGCCGGACAGGGAGGCAGTCTCGATCAGCATGGGCTTGACACGCGCCCAGTCGAAGCAGCGGTAGATCACAAGGCCCACGACGACGGAGTACACGATGCCGATGGTGGAGACCTCGGTGGCGGTGGCCACGCCTTCGACGACGGCGGCGCGGATCACGAACGGCAGGGCCACGGCGGGCAGCGCGATCATGAAGAAGCGGCCGATCTCTTTGAAGGTGAAGCGCTGGACGAGGCTCAGGTCTTCCTTTCGGTAGCGCCACCAGACCACGCCGCACAGGGCCAGGCCCAGCACGACGGCGGGCAGCAGGCCGCCCGTAAACAGCGCGGCGATCGACACGCCCGTCACCGAACCGATGGTGATGAGCACGATGGACGGCGGAATCGTCTCGGTCTGCGCGCCGGTGGCGGACAGCAAGGCGACCAGATCGCCAGGCTTGGCGCCGCGCTTTTTCATTTCGGGGAACAGCACGGGCGCGATGGCCGCCATGTCGGCGATCTTCGAGCCCGAGATGCCGGACACCAGATACATGGCGCCGATCAGCACGTAGGACAGTCCGCCGCGCACGTGGCCGAGCAGGCTGGCCAGAAACTGGATCATGGCGCGCGCCATGCCTGTCATTTCGATCAGCGAGCCCAGGAAGATGAAGAGCGGCACCGCGAGCAGCATCAGGTGCGACATGCCTTCGTCCAGCCGGCCTACCATGACGACCATCGGCGTGTTGGTGGTCAGCGCCAGGTACGAGAAGGTGGCCAGCGCGAACGAGAATGCGATCGGCACGCCCGAAAACACGGTGGCGGCGACGATGCCCACGAAGAAGATCACCAGGTTCAGCTTGCCCAGTCCGGAGAACAGGGGCTGCGCGAGCCAGAACAGGCCGACGACCGCGGCAACACCCGCCAGCGCCATCGCCACCTGCGGCAGCGGCTGCGTGCGCAAGAGGCGCAGCAGCGCAATGACGCCCATCAGGCCCATGCCAACCGGAATCGCCGAGGCGCGCCACGCGTTGCTCAGTTCCAGCGCCGGCGTGATGATGAAGTGTTCTTCATGCGCGTACTCGATGGCGGGCGCCAGGATCAGCACCAGGAACGCCAGCGACGCCGCAAGCGCTGCGGTTTCAAGCTGCGCGCGACGCGCCGGGCTGACGTTGTTCACCAGCGCCGTCATGCGCATGTGCTCGCCGCGCCGCAACGCCACGACGGCGCCCAGCATGGACAGCCAGAGGAACAGGATTGACGCCAGTTCGTCGGACCAGACCAGCGGGCTGTGGAACGCGTAGCGCGCCACCACGCCCGCAAACAGGACGAGTATCTCGACCAGCACGATGGCTGCGGCAACGTGTTCGACCACGGTGCCCAACACGCTGTCGAGCGCGCCGGCCGCCCGGCGCAGGGGATTGGCCGGCAGCGCGGGCGCCGCGGCGTGGGGAGCGGACAGGGAGGACATGGCGCGCGACCTCAGGCCAGCTTGCCGACGGACTGCTCCAGGAGGCCCCAGGCCTCATTGCCGAACCGGCCTTGCCACTCCTTGTAGAAGCCCGCGGTGCGCAGTTGTTCGCGGAAGCTGTCGGCGGACGGCTGGTTGAACACCAGGCCCTTGGATTCCAGGTCTGCCTGCACCGAGGCGTTGAGCTTCTTGATGTCTTCGCGCTGGGCCAGGCCGGCTTCGTTGATGCCGCGCGCCACCACCGTCTTCAGGTCGGCGGGCAGGCCTTCCCACATGCGGCCGTTGGCGATGAACCAGTAGCCGTCCCAGATGTGCTTGGTCAGCGAGCAGTACTTCTGCACTTCGTACAGTTTGGCGACCTGGATGATGGGCAGGGGGTTTTCTTGCGCGTCCACCACCTTGGTCTGCAGCGACGAGTAGACCTCGCTGAACTGCAGGCTGGCAGGCGCGGCGCCCAGGCCCTTGAACATGGAGATCGGCAGCGAGCTCACCGGCACGCGGATCTTCAGGCCGTCCATGTCGGCGGCCGTATTGACCGGACCCTTGCTGCTGGTAGTCTGGCGGAAACCGTTGTCCCACATCTTTTCAAAGGCGTAGAGCTTGCGCTGCGCGATGGCGGCGCGCACGTGGGCGCCCAGCGCGCCGTCCATGGCGTTCCAGACCTGGTCGTAGTCCTTGAACGCGAAGCCGACGGCGTTGATGGCGGCCACCGGCACCAGCGTGGCGATCACCAGGGCGGACGGCGTGAAGAAGTCGATGCCGCCCGAGCGCACCTGAGCCAGCATGTCGGTGTCGCCGCCCAACTGGTTGTTCGGGAAGATCTTGATGTCGACGCGGCCGTTGCTTTCCTTGAGGATGCGTTCGGCCGCTTCCTGGGCGCGGATGTTCAGCGGATGCGTCACCGGCAGGTTGTTGCCGTACTTGAGCGAGTAATCGGCGGCGCGGGCGATCAGCGGAAAGCCGGTGCCGGCGACGGCGAGGGCGGGAACCGCGCAAAGGCGGCGCAGGGCACTGCGGCGAGTAAGCAGCTTCATGGTTGTCTCCGTTGTCTTGCTTATGATGTTTTTTGATGTGCCACAAAACCGCCTTAGCCCTGCGGCACTGTGGACAATAGTGAATAGGCGCTATCATCGTCAAATCTTATTCATGATGGTTTTTGATGTGAATAGAAGCGCCTCCTCTCGTGGACTCGCCAAGCTGGCGGACGTGGCTGCCCGCGCGGGCGTGTCGACGGCCACGGCCGATCGCGTGCTCAATCGCCGGCCCGGCGTGCGCCCGGCCACGGCGCAAAAGGTCTTCAAGGCCGCCATCGAACTGGATTACCTGCCGGACGATGAGGCGTACGCGGCCCCCGCGCCCGAGCCCATGCGGCTGGTGTTCCTGCTGCCGCGCGGCAGCAACCGCTATCTGCGCATGCTGGGCGATACCGTCAACTTTGCGCACGAGCACTTTGCGCCGTTAAATGCCAAGTGCCATGTCGAGTACGTGGAAAGCTTCAATCCCGATGCGCTGGCGCAGGCGCTGGCCAAACATGGCAAGCGGGCCGACGGAATTGCGTTTATGGCGCTGGAGCACCCCGTGGTGCGCGAGGCCGTGAATGCGCTGGCGCAGCAGGGCGTGCCGACGGTGACGCTGATCTCGGACATCGCCAACAGCGCGCGCACGGCTTACGTGGGATTGGACAACCGGGCCGCCGGGCGCACGGCCGGCTATCTGATCGCGCGCTTTATCGGGATGCGCGCGGCGCATGTGGCGCTGATCGCGGGGTCGCGGCATTACCGCGCCCATGAAGAGCGGGAAAGCGGATTTCTGCAGCTCTACGCCGAACAATTCCAAGCCATGCAGGTGGTGGACTTGCGCGAAGGCTATGACGACGCGCAGCGCAACTACGAACAGACGCGGCAGTTGCTGGAGCAGTATCCGCAGCTTGCCGGGATTTACAACATCGGCGGCGCGTCAGATGGTGTGGCCCGCGCGCTGAAAGAAGCAGGGCAGCAGCACCGGGTTGTTTTCATCGGGCATGGACTGACGCCCGACACGCGTTCGCTGCTGATCGACGGCACGATGGACGCCGTGATCACGCAAAGCCCGATGGAAGCGCTGATGAGCTGCGTGCGCATTTTCAGCAATCTGCGGGATAAGCGCAGCGCGATGAATGGGGTGGAATTGGCGCGCAGCCAGGTGATATTCCGGGAGAACCTGCCGTAGGGGTAGGGGCGGGCGTATTATTTCGGCTATGGGCTCGCACCCAGTGCGGCAGCGGCGGGGCACGCCGCTGCCTACTTCAACGGATGGTTCCTCTACAACGGTTGCCCGGCGCTTGCCGGCGGACGGCCGTGAAGGCGCTGCGCCATGGACCACACAGCCGACCGCCAGGCCGATCCCGCCGCTTGCGAGGCGGGGGCTGCCGCGCGATCACCGGCGGGTGATCACGATTTCCATGTACTCGCTGGGCACCACGACCGCCGAATCGCCGGAGCGGTTGAAGCGTTCGATCTGCGCGGTGATATCGGCGGTCAGCGCCGTCTGCGCCGCGGGTTCCAGCGCGCCGAAGGCCTTGAGCAGCGGGCCGTAGTAGGTCTTGAAGACCTGCATCCAGTGCTCGGGCGAGCGGTAGCGGAACACGAAATGGCGCGGTTCGCACTGAATCGACGCGGCTTGCGATCCGAACATCTCTTCGATGCGCGCCTTGGTTCCCCACAGCGCAGGCGACTTGACGCCGGCGGGCGGGGGCAGGTGCTTGCCGATGGTCTTGAAGATCTGGCCGATGAAGCCGTCGGGTGTCCAGTTGGCCAGGCCGATCTTGCCGCCGTGCTTGCACACGCGCATCAGTTCGGACGCGGCCTTGTCCTGGTCTGCCGTGAACATCACCCCGAAGGTCGACATGACGACATCGAACGCGGCGTCGGGGAAGGGCAGCGCCTCGGCGTCGGCCTCCTGGAATTCGATCTTCAGGCGTTCCGCGGCGGCGCGTTCGCGGCCGCGGCTGAGCAGCGCGGGCACGTAGTCGGTCGACGTGACGTCGCACCAGCGGCGGGCGGCGGCCAGCGTGGCATTGCCGTTGCCGGCGGCAACGTCCAGCACCTTCTGCCCGGCGCGGACATCAAGGGCTTCGCAAAGCTGTTCTCCTACGATCTGCAGCGTGGTGCCGACGACGGCGTAGTCCCCGGAGGACCAGGTGCCCTGCTGGCGGGTCTTCAAGGCGGCCAGGTCGGGCTGTGCGGTTTCGCGCACGTCACTGGTGGCAAGGGAGGAAATGGACATGGTGACTCTCCGTTATTGCGTGGGGTGCGCGACAGCATCCATTGCCAGCGCGCCGGGGTAGTGCAACCAGCGCCTAGAAGGAATTCGCGTGCCGTGCGCCCCGGAAACAACGATAAAAACCAGGCGTGGAGGCGAGCGTGGTAGCGGGCGTGGAATCTGCCGTGGATTCGACCGGCGCGGGCATCCACGTGCGCATGCTGGGACCGCTGGCGATCAGCCGCGGGGGCGCGCCGCTGGCGTTGCCGCCGTCGCGCAAGCTGCGGGCGCTGATCGCCTACCTGGCGCTGGCCCCGAACGCCGTGATGCGGGCGCACCTGTGCGAATTGCTGTGGGATATTCCGAACGATCCGCGCGGCGAGCTGCGCTGGTGCCTGAGCAAGGCGCGCGGCCTGCTGGATGAGCCGGGCCGCCGCCGGGTCGAGACGGTGCAGGACGCGGTGCGCCTCGACCTGTCCGATTGCCGCGTGGATGTCCTGGACATCGGCGCGGCGATGCAGGACGGCATCGACAAGGCGGGGCCCGACAGGCTGCGCGCCCTGTTGGCGCTGTTCCAGGGCGATTTCCTGGAAGGGCTTGAGATCGGCCGCAGTCCGTTCTTCCATAGTTGGCAGACCGCGCAGCGGCGGCGCCTGCGGGCCTGCCATGCGGCCGTGCTGGCGCACCAGGCCGCAAGCCTGCCGGCGGGCGCGGAAGAACGCTTCGCCTGCCTGGACAAGTGGCTGCAATTGGCGCCGTTCGATGCGCAGGCGCATGAACTGATGCTGGACGCGCTGGGCCTGCGCGGGCAGTGGCGCGAGGGCGAGGAACATCTGGCTGCGGCCGTGCGCGCGTTTGAGGCCGAGGGGCTGGATGGGCGGCTGCTGCGCGAGGCGTGGCGTGACGTGCGCGCCCGGCGGGCGGGCGGCGTGCAGACGTCGGGGCAGGGCTTGGGTCAAGCGCTGGATCCGGCTTTTGCGGTGGCGCCGCGGCCTGGAGAGGCGGGGGCGACGATCACGGCCGAGACAGGCGCGCTGATCACGGCCGACCCGCCGTTCCAGCCGCCGCCTGAAGCGGATCTGCTTTCCCGCCTTTCCGAGCTCCCGCCGGACCGGCGCGGACGGGCATCCATCGCGGTCATGCCGTTCGTGGACCGGTCCGCGCAGGCCGGTGTACGGGGCGGATTGGCGGACGGCCTGGCCTTTGACGTTATCGCGCGGCTGGCAAAGCTGCGCAGCCTGTTCGTCATTGCGCAGGGCACCGTGTTTGCGCTGGATCAGCGCAGCGTCGGACCGGAGGAAGCGGGCCGCACGCTCAACGTGGATTATGTCGTCAGCGGCTCGCTGCGGCGCCACGGTCAGCGACTTGCCGTGGACGTGCAACTGGTCGATTCACGCACGGCGCGGATCGTCTGGGCCGATGTCCTGGATCACCCGTTCGATGACGCCTTGCTGGCGCTGGACGAGATCGGCAACCGGATCGTGGCGTCTGTCGACATCGAGATCGAGGCGGCGGAGCGCAACCGCGCGATCCTGACGCCGCCCAATTCGCTGGACGCGTGGCAGGCGCATCACCGCGGCCTGTGGCATATGTACCGGTTCAACCGTACCGACAATGAGCAGGCCCGGCATTTCTTCGAGATGGCGGTGCGGCTGGATCCGACATTTTCGCGGGCCTATGCGGGCTTGTCGTTCACGCATTGGCAGACCGCGTTCCAGCGTTGGGACGAGCAGGGCGATGCCATCGATCGGGCGTTCGAAACCGCCGGCCAGAGCCTGATCGCCGATGACCGCGATCCGGCGGCGCATTGGGCGATGGGGCGGGCGCTGTGGCTGCGCGGCAGCCAGGATCAGTCGGTCAGTGAACTGCGGATCGCCGTGGACCTCAGCCCGAACTTCGCGCTGGGCCATTACACGCTGGGCTTTGTCGACTGCCAGATGGGCGATGCGCAAGCCGCCATCGGCGCATCCGATCACTCGCGCCACTTGAGCCCTTTCGATCCGCTGCTGTTCGGCATGCTGGCCGTGCGCGCACTGGCGCTGGTGCGGCTGGGCCGGATCGAGGAGGCGGCCGGATGGGCGATCAAGGCCGCCGCGCGCCCCAACGCGCACGTGCACATCCTGGCGATTGCCGCCTGCTGCCTGTCGCTGGCCGGCCGAACTGACGAGGCGCTGGGGTTTCTGCCCGCCATCCGCAAGGCGCAGGCGACCTACCGGGTCGACGACTTCCTGGCGTCATTCCGGCTGGAGCCCGACACGCAGGCGCTGTTCCGCGAAGGAGCGCGGCGGATCGGAATCGGATAGTGCAGCATTCGCCACGCATCGCCAGATTTCGCTTGCTAGGTAGCTGCCTAGGCAGCTAATATCCCGTCATTGATTTCGACGGCGGCGCGCCGGGCCCATCATGAGCAACGCAACTCCTTCTGTGCTGGACGAACTGTGCACCGGTGAACTGGGATTCCTGGTGACGTCGGTGCGCAACGGCATTCTGGACGCACTGGACCGCGATCTGGCCCCGTTGCAGATCACCGTGCAGCAATACGTCGTGCTCAATTGCATCGTCAAGGGGTGGGGCCGCACGCTCAGCGACTTCTGCCGGGTGCTTTCCTATGACTCGGGCGCCATGACCCGACTGCTGGATCGGATCGTGGCCAAGGGCTTCATTCGCCGGGTCGAAAACGAAGCCGACCGCCGCAGTTCGCTGATCGAGCTCACCGAACAGGGCAAGGCGGCTTTTCCGCAAGCGCGCCAAGCCACCGAAGTGGCGTTTCGCCGGCTGCTGGACGGCTTTTCCGAGGCAGAGGCGCAAGTGTTGCACAAGCTGCTGTCCCGGATCCTGATCAACGCGCGGCCGGCGTAATTTGCCGGGCGCTTTTTTTTACCCATTTATCTGCCTAGGCATATACAGCCTGGGCTGTGAACCATGTCCCAACCCAAGCCTTCCGTCCCGCTGCTCCTCGTCATCGGCGCGCTGACGTTCATCGACTTCCTGCAGAACGGCATGGCCACCTTTGGCGCAGCGCCCATCATGGGAGAAATCGGCGCCAGCCCCGAGGAATACACCCACATCGCGCTCATCTACGCCTGCGTGGCGGTCATGATGATCGCGTTGCAGGGCTGGCTTACGCATCGGCTGGGCTTGCGCGCCTACCTGCTGGCCTCGCTGGCCGCCGCCGGCATGGGCGCGGCGGTCTGCGCGCTGGCGCAGGACCCGGCGCAATTCCTGTTGGGGCGCGTGTTGATGGCGCTGGGCTGCGCAGCGATGCTTACCTCGTCCCGGCTGACCGTCAACCTGATTCCCCCCAGCCCCGCGCGCTTCCTGGGCATCAAGGCCTTGGCGACCGGTCTGTGCCTGGGGACCGCGCTGGCGCCCTGGCTGGCCGCGATGGCGGTCGAGCACGATGGCTGGCCGTTGATGTTCTGGCTGATCGCGGCGTTGTCGGTGCTGGCGATGGCGCCTGTCTTGCTGGCCATGCCGGGACGCGAGGCGGGATCGGTCCTGGCCGGCAACGTGCGCCTGCTGCCGATCGCCGCGCTGGGCGCGGGCAGCTTCCTGGTGCTGCATGCGTTGCAGCGCGCCTATTACGACTTCTTCAGCCACGGCAGTCTCCTGGCGCTGTCGGCGGCGGCGGGGGTAGCCGCGCTGGGTTACTTCGTGTGGTCGGAAACGCGCAACGGCGCGCCGCTGCTCCGGCTGGGCGGCATGAACGAAGCACGGTTCCTCTGCGGACTGGCGCTCTTCACGGTCTGCTATGTGATGCTCGGCGCCAATGGCTACCTGGTGCCGGTGATGCTGCAGCGTGCGCTGGGGCAGGCCTGGGTCACCGCGGGCAAATTCTTTGCGCTGGGATTGGGGGCGGGCGTGCTGACCTGGGCCGTGATGTCGCAATTGCTGCCGCGCTGGCCCTCGCCGCGCAAGTTCTTCGTGACCGGCTTCCTGGCGCTGGCGGCGTTCGGGGTGTGGATGTCACGCCTGACGCCCACGGCCAACATGTGGACCGACGTGTTTCCCGCGCTGGCCTGCTACGGCATGTTCATCATGACCCTCATGCCCACGACCGCGATGCAGACCTTTACGGGCCTGACGGGCGACCCGGCAGTGTTCGCTCATGCGCAGCAGGTCAAGAACATGCTGGCGCAGGTCGGCCAGGCGCTGGGGATCATGCTGGCCACCATCGGCCAGCAGTGGTTCACGTCGCGGCACTACACGGTGCTGCGGGAAAGCATTGCGACCGGCAACGCGCAGTTCGAGGCGGCGATGGCGCAGCTGACCGCCTATTTCACCGCGGCGGCGGGGCCGGCACAGGCGCAGCAGCTTGCCACGGCGCAGATCGCGCAACTGCTGGACCAGCAGTCGGTGCTGCTGGCCAGCCTGGATCATTTCCGAATCGTGGCGGGCGTGGCGCTGGTGGCGGCCGTCGTCAGCCTGGTCCAGCGCGTGTTCCGCTAGGGGCAGGGTTCAGTTGCCGCCCAGCTGCGCGATGATCTGCCGCGCCACGTCTGCCAGCGACAGGCCGCCGTCCATCGCCGCGCGTTGCAGGCGTTCGTGCGCCGCCTGCTCGGTCAGGCCGTAGCGGCTGATCAACAGCAGCTTGGCGCGGTCGATGCGTTTCCTGTCGTCGAGCGCGCCACGCACGCTGGTCAGCGCATCGTCGGCCTGCTGCATGCGCATCGTCTGCTCGCGCATCATGTCCAGAATCGACCGTTCCAGCTCGCCGCCCACGCCGTCCTCGGGCGGCACGTCCAGGATGCGGCTCTGCACGCTGAACACCATGCTGGGGACGCGGCCGCTGGCATGATCGGTGTAGCGGCTGAGCAGGAGGCGGCGGTCGTCCAGTTCCTGGCGGGTGTCGGCGATGCGCCGGGCGCACTGCTGCGCCAGTTCCTGCGCCAATTGGGTTTCAACGTTGCGCATGGCGTCGATGCGCGCCGTACACAGGTCGAACCACAGCTCGGCCAGGCCGCTGTCGACGCGCTGCGCGTCCGACGTGTGCTGCGCCATGTCGCGCATGCGTTGCACGGGTTGCGCCTGCTGCTGGATCTGGTCCCACGCCTGCAGTGGCGCGCCCTGCACATACTGCGAGTAGACGCCGAAGCTGCGGGCCTGGTTGGCCGCGAGGCCCAGCATGCGCGCCTTGCGGGCGTCGTCGAACCAGCCGGCTGTAAAGCCCATGACGCCGCAGGCGCGCTCCTGGCCGCTCAGTTCCTTGCCTTGCATGAAATTCAGCAGCGCCACCAACAGGCGCGTCACATCCGGATCGAGTGAAGAGTCGGCGGCTTCGAAGACCACTGCAAGCAGGCTGCCGATCACCTGGGTGAATCGGGTATCGGCGTCTTCCACCGCCACGCGCCGGTCGCGGACCTCGCGGCGCAAGGCCGGCAGCTCGTCCAGCCGGAAGAGGGCGTAGGCGATGCAATTGAGCAGGCGTGCCCGGCCACTGCCGGCCGCGGGGTCGGATTCCAGTCCATCAAGAAATGTGCGTACGCCGGCTTCCACGGCCTGCGCGTCGCTCGACAGGCCGGCCAGCACCGGCTGCAGCCGGTCCGCGGCGCTGCACAGGGTCAGGTTGGAGTAGCCGCGCTCCTTTTGCAGCGCGTGCACCAACGCGCTGATGCGCAGCACCAGGTCGCAGGTGGCGGCCAGGACTTCCAGTCCCTGAAGCTCGCTACGGCGGGCGGCGAGCAGGAAGCGCAGCGGCGGCGGCATGTGGCGTTCGGCCATCGGTATCTCTGTGCGGGGTGAGGCGCGTGTTCGCGGAAATCAGGCCGTCCGGCGTTGCGGCGCAAGCACGCCGCCCGCGTCGTCCAGCACGCCGAACATCCGGCAGGCGGCGACTTCGCCGATGACCAGCACGGCAGGGCTGCGCAACCGGAAGGTCTGGGCATCGGACGCCATGCTGGCCAGCGTCGACGGACAGACCCGCTGGCCGGGAAGCGACGCGCGCTCGATCATCGCTACCGGCGTGTCCGGCGCCATGCCGGCGGCCAGCAACTGGGCGGTCATGTCGAGCACCTTTGCCACGCCCATGTAGACCACCAGCGTCGTGCCGCTGCGCGCCAAGCCGGACCAGTCGGGCGTTGCGCCGTCCTGCGAATGCGCGGTGATGAGTGTAACGCCCTGGGCCATGCCACGCTGCGTCAGCGGGATCCCGGCCGACGTTGCCGCGGCCAGCCCGGCGGTGATGCCGTTTACGATTTCGCAGGCTACGCCGTGGTCGCTAAGCCACTGCGCTTCCTCGCCGCCGCGGCCGAAGATGCAGGGATCGCCGCCCTTGAGCCGTGCCACGCGCAGGCCCTGGCGGGCGTAGCGCAGCATCAGGCGCTGGATGAAGTCCTGCGGCGTGGAGCGGCAGCCCCCGCGCTTGCCCACGCGCACGATGCGGGCGTTGGGGCAGTGCTGCAGAATCTCGGGGTTGACCAGGTCGTCGACCAGGACCACGTCGGCCCGGGCAAGCGCCTTGACGGCTTTCAAGGTCAGCAGCTCGGGATCGCCGGGGCCGGCGCCGATCAGGGACACGGTGGGATTCGTGGCGGGCATGGTCGTCTCGTTTCAGGAGGTCAGGGCCTGGACCACGATCACGATGGCCAGGATCAGGCTCAGGCCTTTCCAGAAAGCCACCGGATTGCGTTCCAAGAGGGGCAGGCGTTCGCCGCCGCGCACGTCGGGCGGATTGCGCAGCGCGTGCGTGAATTCGGACAGCTCGGGCGTGCGGTGCTGCGGGTCGGGATGCAGGGCCCGGCTGAGCACGCTGTCGATCCACGCCGGGATTTCGCGTTCCCGGTCCAGCACCGACACGTAGGTCAGCCGTAGTTGCGCGGCGCGGCTGCGCGAGCGCGCCACCTCGGCGCCGTAGGGCAGGCGGCCGGACAGCATCTGGTACAGGATCGCGGCCAGCGAATAGATGTCGGACCGCGTCGTGCCGGCTTCGCCCAGGAAGTACTCGGGCGCCGCATATTGGGCGGTGCCCAGCACCGGCATGGCGTCGTCGCCATCGGCGCCCAGTTCCTGGATGCCGGCCGTCCGGGCCGAGCCCAGATCGATGATCTTTGCCGTGCCGTCGGGCGTGATCAGAATGTTGTCCGGCCGCAGATCCTGATGCACGATCTCCAGACGGTGAAACGCCTGCAGGCCGCGTGCGATCTGCTCGATGATGGCGATTGCCGGTTCCAGCGCCGGACGCGGATTGGCCGCCATCCATTGCGTCAGCGTGCGGCCTTCGATGTATTCGCTGACGGTGTAGAGCGAGCGGCGCTGCCGCGTGCGCGGCCAGGCGCGCACGACGTGGCGGCTGTCGATGCGGCGTGCCAGCCATTCCTCGGTCAAAAGGCGTTCCAGATAGGCGGGGTCGTGCCGCAGGTCCAAGGAGGGGATCTTGATGACGACGGTGTCGCCGCTGTCGAGGTCTTCGGCCACGTAAACGTGGCTGCGGCTGCTGGCGCGCAGCTCGTCCGTGATGCGAAAGCCTTCGAACGTCTGACCCACGTCCAGCAACGGCGGACAGGGCAGGCTGCCGGAATACTGCGCCATCTCAGCGGCCTGGCGCGCGGGCAGGGCGTCGACGCGCACGATTTGCATGGTCAGGTTGTCGTCGCTGCCGCGGGCAAGCGCCAGCGCGACCAATGCGCGCGCGGCGGCGTCCAGATCGCTGGCGTTGGCGGCCACGGCCTCGCGCAGATCGTCGTCGCCGACATGCTCGTACACGCCATCGGTCGCCAGCAGGAACACGTCGCCGGGTTCCACGGCCTGGGTGTGATAGTCGATTTCCAGATGCGGCGCCAGGCCCAGCGCGCGGCCCAGGTAACTTTTGTCGTGCGCGACCCAGACGCGATGGTCCTCTGTCAGTTGCTCGATCGCGCCATCCCGCAGGCGATAGATGCGCGCGTCGCCGATATGCAGGATGTGCGCGGTGGCGCCCTTGAGCACCATCACGGTCAGCGTGCAGACGTAGCCGCTGTCCTGGTCCTGCCCATGGCGCTGGCGGCTTTGCGAATGCAACCAGGCGTTGGCCGCGCTGAGCACCTTCTGGGCCGACTTCTTCACCGACCAGGTCTCGGGCGTGCAGTAATAGTCTTCCAGAAAGCTGGCCACCGCCGTCTCGCTGGCGATGTGACTGACGTTGCTGCTGCTGATGCCGTCGGCCAGCGCGATGGCGATGCCCTTGGCGCCCAGCAGCGGCTCGCCCGGCACGCACAGCCCGTGGAAGTCCTGGTTGACGGACTTGACGCCGGGATCGGTGTGCTGGCCCACCGCCACTTTCAGCGAGGCGGCGGGCGCGCCGGGAGAGTAGCCGTCCATGCTGACGCGATCAGTTGAAGCGGCGCTTGGGCGCGGTCTTCATGTGCGTGGTGTAGAGCGTCAGGCCCGTCAGCGAGATGCCGCCGATCAGGTTGCCCAGCACCACCGGGATTTCGTTCCAGATCATGTAGTCCATGATCGAGAAGTTGCCGCCCATGATCATGGCCGACGGGAACAGGAACATGTTGACGATGGAGTGCTCGAAGCCCATCGCGAAGAACAGCATGACGGGCATCCACATGGCGATGACCTTGCCGCTGACGGTGGTCGAGATCATGGCGCCCACGACGCCCAGCGACACCATCCAGTTGCACAGCACGCCGCGGATGAAGATGGTCAGCATGCCGCCTGCACCGTATTCCTTGTAGCCCAGCGTGCGGTCTTCGCCGATGTGCGAGATGACCTGGCCGACCTTGTTGGGCGGCACCGAAAAGCCGTACGTGAAGACGATGGCCATCAGCACGGCGACGGTCAGCGCGCCCAGGAAGTTGCCCACGAAGACCTTGCCCCAGTGCTTGAGGATGCCGCCCATCGTGACGCCGGGCCGCTTGTCAAAGAGCGCCAGCGGGGTCAGTACGAATACGCCCGTCAGAAGGTCGAATCCCATCAGGTACAGGATGCAGAACCCGACGGGAAAGAGCGCGGCGCCCAAGATGGGCGAGCCGGTCTGCACCGTGACGGTGACGGCGAAGACCGCGGCAATCGCGAGGATGGCGCCGGCCATGAAGGCGCGGATCAGGACGTCGCGGGTTGCCATGTAGAGCTTCGATTCGCCGGCATCCACCATCTTGGTGACGAACTCGGAGGGAGCGAGGTAGGACATGATGTTTCCTGTTGCTGTGCTGATGTGATGAATACGTTTGCGGCGGTCGTCAGGCGATTTCGACCGCGTCGCCGTTCAAGCGCACCTGCCAGGTCTGCAGGCGCTGCTCGGGAAATTGCACGCAGCTGCCGTCCGCCAGCCGGAAGTGCTGCTTGTAGAGCGGAGACGCCACCACCAGGTCGCCGGCCAGCTGGCCCACGATTCCACGGCCGATGACGTTGGCGCCGGACTTCGGGTCGCGGTTCGACACGGCGTACAAGGTCTGGCCCTCGGCGTCGGGCAGGTAGAACAGCGCGACCTGCGCGCCGTCGACCAGGGCGACGACGCCGGAGTTGGCGACGAGGTCCTGGCGGTTGCACGCGTGGCGCCAGGCGGGGTGGATGTTGGGCAGCGCGGCCATCAGACGATCTCCTCGGCAATCGGGATGACGCGCTGGACGGCGCGCGCCGGGGCCGGACGGGGCTGGCCACGTTCCTGAACGAACTGGATGTCGGGGTCGCCCTGGCTGTCGTTGACGAAGGTGCGAAAGCGCTTGAGCTTTTCGGGGTCGCTGAGGGCGTTGGCCCATTCGCATTCGTAGCGGTCCACCACCAGTTGCATCTGCGCTTCAAGCTCGGCGCCCAGGCCCAGGCTGTCGTCGATCACGACCGCCTTCAAGTAGTCCAGGCCGCCTTCCAGCGACTCGCGCCACACCGACGTGCGCTGCAGCTTGTCGGCCGTGCGGATGTAGAACATCAGCACGCGGTCGATGTAACGGATGAGGGTGGCGTCGTCCAGGTCGGTGGCAAAGAGCTCGGCGTGGCGCGGACGCATGCCGCCGTTGCCGCACACGTACAGGTTCCAGCCGTTCTCGGTGGCGATGACGCCGATGTCCTTGCTTTGCGCTTCGGCGCATTCGCGGGTGCAGCCGGACACGGCGAACTTCAGCTTGTGCGGGGCGCGCAGGCCTTTGTAGCGGTGCTCGATGTCCAGCGCCATCTTCACGCTGTCCTGCACACCGAAGCGGCACCAGGTGCTGCCGACGCAGGACTTCACGGTGCGGGTGGACTTGCCGTAGGCGTGGCCCGTCTCGAAGCCGGCGGCGATGAGTTCCGACCAGATGCCGGGCAGCTCGTGCAGTTGCGCGCCGAACAGGTCGATGCGCTGGCCGCCCGTCACCTTGACGTACAGGTTGTATTTCTTGGCGACCATGCCGACGGCGATCAGGCCGTCCGGCGTGACTTCGCCGGCCGGCATGCGCGGCACCACCGAATAGGTGCCGTTCTTCTGCATGTTGGCCATGAAGGTGTCGTTGGTGTCCTGCAGCGGCACCAGGTGCGGGTCCTGGATGGGCCGGTTCCAGCAGGACGCCAGGATCGAGCCGATGGCGGGCTTGCAGATCTCGCAGCCGACGTGACCACGGCCGTGGCTGGCCAGGATTTCTTCGAAGGTCTCGGCGCCGCTCACGCGCACGATCGCGTACAGCTCCTGGCGGGTGTAGGCAAAGTGCTCGCACAGGCTCTTGTCCACCACGACACCGCGGCTGGCCAGTTCGTGTTCGACCACCTGCTTGAGCAGGCCCGCGCAGCCGCCGCAGCCCGAGGCCGCCTTGGTGCAGGCCTTGACGCCCGCCAGGTCCGTACAGCCGCCGTCGATGGCGTCGCAGACGGCGCCCTTGCTGACGTTGTGGCAGGAGCAGATCGTGGCGGTGGCGGGCAGGGCGTCCACGCCCAGCAGCGGCGCGGCCTGGCCTTGCGGCAGGATCAGGCTGGACGGATCGGCGGGCGGTGCGATGCCGTTCTGCGCGTATTGCAGCAGCGTGTCGTAGTAGCTGTTGTCGCCCACCAGCACCGCGCCCAGGACACGCTTGCCGTCCTCGGAGATCACCAGGCGGCGGTAGCTGGAGCCGGCCTCATCGATGAAACGGTAGCTGCGCGAGCCGGGCGTGGCGCCGTGCGCGTCGCCAATCGACCCCACGTCCACGCCCAACAGCTTGAGCTTCGTGGACATGTCGGCCCCCGAAAAGGCCTGTTCCGGCGCGCCGCACAGCTCGGCCGCGACAATGCGGGCCATCTGGTAGCCGGGGGCAACCAGACCGAATACCGTGCCGTTCCACGACGCGCATTCGCCGATGGCGTAGATGTGTTCGTCGCTGCTGCGGCAGCGGTCGTCGATGGCGACGCCGCCGCGCTCGGCCAGCGCCAGCCCGGCCTTGCGCGCCAGGAACACCTGCGGACGGATGCCGGCCGAGAACACGATCAGGTCGGTTTCCAGCGGGGCGCCTTCGGCAAAGCGCATGCGGTAGCGGTATTGCGTGCCCGGCTTGATGTCCTGCGTGGCGCGCGACAGGTGCACGCCCACGCCCAGCGCCTCGATGCGCGCCTTCAGCGCCGCGCCGCCGGCCTCGTCCAATTGCACCGGCATCAGGCGCGGCGCGAATTCGACCACGTGCGCTTCCAGGTTCAGCGACTTGAGCGCGTTGGCCGCTTCCAGCCCCAAGAGCCCGCCGCCGACAACCACGCCGCGCCGCGCGCCGCTGGCGGCTTCGCGGATCAGGTCCAGGTCGTCGATGCTGCGATACACCAGGCGCGAATTGCCCTCGGCGCCCGCGATGGGCGGCACGAAGGGATAGGAGCCCGTCGCCAGCACCAGCTTGTCGTAGGCGAAGCGGCCATTGGCGGTGATGACTTCCCGCACGTGGCTGTCGATGTCCAGCACGGGCTCGCCCAGGCGCAGCGTCACGCCGTCCTGCTCATACAGCGAGGCCTCGCCCAGCGCCATCGACTCGGCGTCGCGTCCGTTCAGGTACTCGGACAGATGGACGCGGTCATAGGCGCGGCGGGTTTCTTCGCCAAAGATGGTGATGCGATAGCGCTCGAGGGCGCCGCGGGCGATCAATTGCTCGACGCAATGATGGCCCACCATGCCGTTGCCGATGACAATCAGCGTCTGCAAGGAATCGGAGGTGGCCGCTGCATTCATGGGATTTCCCCAGGCTTGGATTTTCGGTTTCAAAAGACAAACGGCGCCCTGGACCTTTCGGTCGGGGCGCCATTGCCGGTACTGCTCACGTTGTCTTGCCGGGTTTGCACCCGCACATAGGCAATTAAGCAAAGTCCATGCCAGGTATGTCGAGGCGCGATGTGTCGGGGGAGATTCCCTTGCGATTCATAGGGAAGGAGGGCGGTGCGAAGGCGCGATGAGGTTCAGCGGCCCATCCGCGCGGATCCGCGCGCGTGCTTCGTATCGGTGCATATCCGTGTGCGCCCTGCACCCGTTTGGCGCAGCGCAGCATGAATGGCCGTCGGGACGTGCGGCGGCCGACAGCCGAATCAGGCGAATGCCGCCTGCACCGCGGCAAAGGCGGCCGCGACGAGCGGATCGTCGCGCCGCGCCGCCTGGGTGATGAAGGACAGCTCTGCCTGGATCGACAGGCCTTTCACGAGTTGCAGGCCGCTGGATTGCGATTCGCGCAGCGCGATGGCGTCTCGCGCGAGGGACAGGCCCACGCCCGAGCGCACCAGATCCAGCATCGAAGCCTCCTGATCGACCTCGGCCACCGCGTGCGGCGTAATGCCCAGGGCGTCGAACTTGTCGGACAGCAGGCGGTGGTGGACCGAATCCGGCGGGGTCCAGATCCACGGCAGCGCCGCGATTTCCGCCCAGCCCCGTCCCGCGACCTGCGCGCTCCAGCTTTTCGGGGCGACGACGTAATAGGAAAAGGAAGCCAGCGGTTGGGCGTGCAGACCGGAGGGCTGGCTGCCGTCCCCGGCGTGTGGCCCCAGAAAGAACCCCACGTCCAATTCTCCGGCGCGCACTTGCCGGCCCACCGATCCCGACATGCCGTGCCGCAGGGTGGGGCGGATCTTCGGGTAATGCTCGACCAGATACTGCAGCGTGGCGCCCAGCCGCAGGAATTCCGGGTCCAGGATCGTCCCGATGCGCAATTCGCCCTGCACCGTATCGCGCAACGCGCCGATGGCGCGCTGAAAGTCATCCAGCGCGTCCAGCACCCTTTGCGCCGAAGGCAACAACGCCCGCCCATCCGCGTTAGGCGCCAACCCTTGCGCCGTCCGCGCAAACAGCGTCAGGTCCAGCGACTCCTGAAAATTTTTGAGCTGCAGGCTGAGCGCAGGCTGTGTCAAATGCAGATGCTCGGCCGCGCGCGTCAAATTACCTTCGCGCGCGACGGCGGCAAACGTGCGGATGTGCTTCAGGTCCATGGATGCTCCCGGAAATCGCGTTGGAGGGTGTCAGACACCTCATTCAGTCCTACAAAATCAGGGGTGTCTGACCCCCACCCACACCCGACCAAGCGTGGAAACTGCCGAGCATTATTAGAGACGCTAATAATCCCCTTTTCAACATTTCATTGGACAGCCGCCCCGTCCTGCGCCAGAGTCTTGCCAGATTCCCGGCGCGCGTCCAACGTCGTAGCCGGGGCGGCTCACCGTGGCGGCGTTCGATTTGGACCCGCAACTTGATAAGAAGAGCTTATGGAGACATACGACTACATCATCGTGGGCGCGGGGTCGGCCGGCTGCGTGCTGGCCAACCGCCTGAGCCGCGACCCTGCCGTGCAGGTGCTGCTGCTGGAAGCCGGCGGGCGCGACAACTATCACTGGATTCATATCCCCGTCGGTTACCTGCACTGCATCGGCAACCCGCGCACGGACTGGATGTACCGGACGGCCGAAGAGCCGGGGCTGGGCGGGCGCTCGCTCATCTATCCGCGTGGCCGCGTGCTGGGCGGATGTTCGTCCATCAACGGCATGATCTACATGCGTGGCCAGAAGCAGGACTACGAGGACTGGGCCGCGCTGTCTGGCGACGCGGCCTGGAGCTGGGATCAGGTGTTGCCGGTCTTCAAGCGCAGCGAGGACTATCACCGGGGCGCTGATGAATTCCACGGCGCGGGCGGCGAATGGCGCGTGGAGTCGCAGCGCCTGCGCTGGGACATCCTGGAAGCCTTCGCTTCGGCGGCCGAACAGGAAGGCATCCCGCGCGTGCAGGATTTCAACCGCGGCGACAACTTCGGCAGCGGCTATTTCGAGGTCAACCAGCGCAGCGGCTGGCGCTGGAATACTTCTAAGGCGTTTCTGCGGCCGGTGCGCAAGCGCCCGAACCTGCATGTGATGACTGGCGCGCTGGCCGAACAGCTTGAATTCGATGAAAAGCACTGCCTCGGCGTGCGCGTCAACCAGAACGGCCGCGCGACGTCGTTGCGCGCGCGGCGCGAAGTGGTGCTGGCGGCCGGTGCGGTGAACTCGCCGCACCTCCTGGAAGTCTCCGGCATCGGCGAGCCCGCGCGCCTGCGCGAAGCCGGCATCACGCTGCGCCACGCCTTGCCCGGCGTGGGCGAGAACCTGCAGGACCATCTGCAATTGCGCGTCATCATCAAGGTGAACGGCGTCAAGACGCTGAACCGTATCGCGTCCACGTGGCTGGGCAGGGCGGGCATCGGGCTGGAGTATCTGGTGAGCCGCAGCGGTCCGATGAGCATGGCGCCGTCGCAATTGGGCCTGTTCGCCAAATCCGATCCCGGGCAGGACCGCGCCAACGTCGAATTCCACGTGCAGCCGCTGTCGTTGGGGGCGTTCGGCGAACCCCTGCATGGTTTCGACGCCTTCACCGCCAGCGTCTGCAACCTGCGCCCCACGTCGCGCGGCAGCGTGCACGCGACAGGGCCGGCGGGGCATAAGGGCAGCGAAGCCCCCCTCATCCGCCCCAACTACCTGAGCACCGACGACGACCTGCGCGTGGCTGCCGACTCCATTCGCCTGGTGCGCCGCATTGCCGCCGCGCCCGCCTTGCAGCGATACCGGCCGGACGAATGGCTGCCGGGTCCGGCATTCCAGACCGAAGAAGAATTGCGCCAGGCGGCGGGCAAGATCGGCACCACTATCTTCCACCCGGTGGGCACCTGCGCGATGGGCCGGGACGCCGACAGCGGCGCGGTGGTGGACGCGCGGCTGCGCGTGCATGGGCTGCAAGGCCTGCGCATCGCCGACGCGTCGATCATGCCGCGCATCACCTCGGGCAACACCAATTCGCCGACGATCATGATTGCGGAGCGCGCGGCGGACATGATCCGGGAAGAGGCGGGGGCGGCGCGATAGCCGTCCGCCAATGACAACAAGCCGCCCGGTCAGGGGCGGCTTGCCTGGACACGCGCGAATGCGGCGGGTCTAACGCAGCGACCGGTATGTCTCCTGACGCTGCGGATGCGTCAGGATCACCTGCCAAAGCTGCCCTTCGCGCGACCGGAAAAAGCCCGCGCAGCACATCAGGTAGTACTTCCACATCCGGTAGAAGCGGGTGCCGTAGCGCGACTCCAGCGTGGGCCAGGCCTGCTCGAAGCGGTCCCACCATGCCATCAGCGTGCGATCGTAGTCTGCCCCGAAGTTGTGCCAGTCCTCGACGATGAACCGGCCTTCGACGGCCGTCGCGATTTCGCGCGCCGACGGCAGCTTGCCGTTGGGAAACACGTAGCGGTCGATCCACGGATCGGTGCTCTGGCTGGTGGCCGCGATACCGATGGTGTGCAGCAGGAAAATGCCTTCGGGCGCCATCAGCCGCTGCACGTTGGTGAAGTACGTGTCGTAATTCTTCGGCCCGACGTGCTCGAACATCCCGACCGACACCACCTTGTCGAAGCGGCCTTGCAGATCGCGGTAGTCCTGCAGCAGCAGCTCCACGGGCAGGCCTTTGACGCGTTCCTGCGCCAGGGCCAGTTGCTCCTTGGATACGGTCACGCCCGTGACCTTGACGCCGTAGCGCTCCGCCGCGAACTTGGCCAGTCCGCCCCAGCCGCAGCCGATGTCCAGGAGCGTCTCGCCTTCCTTCAATTGCAGCTTGCGGCAGATCATGTCCAGCTTGGCGACCTGTGCCTCCTCCAGCGTCTGGGCGTGTTCCCAATACGCGCAGGAGTAGATCATCCGGCTGTCCAGCATCGCCTCGAACACGTCGTTGCCGGCGTCGTAATGCTGCTCACCGACTTCAAACGCCCGATGCTTGGACTGAAGATTGAACAGCTTGTGGCGCAGGTGCTCGGCAATCAGCTTGATGCGCGCCACGCCCAGCGCCGCCGATCCCATGTCGGCACGCAGCAGGCGGGTGAAGAGCTCGTCCAATTGGTCGCAGTCCCACTCGCCGTCCATGTACGACTCGCCCAGCCCCAACGACCAGCTGGCGAACACCCGCTCGTACATATGCTTGTCATGCACCTGCATGTCCCAGGGCCGCGTGCCGTTGATCTGCACGTCGGCGCGCGCCATCAGGTCCTGCAGGATTTTCGGAGGGGCGGGGGGAGGGGGAACGACGCTGGGTTGACCGGCAGGCTGCTCGGTCAGCGGGGTGATGGGACTGCTTTGCTGCATACGGACTCCATATCAATTTTGGGATGACTGATCTGGCAATGCCTGAAGCTTTTTACTGTGCGCCTTGAAAGGTATGCAACTCCAATTTAATGATTGCATCGGGCCCATAGCCAACGGCAATGCGCGGCGGGCCGGGCGGAAAGCGGGCGAAGGACGGGCGCTCGGAGAATGCAAGGATCGTAGCCACGACCGCCGGGATAGTCCAGAGCAGGCCGCACCGGCGTTGCATAACCGATAAGATAGCGGCCAAAGTGGCGCGGCCGTGCCGGCGCGCGCCGATCGTGGAGCCTATCGAAGTGGATGCCAGCCTGGAACCCCGTTTGGAATTCGTCACGTGCGCCAGCCCGGCGGGCCTGCACCGCATGGCCTATTGGGAATGGGGCGATCCCGCCAATGACCGCGTGCTGCTCTGCGTACACGGTCTGACCCGCAGCGGGCGCGACTTCGACGCGCTGGCGCGCCGGCTGGCGGGCACGTACCGCGTGGTCTGCCCCGACGTGGTCGGCCGCGGCCGGTCGGATTGGCTGGTCAATCCGGCGTTCTACACCGTGCCCCAGTACGTGTCCGACATGGTGACGCTCATCGCGCGCCTGCGCCCGGCCAGCCTGTCGTGGGTCGGCACGTCGATGGGCGGGTTGATCGGCATGGCGTTGTCAGGCGCCGCCGCGTTCGCCAAGGCCATGCTGGCAATGCGCCCGCATGCCGGCATGCTGCCGCCTGACCAGGGGCTGCGCCTGGACAAACTGGTGCTCAACGACGTGGGCCCGCGTCTGGAAAACGGCGCCCTGTCGCGCATCGGCCAGTACGTGGGCGCGCCTGGTGAATTCGCCACCTTCGAAGAGGCCGTGGCGACGATGCGCGCCAACTCGGAAACCTTCGGTCCGCATACCGACGACCAATGGGCCGAGCTGGCCAAATACCTGTACCCGGCGCAGGGCGGCAAGTGGGTCAAGCACTACGACCTGGCCATCGCCCAGGCGCTGGCGGCCCAGACGCCCGAAGAACTGGCGGCGGGCGAGCAGATCCTGTGGCGGTCGTATGACGCGCTGGACTGCCCGATCCTGATCGTGCGCGGCGAACTGTCCGACCTGCTGACGCGTGCCACCGTCGAAGAAATGCGCCAGCGCAATCCGCGGGCCCAGGCGCTTGAAGTGCCGGGCGTGGGGCACGCGCCCACGCTGATCGCGGACGATCAGGTGAACCCGGTGGCGGAATTCCTGCTGGCATGAACGGCCGGGCGGCAATGTGGGGACGGCACCGCGCTAGGCGTGCCGCCGGGCCTTCTCTACAATAGCCGGATGAAATCGCCCACCCTGAACATCGACCTGCATTGCCATTCCACCGTTTCGGATGGCGCGCTCGCGCCCCGGGACGTGGCGCAGCGGGCGTTCGCCAATGGCGTCGATGTCTGGGCACTGACGGATCACGACGAAGTGGGCGGCATCGCCGAAGCTTCCGCTGCAGCAGAAGAGCTGGGCATGCGCTTTGCCACCGGCGTCGAAGTCTCTGTCACGTGGGCCGGCCTGACCGTGCATATCGTCGGCCTGCGGTTTGATCCCACCAACGCGGCGCTGGTCGAAGGCCTGCGCAAGACCCGCTCGGGACGCGCGGCCCGCGCCAAGCGCATCGGCGACCGCCTGGCAGACATGGGCATGCCCGGCGCCTACGAAGGCGCGCTGCCGTTTGCCGGCAACCCCGAACTGATCAGCCGCACGCACTTTGCGCGATACCTGGTGCAAGCCGGTTATTGCCCCGACGTGCAAACCGTCTTCAACAAGCATCTGGGCGACGACTGCCCCGGCCATGTGCCCATGCAATGGGCCACGCTGGCCGACGCCGTGGGCTGGATCCGCGGCGCGGGTGGCCAGGCCGTCATCGCCCACCCGGGCCGCTATAAGTACACGCCCTTGCAGTTTGCCGCGCTGTTCGACGAATTCCTGCAATTGGGTGGCGTGGGGATCGAGGTCAACACGGGCAGCCACACCGTGGAAGAAGCCCGCCAGTACGCCGAGGTGGCGCGCCGCTATGGCTTTCTGGCCTCGCGCGGCTCGGACTTCCACAGTCCCAAGGAAAGCCGGATGGACCTGGGCCAACTGCCGCCGCTGCCATCCGACCTGAAGCCGGTCTGGCACGACTGGTTCTGACGCGGGCGGCCCGCGCCGCTCATTCCGAAAGCTTCGACAGTGATCGCGCCATCGCGATGCAACCGCCATGAATAAAGCCTTTGTTAAAGAGTCCGACCATGAGGACGACGACGATCTGCCGCAGGCCCAAGCGTTGCCGGCCGGCACCAAGAACTACATGACGCCCGAGGGTTACGAGCGCCTGCGCGGCGAGCTGACCCAGCTCATGAATGTGGAACGCCCGGCCGTCGTGCAGGTGGTGTCGTGGGCCGCGTCCAACGGCGACCGCTCGGAAAACGGCGACTACCTTTACGGCAAGAAGCGCCTGCGCGAGATCGACCGCCGCATGCGGTTCCTGACCAAGCGGCTGGATATTGCCGAAGTCGTGGACCCCAAGGCCCAACCCAACCGCGACCAGGCGTTCTTTGGCGCCACGGTCGTCTACGTGGACAAGGCCGGCGAGGAACACACCGTCACCATCGTCGGCGTGGACGAGGCCGAGCCCCTGGCCGGCAAGATCAGCTGGATCTCGCCGGTGGCGCGGGCGCTGATCAAGGCGCGGGAAGGCGACACGGTGGTGCTGCGCACGCCGGCTGGCATCGATGAGCTGGATATTCTGGAAGTCAGCTATCCGGAATAGGGAAGTCAGACGCCCCAAAAGATAACGGGCGCCGGTTGTGGCCGGCGCCCGTTTGGTGGGCGGGATTCTAGCGTCCCTGCCTCGGTTGGCGGCTTGCGCCGCCGGTTCCCCTGGGGCTTGCTGCGAAACTTTCGCGGTTTGCTTCTTGCGGGTTACTTCTTGCGTTCTGCGATCGACTTTTCGGCCTTGTTGACCAGGTCCTCGCCGATCTGCTTCTTCCACTTTTCATAGACCGGCTTGGTGGCCTTCACGAACGCGTCGTGATCGGCCTGCGACAGCGTCGTCACCGTCACGCCGTGGCCGGCGATTTCCTTGAGCAGCGACGGGTCTTCGGGCGTGACGCCCTTGCGCGCGATCACGATCTGCTGCTTGCCGGCGTCCAGCGCGGCCTGACGCACGATGTCGCGATCCTTTTCCGACCAGGAATTCCAGACTTCGCGGTTGACCACGAAGATCAGCGGATCGGCCACGTAGTTCCACAACGTCAGGTACTTCTGACCCACGGTGTAGAGCTTGGAGCCCGTGTAGATCGACAGCGGATTCTCCTGGCCGTCGACCGCGCCGCTGGCCAGCGCGGGTTGCGCGTCCGCCCAGCTCATCTGCGTGGGATTGGCGCCCAGTGCGGTGAACGTGTCGATGTACAGCGGCGACCCGACCACGCGCAGCTTCATGCCCTTCATGTCCTCGGGCCGCTTGATCTCACGCTTGGAGTTGCTGACCTGGCGGTAGCCGTTTTCGCCCCAGGCCAGCGGCACCACGCCGGCCTTTTCGATGAGCTTGAACATGTCCTTGCCCACGTCGCCTTGCACCAGCGCGTCGATGGCGGCGTAGTCGGGCATCAGGAAGGGCAGCGAGAACAGGTTCAGCTGCTTGACCTGCGGCGACCAGTTGATGGTCGAGCCCACGGCCATGTCGATCACGCCCTGGCGGATCGCCGTGAACTCGCGGGTCTGGTCGCCCTGTACCAGCGAGGTGCCGGGGTAGACCTTGATGTTGATGCGGCCTTCGGTGCGCTCGCGCACCAGGTTCGACCAGATCTCGGCGCCCTGGCCCCACGGGAACGTGGTGCCCACGACGATGGAGAGCTTGTACTCGGGCTTGTAGTTCTGCGCATGCACGGGCGCCATGCCCACCACGGCTGCCGCGCACAGCGCCGCGCCGATCAGGTTGCGGAATTTCATGTTGCGTCTCCTCTCTCTGCGAGTCTTTCTGTTGTTGTCATCCATGGCCGGGAACCCTTGCCGGGCCGGCCCCGTCCAGCCTCCCTCAATAACCCAGCTTGCGCGGCAGCCACAGCGCCAGTTCGGGAAACACCAGCACCGCGACCAGCACCATGAACATCGCGCCCAGCAGCCACACCACCCAGCGCACGGTCGATTCCATCGGCACGCGCGCGATGCGGCACGACACCATCAGGTTCACGGCCAGCGGCGGGGTGAACTGGCCCAGCGCCACCTTCAAGGTCAGGATCACGCCAAACCACACCGGATCCCAGCCGTAGGCATTGGCGATCGGCATGAGCAGCGGCACAAAAATCAGAAAGATGGAGATGCCGTCCAGGAACATGCCCACGGTCATCAGCAGCAGGATCAGCAGCGCCAGCACGCCCCATTCGCCGAGGCCGGAATTGACAATGGCATGCGTGATCGGGTCGATCACGCTCAGCGTCGACAGCGCCCACGCGAAAATGCCGGCCAGCGTCACCACCAGCATGATCACGGCGGACAGCTCGGCGGCTTCGCGCAGGATGGTGTAAAGATCGCGGAACTTGATGGTGCGGTGAATGAAGCCGCCCACGAACAGACCATAGAACACCGCGACGACGGCAGCCTCGGTCGGCGTGAACCAGCCCATCCGCATGCCGCCCAGGATCAGCACGGGGGCCGCCAGCCCCCAGGACGCTTCGCGCAGGCTCTTCCAGAACGGCGGGCGGGGCAGGTGCGCTTCCAGCGCGCCCATCTTGAACTTGCGGCTGAGCCAAACGGCCGGAATGATCAGCGCAAAGCCAGCCAGGATGCCTGGGATCATGCCGGCCGCAAACAGCGCGGGCACCGATGCGCCCGGCACCAGCACGGAATAGATGATGAAGGCCACGGATGGCGGGATCAGGATATCGGTGGCGGCGCCGGCGGCCACCACGGACGCCGAGAACGACCCCGGATAGCCGGCGCGCGACATCGCGGTGATCATCACCGCGCCCACGGCCGCGGCGCAGGCCGGTCCAGACCCCGAGATGCCGCCCAGAAACATCGCCACCGCAATCGACACCAGCGGCAGCATGCCCGGACCGCGTCCGACAATGGCGATCGCAAAGTCCACCAGCCGCTTGGCCACGCCCGAGCGGTCGAAGATGGAGCCGACCAGCACGAACATCGGAATCGCCAGCAACGGGTACTTGGCCAGGCCGGCATAGAAGTTTTGCGGCACCGTCAGGAGGCCGTACCAGGGCGTGTCCAGGTTGGTCAGCACGATCGCCACCGTGCCGCCGATGCCCAGCGCGACCCCGACGGGCACGCCGATGATCATCAGGACGATGAAGACGGTAAAGAGAATGGCGGCGATCATCGCTGGGCTTCCTGGCCCGGCGCGCGCACGAGGCGGCGCAGCGTGCCGAGCGTGCGCAGCGAAATCGCGGCGGCCATCACCGGCAGCCAGATCGAATACCACCAGGTCGGCACGCCGATGGCCGGCGAGGTTTCCTCGTAGATGTATTCGTCGTAAACCAGTTTGACCGACAGCACGGTCAGCAGCACGAAGAATCCCAGCACGCAGCCGTTCGAGATCAGCGCCATGATGCGCTGGCGGCGCGGCGAGCCCGAGTCCGCCAGGATCTCGATGCGGATGTGATGATTGCGCACGAACGCGACGCTGCCTCCGGCCATCGTCAGCACGATCAGGAGGAACACGGAAATCTCTTCCGTCCAGGCGAACGATTGATCGGTGAAGTAGCGCACCAGCACATTCAAGAAGGTGATGATGGCCAGGGTCGCCAGCAGGATCACGGCCAGCCAGTCCTCGACGGCCAGCGGCACCTTTACGGCGGGATCTGCTTCTACGGGGATGATCGGTTCTACGGGCTCGGCGGGGGCTTCGGAGCGGGACATGTGAGGCGGCGGCCAGCGGGCGCCGAAAGGCGCTTTTCTTGTTGGAAGGGTCGCTGCATCCTACCGTTGCGCTGCCGGGCCAGGTCTTCGTGTTTTCCCGCAATGCGGGGTCGAAGCAACATGCTGCGCCGCATCAACGTGGCGGGGCGGGAACGCCGCCGGGAGGGCAAAAGGGCCGCCTTCCGGCCCGTGGCGCCGGCGATATTGCTTTGCACCATGCCAGTGCGCGGCGAGCGGAATTCTTTTGTAACAATGGCCAAATCGGACCGCTGGAACCCGCCGCGAACTTCGGCTCCGGGAAAACCCCTTAAACGGGTAAAATCCCTGCTTTGCACCCCTCTTTATACGGCGCCCGCATCGTGTCCCTAGTTCAGCATCTGCCTGGTTCCTCCGTTCTGTCCTCCTTTCGACGTGATCGCCTTCTGGCGCAATTGAAGGAAGCCGGCCTGCCGGTGGCCGACATATCCGCCCGCTACGAGCACTTCGTCAGCACCGACGCCGCCCTGACGGCCGAACAGCAGCAGCAACTGTCGCAACTGCTCGACTACGGTACGCCCGCCACGGGTGACGCGCCCGCCAAGAGCGTCTCGCTGCTGGTCATCCCGCGCCTCGGCACGATTTCCCCCTGGGCCAGCAAGGCCACCGACATCGCCCACAACTGCGGCCTGTCGTCGGTGCATCGCATTGAACGCGGCGTGCGCTATGTCATTACGCCCGAACGCGGCCTACTCGGCGCCAAGTCGCTCGACGAAGCCATGCTGGCGCGCGCGGCCGACTGCCTGCACGACCGCATGACCGAAACCGTGGTGGACGCCAGCTTCGACGGCCAGGCGCTGTTCCAGCCGCTGGCCGGCAAGCCCATGCGCACGGTCGACGTCCAGACGCGCGGCGCCGATGCGCTGGTCGAAGCCAACACCACGCTGGGCCTGGCCCTGTCCGACGACGAGATCGAATACCTGGCCAAGTCCTTCACCGACCTGGGCCGCGATCCCACCGACGTCGAGCTGATGATGTTCGCGCAGGCCAACAGCGAACATTGCCGCCACAAGATCTTCAACGCCGAATGGGTCATCGACGGCCAGTCGCAGCCCAACACGCTGTTCGGCATGATCCGCGCCACGCACAAGGCGCAGCCGCAAGGCACCGTCGTCGCTTATTCGGACAACGCCGCCATCATGGAAGGCGGCCCCGCGCAGCGCTTCCAGGCCGGCGTGCCGGGCCTGGCAGGCCAGGGCGCCGACAGCGCCAAGTACATCCGCCGCGACACCACCGTGCACACGCTCATGAAGGTGGAAACGCATAACCACCCGACCGCCATCGCCCCGTTCCCCGGTGCGTCCACCGGCAACGGCGGCGAAATCCGCGACGAAGGCGCCACCGGCCGCGGCTCCAAGCCCAAGGCGGGCCTCACGGGCTTCACCGTGTCGCACCTGCGCTTTGACGACGCGCTGCAACCCTGGGAAGCCGACCACCACGGTCTGCCCGATCGCATCGCTTCGCCGCTGTCCATCATGATCGACGGCCCCATCGGCGGCGCCGCGTTCAACAACGAATTCGGCCGTCCCAACCTGCTGGGCTATTTCCGCTCGTTCGAGCAGACCGCTGGCGGCACGCGCTGGGGCTATCACAAGCCCATCATGATCGCGGGCGGCCTGGGCAGCATCGACGCCGGCCTCACGCACAAGGATGTGATTCCCCCCGGCGCGCTGCTGATCCAATTGGGCGGCCCGGGCTTCCGCATCGGCATGGGCGGCGGCGCCGCCTCCAGCATCAGCATGGGCAGCAACTCGGCTGAACTGGACTTCGACTCGGTCCAGCGCGGCAACCCCGAAATCGAACGCCGCGCCCAAGAGGTCATCGACCGCTGCTGGCAGCAGGCCGAAAACAACCCCATCATCGCGATCCACGACGTGGGCGCAGGCGGCCTGTCCAACGCATTCCCGGAACTGGTCAACGACGCCGGCCGCGGCGCCATCTTCGACCTGAAGCGCGTGCCTCTCGAAGAATCGGGCCTGTCGCCCGCCGAAATCTGGAGCAACGAATCGCAGGAACGCTACGTCCTGTCGATCCTGCCGCAAGACCTCGAACGCTTTGACGCCATCGCCCGCCGCGAACGCTGCCCGTACGCGGTGGTGGGCGTGGCCACCGAAGAGCGCCAGCTGCGCGTGGTGGACGGCGAAGGCCTGCCCGGCCTGGACACGATCCGCCCGCAAGGCGACGCCGAAGTGCGCCCCGTGGACGTGCCCATCGACGTCATCCTGGGCAAGCCGCCGCGCATGACGCGCGACGTCACCCGCCTGCCCGGCGTGTCCGAGCCGCTGGATCTGGCCGGCATCGACCTGACCGAAGCCGCCTACCGCGTGCTGCGCCACCCCACCGTGGCCAACAAGTCCTTCCTCATCACCATCGGCGACCGCACCGTTGGCGGTCTGTCCAGCCGCGACCAGATGGTCGGTCCGTGGCAGGTGCCTGTCGCCGACTGCGCCGTCACGCTGGCCGACTACGAAGGCTTCCGCGGCGAAGCCATGTCGATGGGCGAACGCACCCCCATCGCCATGCTGGACGCCCCGGCTTCGGGCCGCATGGCCGTGGCCGAAGCCCTGACCAACCTGGCGGCGGCCGACGTCGCGCGCCTTGAAGACATCAAGCTGTCGGCCAACTGGATGGCCGCCTGCGGCGTGGCCGGGCAAGACGCCGCGCTGTATGACACCGTGTCCGCCGTCAGCGAACTGTGCCAGGCCACGGGCCTGTCCATCCCGGTCGGCAAGGACTCCCTGTCCATGAAGACCTCCTGGGAACAGGACGGCGAGCAGCGCCAGGTCGTGGCGCCCGTGTCGCTGATCATCACGGCGTTCGCACCCGTTGCTGATGTCCGCGCCAGCCTGACGCCGCAACTGCGCACCGACGCCGGCGACAGCGTCCTGATCCTGATCGACTTGGGCCGCGGCCGTCACCGCATGGGCGGCTCGATCCTGGCGCAGACCTACAACCAGGTCGGCCAGACCGTGCCGGACATCGACGCGCCGCAAGACCTGCGCGCCTTCTTCGTCACCATCCGCACGCTGGCCGAAGCCGGCACCATCCTGTCCTATCACGACCGTTCCGATGGCGGCCTGTTCGCCACGCTGGTCGAAATGGCCTTCGCTGGCCGTACCGGCATCTCGGTCAACCTGGACATGCTGACCTTCGATCCGCAGTCGGCCGATTGGGGCGACTACAAGATCCGTCCGGAACAGGTCGCGGTGCAGCGCGACGAACTGACGCTCAAGGCCTTGTTCTCGGAAGAAGCGGGTGCCGTCATCCAGGTGCCGGCTTCGCAGCGCGACGCCGTCATGCAGGTGCTGCGCGGCGCGGGCCTGTCGGCCCACTCGCACGTCATCGGCGGCCTGAACGGCGCCGACGAAGTCGAGTTCTACCGCGACGGCCGCAAGGTCTGGGGCCAGCCGCGCGCCGATCTTGGCCGCGCATGGTCCGAAGTCTCGCACCGCATCATGGCGCGCCGCGACAATCCCGCGTGCGCCCAGGCTGAACTGGACGTCTGGAACGACACCAAGGATCCGGGCATGAGCCCGACCGTGGCCTTCGACCCGCAAGAGGACGTGGCCGCGCCGTTCATCAATACCGGCAAGCGTCCGCGCGTGGCCATCCTGCGCGAGCAGGGCTGCAACAGCCAGGTCGAAATGGCCTGGGCCTTCGATACCTCGGGCTTCGAGGCCATCGACGTCCACATGACCGACCTTCTGTCCGGTCGCCTGGACCTGGCCCAGATGCAGGGCCTGGTCGCCGTCGGCGGCTTCAGCTACGGCGACGTGCTGGGCGCAGGCGAAGGCTGGGCGCGCACCATCCGCTTCAACAGCAAGCTGTCGGATCAATTCGCCGCGTACTTCGCGCGTCCCGACACCTTCGCGCTGGGCGTGTGCAACGGCTGCCAGATGATGGCCGCGCTGGCGCCCATGATCCCGGGCGCCGAGCACTGGCCGCGCTTCACGCGCAACCAGTCCGAAAAGTACGAAGCCCGTCTGTCGATGGTGGAAATCGCCAAGTCGCCATCGATCTTCTTTGCCGGCATGGAAGGCGCCCGCGTGCCGGTCGCCGTGGCTCATGGCGAAGGCTTTGCCGACTTCTCGCAGCAGGGCGACGCCAGCCGCGTGCTGGCCGGCGCGCGCTTCATCGACAACTATGGGCAAGCCACCGAAGCCTATCCGTTCAACCCGAACGGCAGCCCGGGCGGCCTGACCTCGGTCACCACGGCCGACGGCCGCTTCACGGTGATGATGCCGCACCCGGAACGCGTGACCCGCAACGTCATGATGTCGTGGGCGCCCGAGAAGTGGGGCAATGCGGACTCGGGCGGTGCGTTCAGCCCGTGGATGCGCATCTTCCGCAACGCGCGCGCCTGGCTGAAGTAAGCGTTTCGGGCTAAGCCCCGAAATCTTAGCCACCGAAACCGCCGCGGCTCGTCCGCGGCGGTTTTGCGTTGACGGCCTTGCTGCGGCGGCGATGATCCCGAGGCCGAAGGGGGGCGCTGGCGACAGGCGCACAAGCAGTCCGGCACGCGGTCCGCTCAACGCATGTAACCCGGTGAAATATTTAACTTTTCATTGCATTGCGCCGTTAAGGGGAAAGCGTTACGCAACCCCCGGAGTGGCTTTCAATGTTCAAGAATTTAAGTATCCGCGCAATCCTGACGACCGCCTTGGCCGTCTTCTTTGCACTCTTTCTGGTGACCGGCATCGCGGTCTACCAGCAACTGACCTCCAACCGCACCTCGATCGAGGTGATGCTGGACACCAACCTGGTCCGCGCCAATTCGCTGGACGACGCGGCGTCGGACCTGCTGCGCGCCCGCGTGGTGCTGCTGGCGGCGCATAGCGCGCTGCTCGAAGGCAAGAGCCTGGACACCACGGCCAGCAACATGCAGCGCATGGACAGCTACGTCACCAAGGCCACCGGTCAGATCGAAGCCGCGCGCAAGCTGCCGGAAACGTCGCCGCAGGGCAAGCCTTTGTTCGAGGCGGCGCTGGCCGCCTACGACGTCTACGTGCGCGAGGCCATCGGCCCGATGATCGCCGCCATTCGCGCCGGCGACGCCAAGGAGGCCGGCCGCATCAATCAGGAAAAGGTCAGCCCGCTGGGCACCAAGTTCACCCAGGCCAACCAGCAATATGTGGACTTCGCCGACGAAGTCGGCCAGCGCGTGGCGCGCGATTCCGCCGCGCGCATCAATACCGCGATCGTCTTCCTGATCTGTCTGCTGGTCGTGGTGGCCGCGCTGGTCGTGGGCCTGTATGTGGTCTTCGGCCGCGCCGTCTTCCGTCCGTTGCATGAAGCCGGGCGCCTGTTCGACCGCATCGCCAGCGGCGACCTGACCAACCGCATCGAGCAGCGCGGCAACAATGAGATCGGCGTTCTGTACGGCGCCGTCAAGCGCATGCAGGACAGCCTGGCGCGCACGGTGTCGGCCGTCCGCCTGGGCGTGGAAGAGATCCACACCGGCTCGCGCGAAATCGCCGCCGGCAACATCGACCTGTCCTCGCGCACCGAGCAGCAGGCCGCGTCGCTGGAAGAAACCGCCGCCAGCATGGACGAACTGTCCTCCACCGTGAAGAACAACGCCGACAGCTCGCGCAGCGCGGCGCAACTGGCGATGGCGGCATCGGAAGTCGCCACGCGCGGCGGCCAGGCGGTCGGCGACGTGGTGGGCACGATGCGCGGCATTGCCGACAGCTCGCACCGCATCTCCGACATCGTCGGCGTGATCGATGGCATTGCCTTCCAGACCAACATCCTGGCGCTGAACGCCGCGGTCGAAGCCGCGCGCGCGGGCGAGCAGGGCAAGGGTTTCGCCGTGGTGGCCAGCGAAGTGCGCGCGTTGGCGCAGCGCAGCGCCGCCGCCGCCAAGGAGATCAAGGGTCTGATCGACGACTCCGTGCAGAAGGTCTCGGTGGGTTCGGACCAGGTGGAGGCCGCCGGCGCCACCATGCAGGAGATAGTGACGTCGGTGCGCCGCGTGGCGGACATCATCAACGAGATCTCCAGCGCGTCCGAGGAGCAGTCGCAGGGCATCGAGCAGGTGAACCAGGCCGTGTCGCAGATGGACAGCGTGACGCAGCAGAACGCGGCGCTGGTCGAAGAGGCCGCGGCCTCGGCGGCATCGCTGGAAACGCAGGCCCAGCGCCTGCGCGACGCGGTTGCGGTGTTCAAGCTGCAATCCGGCCGGGTGATCGACGCTGAAGCTCCCGCGCTGGACAACCGCGGCGCTGAGCCGGCGCTCATCGGCGCCTGATTCCGCCCGCCAAAGTTACGCGCCAATAAAAAGCCGGCCCCGAAGGCCGGCTTGCATGTACCACGCAAGGCCCCGACGCATGACGCGCCGGGGCCTTTTGCATTACTGGTCGAGCTGGATCTTGGCGTCGTTGGCGACGTTCTTCCACTTCTTCACGTCGCTGGCGATCACTTGCTGGAAGGCGTCCGACGAACCGGCCACCACGGTGCCGCCCAGGCTGGCCATCTTGGCCTTCACTTCCGGCGTGTTCAGCGCCTTGACCGAGGCGTCGTGCAGCTTGGTCTTCACGGCTTCCGGCAGGTTCTTCGGGGCCAGCAGGCCGTTCCACGCGTTGGCTTCATAGCGCGTCAGGCCGGCTTCCTTGAAGGTCGGCGTGTCGGGCAGTTCCGGCGAACGCACGTCGGCGGCGATGGCGATCGGGCGGATCTGGCCGCTCTTGATGTAGGGCAGCGAGGCCGGCACCGGTTCCCAGATCATCGACACCTGGCCGCTGATCACGTCGGTGAAGGCGGGGCCCGCGCCGCGGTAGGCGATGTGCATCAGGTGCGAACCCGTCATCGACTTCATCAGTTCCATCGCCAGGTTACCCAGGCCGCCCGCGCCGGACGATGCGTACGTGTACTTGTCCGGGTTGGCCTTCGATTGCGCGATCAGCGCGTTCAGATCGGCGGCGGGGAAGTCCTTGGTGACGCTCAGCACGCCGGGCACGGTGACCAGTTGCGTGATGGCCGTGAAATCCTGCGATGCGTCGTACGTCAGGTTCTTGTAGACGGCGGGGTTCGTGCCGTGGGTGCTGGAGGAGGCTAGCAGGATGGTGTAGCCGTCGGGTGCGGCGTCGGCGACGTAGCGCGTGCCGATCGAACCGCCTGCGCCAGCCTTGTTCTCGACCACCACCGTGACGCCGAGTTCGGTGCCCAGTTGCGCGGCGAAGACGCGGCCGATGATGTCGGCGGTGCCGCCCGGGGCGAACGGCACGATCATGCGGATGGGCTTGCTCGGGTAGTCGGACTGCTGGGCCGAAGCGCCGGCCGCCAGCGTGGCGCCGGTCAGGAGCGCCAGGGCGATGGTGGTTTTCTTCAGGGTCATCTGTATCTCCACGAGAAGGTTAGTCGAGGCTGCGATCGAGCCAATCGACGATCAATCCGGCAATGTGGTCGCTGTTGCGATCCAGCATGCAGAAGTGCGAGTTGCCGGCGATGCCGGCAGCGGGCAGGTCCAGCACGTCGGCGCGTTGGCCGGCCGCGCGCAGGGCGTTCCAATAGGCGTCCGTCTGGGCGCGATAGCGCTGCCAGGTGTCGTCCGCGGTGAAGTGATCGCCCCAGACCAGCAGTTGCGGGGGCAACTGACAGGAGGCCTGGGCCGGGGTGCCGGTGGGTTCGACGGCCACGACGGCGCGCACGGTCGCGGCATATTCCTGCGCCAGCTGCGTGACAAAGCCGCCGCCCTGGCTATGGCCGACCAGGATGCAAGGGCCCACGAAGTCGAGCAGCGCGCGATAGGCGTCCAGCGCCATGTCGCCGTGCGTCAGCCAGCGCGGGACGAACTGTTTGGAAAAGGTGTCGAACGCCTCGACGGGAAACTGCTGTCCCGGATACGCCTGGCGCGTTTCGCCAGCCGGCGCATAGCCCGAGGCCGGGCCGATGCGGAACAGCCGCCACGCTTCTTCCTTGGATCGGAAGATGGGGGCCGAGTCGTAGACCTCGGGAAACATCGCCCACGAGGCGCGGCCGCGTTCCGGCGCGTCGGACACGAAGACGTCGTAGCCGGCCTGCAGCAGGCGCCACAACCAGCCGTCGCGGCCATCCGGCGTGCTTTCCCATTGCGCGCCGGTCATGCCGCCGCCATGCCATAGCAGGACGGGGTAAGGCCGCGTCGGCTGCGCGAGGCGGTACTCCTGGACATACAACTGGCCGACGCTGTAGCCGCCGTTCATGTCGATGAGCCGGGGCGACGCATTGCCAACCACCTTTTGCTGCTGCATCGGCAGTCCGCCGGCCACGACTTCGACGCCGCCCAGGTAATGGCTGCGGATGGACTTGAGCTGGACAGGGATGTCGGACATAGGGTTTTCCAGGAGTGGATGCGGGGATATTAGTTGCAAGGTGTTTCTGTCTTGTGCAAAATGCGCACTCGTTGTGCCGAGAAGGCACAGCCGATGAGCCGCTGGCCAACACGCATCCAGCCCCGGACAGACATGGGGCGGGGCAGGAGAAGACGCATGGACATCAAATGGCTGGAAGACTTCGTCGCGCTGTCGAAGTCGCGCAACCTGTTTCAGGCCGCGGAGTCGCGCAACGTGACGCACCCGGCGTTCGGGCGCCGCATCAAGGCGCTTGAGGATTGGGCGGGTGTGCCGCTGGTCGAACGCGGCCACCAGGTGTCCACGCTGAACGCCGCCGGCCGCAGCGTGCTGGCCGCCGCCATCGACGTGCTGGACATCCTGCACGAGACGCGCGAAGCGCTGCAGAAGCCCGAACAGGAACGCGCCCGCAAGATCACCATCGCGTCAGGCAAGACGCTGGCGCACTCGGTGCTGCCGGGGCTGATGGCCGGCGTGCAGCGCAGCCTGCCCGCGTTTCAGTTGAAGGTGATCACCACGACGCTGAATTACGGCGTGGACATGCTGGGGGACGGCGAGGTCGATTTCCTCTTGTGCCATGCCCACGAACCGCTGTACGCCAAGATCGACAATCCCAATTACCGTTGCCGGCGCGTGGGCGCCGACAAGCTGGTGGCCGTGAGCGCGCCCGTGGCGCCCGGCGGCCGTCACCCCCGGTTCGCGGTGCCCAAACTGGCGTCCGACCCGCCCGTGCCTTTCCTGGCCTACGCCGACAGCATGTCGCTGGGCCGCATCCTGCACGACAAACTGCGCGGCCTGTGCGAGGTGCCGCTGCTACAAACCACCTACGAGTCCGACCTGGCCGACGCGCTGCACGCCATGGCGCGCCAGGGTTTCGGCCTGGCCTGGCTGCCGCACACGCTCGTCGAACCCGACCTGCGTGACGGCCGGCTGGTCCGCGCCGACGGCGCCCGCAACGACATCCATATGGAAATCCGCCTGTACCAGTCGGTCGGCAACACCAAGCCCCTGGCCCGCGAGGTGTGGAGCCGCATCGAGGCTTACGCAGCCAAATAACGCCGTTTGCCCGCGCAGGCATAAAATAGCGGTTTGCCCCTTTCCCGCACACAGGAAGCCAGCGCCATGAACGCACGCATCCCCGAAGACGCATTGCCGCCCACCCTTGATCCCAAAGCCCTCCAGGACTTCGTGGACGACAAGTGGGACAACGAGATCATCCCCGCGCTGACCGACTACATCGCCATTCCCGCCAAGAGCCCGGCGTTTGACGCCGACTGGGAAAAGAACGCGTTCATCGAGCGCGTGGTGCGCGATGCAGCGCAGTGGGTCGAAGCGCAGAAGGTCTCCGGCCTGAAGCTGGAAGTGGTGCGCCTGCCGGGCCGCACGCCCGTCATCTTCTTTGACGCGCCCGCCACCCGCAGCGACAACGGCGACACCGTGTTGCTCTACGGCCACCTGGACAAGCAACCTGAATTCTCGGGCTGGCGAGCCGGACTCGGTCCGTGGACGCCCAAGTACGAAGACGGCAAGCTCTACGGCCGCGGCGGCGCCGACGACGGCTACGCCGTGTACGCTTCGCTGACCGCCATCATGGCGCTGGACAAGCAAGGCATCCCGCGTCCGCGCTGCGTCGGCATCGTCGAGACCTGTGAAGAATCCGGCAGCTACGACCTGCTGCCGTACGTCGACGCGCTGCGCGACCGCCTGGGCAACGTGGCCCTGGTGGTGTGCCTGGACTCCGGCGCAGGCAACTACGACCAGCTCTGGATGACCACGTCGCTGCGCGGCATGGTGTCCGGCACGCTGGAAGTCCAGGTCCTGGACGAAGGCGTCCATTCCGGCGACTCCAGCGGCGTCGTCCCGTCCTCGTTCCGCATTCTGCGCCACCTGCTGGACCGCCTGGAAGACAGTGGCACCGGCCGTCTGCTGCCGCAAAGCCTGCACTGCGAGATCCCCGCCGAACGCATCGAACAGGTCAGCGCCACCGCGCGCATCCTGGGCGACGAAGTGTGGCGCCGTTTCCCCTGGAGCTGCGGCGCTGATGGCGGCTTCGTGCTGCCCATGACCACGGAACCCGAGCAGGCGCTGCTGAACCGCACGTGGCGTCCGACGCTGTCGGTGACCGGCGCCGAAGGCCTGCCGCCGCTGTCCAGCGCCGGCAACGTGCTGCGCCCGCGCACCGCCTTCAAGCTGTCGCTGCGCCTGCCGCCGCTGGTGGACGCCGTGGCCGCCTCGCAGGAAATCAAGGAACTGCTCGAAGCCGACGCGCCCTATAACGCCAAGGTCATCTTCAAGGCCAACGAAGGCGCCGCCACCGGCTGGAATGCGCCCGCCACCGTGCCGTGGCTGACGCAGGCCCTGGACGCCGCTTCGCAGCAGTACTATGGCGCACCCTGCGGCTACATCGGCCAGGGCGGCACGATTCCGCTGATGAGCATCCTGCAAAAGGGCTTCCCGCAGGCGCAGTTCATGGTGTGCGGCGTGCTGGGTCCCAAGTCCAACGCGCACGGCCCCAACGAATTCCTGCACGTGCCGTACGGCAAGAAGCTCACCGCCGCCGTGGCTCAGACCATGGCCGCCATGCCGGCCGCTTGACCTGCACGCGTGCCACGCAGAGCGCGGGGCCTTCGGCCTTGCGCTCTTTCTATTTCCAGGACTGATTCCATGATTTCCACTTCCGACGCCTACGCCAATGTGGTCGCAGAAACCCGCCACTGGCTGAACCAGGCGGTGATCGGCCTGAACCTCTGTCCCTTCGCCAAGGCGGTGCAGGTTAAGGACCAGATCCGCTTTGCCGTTAGCGACGCCACCGACGCCGAGGGCGTGCTGACCGACCTGCAGGACGAGCTGGCGCTGCTGGCTGAAACCGATCCCGACAAGATCGACACCACGCTGCTCATCATCCCCGATGCGCTGGACGACTTCATGGAGTTCAACGACTTCGAAGACCTGTCCGATCGTCTGCTCAAGCGCATGCGTCTGGTGGGCGAGTTGCAGGTGGCCACCTTCCACCCGCAATTCCAGTTCGCCGACACGCAGCCGGACGACATCGAGAACTACACCAACCGCTCGCCGTATCCCATCCTGCATCTATTGCGTGAAGACAGCATCGACCGCGCGGTGGAGTCGTTCCCGGATGCCGCCGAGATCTACGAGAAGAACATCGACACGATGAACAAGCTCGGGCTGGAAGGGTGGAAAAAGCTGATGACGAAGACCTGATCGGCGGGCCTTGATCGGGCCTTGATCGGGCCGCGACTCGGCCCACATCAAGTCCCCGCATCGGGTTCGGCATCGGGTCCCGCATCGGGCCCCGTATCGCGTCCATCACCCAGGCAGTTACCGGGATATCCCTAGATAGCCCGTCGGTTGTATTGCATACAACATACGATCATTGTGACCGTCGCCGATCGGCGGCGGCCTGTACGTCCTTCCCCTTTTCATTGTCTTGCCTCGCGGCCCCCATCGGCCGCGCGTTGGCCTTTGCCTTTGTCTGGAGAGCCGTATGCGATTCACCCGCCGTCATGCCCTGGGCGCGCTTGCCGCCTTGCCGTTGATCTCGCGCCCGGCCTGGGCCCAGCAGAACGCCTTTCCGACGCGTCCCGTGCGTCTGCTGGTGGGCTTTGCGCCCGGCGGGCTGACTGACATTGCCGCGCGCGCGCTGGCCGACCGCATGGGCAAGACGCTCAAGCAGAACGTCGTCGTTGAAAACCGCCCCGGCGGGCAGGCCATCATCGCCACCGTCGCAGTGGCGCGCGCCGAGCCAGACGGCTACACGCTGGGCTTTGCCGGCACCAACGGCATGATTCTCAACCCCTTGCTTTACAACAACCTGCCGTACCAGCCATCGGACTTCAAGCAATTGGGATCCATGGGCAAATCGCCCATGCTGCTGATCGTGCATCCCGACCTGGGCGTGAACACCGTGCAGGAGTTCATTGACCTGGCCAAGAAGAAGCCCAACGACATCACCTGCGCGCATGCCGGCCGCGGCGTCATCAATCATCTCGCGCTGCTGCATTTCCAGTCGAAGACCGGCACGCAATTCCAGGACGTGCCCTACAAGGGCAGCGGTCCGGCGCTGCTTGACCTGATGGCGGGCACCGTGCAAAGCACGTTCGACTTTCCGACCTCGGCGCTGCCCAACATCAAGTCCGGCAAATTGAAAGTGCTGGCCGTCACTGCGGACAAGCGGCTGTCCAGCCTGCCCGACGTGCCGACGATGAAGGAAGCGGGCGTCGACGACTTCGAGCTCTACACCCGCATGATGATCTCCGGCCCCGCCGCCATGCCCGCCGACGTCGTGAAGACGCTGGAGCACGCCGTGCGCGAAGGCACGCGCGATCCCAGCCTGGTCCAGCAATTCGCGGAGCAGGGCGTGGCCGTGGAGTTCACGTCGTCCGCAGATCTGGATAAGGTCATCGCCGACGAATCCGCCATGTGGGCGCAGGTCATCAAGGCCAACGGCGTGCCCAAGACCGACCTGAAGGCATAAGGCCGCGACGGCAAGGAGACGACAGTGACACAGCCCCGTATCACCGTAACGCCCGAACGCGCGCTGATCGACGTCGAGCGCGACATCCGCATCGAAGGCTTTCCGGCTTATGCCTTTATCACCGTCACGGCCAGCATGCACATGTGCGGCGCGGCGTGGCGCTCGGAGGCCGTGTTCGTGGCCGGCCACGACGGACGCCTGGACTTGCGGCGCGATAGCCCCGTGTCCGGCTCGTACGCCGAGCCGTCGGCCATGGGCATCGTCTGGTCCATGGTGTGCCAGGACATGGACCGCGTGGTGTTTCCGCCCGACAGCACCGATGCGCTGACCGTGCACCTTCACGCCACGAATGGCGCGCTGTCGGCAGAGGCCACTTTGGTGCAGGACTTCCTGGCGGACGGTGTCACGCACCGGTCCGTGCGCGAAGAGGTGGACGGCATGTCGCTGTCCGGCGAACTATTCGTGCCGGCCGGACCCGGCCCGCATCCCGTCGTGGTCTACATGAACGGCTCGTCGGGTGGCGTCAACGCGCCCCGCGCCGCGCTGTTTGCCGCCCGCGGCTATCAATGCCTGGCGTTGGCGATCTTCAACTACGACGGCCGTCCGAAGTACTTGAACGACATGCCGCTCGAATACTTCGAAGCCGCCCTGAAATGGGTCCGCAAATCGCTGCAGCCGCGCGACGGCTTCGTGGCGGTGTCGGGCATCAGCCGGGGCGGCGAGACATCGTTGCTTGTTGCCTCGCATTTCCCCGACCTGGTCAGCGCGGTCGTCGCGTACGTGCCGTCGCCCGTGATGCACGGCGTGGTCAGCGCCGGCGCGCCGGGCACGGGCCGCGATGCCCAGGTCTGGACCCGGCATGGCGAGCCCTTGCCGCACCTGTGGCAAGACAACGCCACGGCCGACTGGAACGCCGCCTATGCCTCCGAGCCGCCGTATCGCCAGACCCTGGCATTCCTGAGCGCCACGCGCGATGCTTCGGCCTTCGAGCGCGCGCGCATTCCCGTCGAAAACTACCCCGGACCGGTCATGCTGGTCAGCGCGTCCGACGACGGCTTCTGGCCCAGCACCGCGTATTCCGAAATGGTGGTGAGGCAGCGGCAGGCGTTTGATCTGCCCACGAACCACTATGTCTGCGCCGGGGCGGGCCACCATGTCCACTATCCCTGCCTGCCCGCCACGCTGATCAACAAACCGCACGCGATGTCGGGACTGCTGCTGGATGCGGGCGGCACGCCGTCCGCCAACGCGGCTGGGAACGAAGGGTCGTATCGCGCGGTGCTGGATTTCCTGGCGCAGGCTCGGGCTGGGCAAGGGTAGGGCATCCCGCGCGCAACAAAAAGGACCGGCAGTGCCGGTCCTTAACTCTGCCCACGTCAGCATCACTGCTGGCGGATGGCCTCGACCTGGATCTTCAGCTTCACCTCCGGCTTGAAACCCATGTCCAACCCGAAATTCATGCCAAAGTCCTTGCGGCTGAATTCCGTGGAGACATCGGCGCCGCAGACCTCGCGCTTGATCATCGGGTGATCGATGCACTTGAAGTCGTCGATATCGAGCTTCACCTGGCGCGTGACGCCGCGCAGCGTCAGGTCGCCCGTGGCTTCCTCCGGCTTGTCGCCGTCGAACTTGGTGAACTTGCCCTTGAACGTGGCGGTGGGGTACTTGGCTGCGTCGAAGATATCCGGCGCGATCGCGTGCTGGTTCATTTCGTCGTGGCCGAAGTCCACCGACTTGATGTCCACGGTGACTTCCAGGGTGCCGGTGCGCGCCGCGCGGTCCAGCACGACCACGCCGCTGGACTGGTTGAACTTGCCCCGCCAGGTCGACAGGCCGCCAAAGTGATCGGCCTCGAAGCTGGGGTACGTGTGCGAGGGGTCAAGGTCATACGTGACCGGCGCGGCGGTCGCGGCGAAGGTCATCGACAGCGCACTTGCGCCCAGCAACAGGGACGGGATCAACTTCATTGCGGCTCCTTGTGGATGGCGTTCAAGCACGCCGGCGACGGGTCGCCTGCGTGCCGGAAAGACAAGACAATAACATTCAGTTCTGTGTCAGCAGTGCGGCGTAAATCAAAAATCCGGGGCGCTGCGCGGCGCACCGTCCGATGGCATCAATCCACTTTGCCCAGCCATGCCGACAGATCCTGCAAGGTCTCACGCAGGGCGTTGAAGCGCTGTTCACCCAGGTGGTCTTTCCATTCCCGTTCGACGTCGGTCACGCAACTGCGCATCAGCACGTACATCTGCTGGCCCTTATCCGTAAGCTCCAGCTCTGTCGAATTCGACGCGGCGCCCGGCCGGCGCAGCAGATAGCCGCGCCGCTCCAGTTCCGCCAGCACGTAGTTCATCGCCTGGCGCGACATATTGCATTGGCGGGCCAGCTCGATCGGCCGGCGCCCATGCGGACCGGGATACATGAAGACGCCGAGTTCGGTCAACGACACGTCGAATCCCTGCGCGTTGACGGTCGACAGCATGCGCGCGACCACGTGTTCGCGCGGCAGCCGCAGCAACGAACCGATCATCGGCAGGCCGGCTTGCGGTTCGGATGCGGCGCTATTTTTTCTACTGGACATGGCGTAAAAAATTTGTACACTGGCACGTAAAGTAACTTTACACGGGAGTATGCCATGAACGTAGCGCAAGCATTCGATGCAGAAGAAGTGATCCGCGTGGGCCAACTGGAAATCCGCTATCTCCAGCCAAGCGGGCGGGGTAACCGCATGGGGACGTTTGAATTGTGTGTGCCGCCCGGCTCGAACGTGCCGCCGCCACATAGCCACGACAACGAGGAATTGATCTACGTGCTTGAAGGCACGCTGCGCTTTACCGTCGGCGCAGAAACGCGCGACCTTCGTCCCGGCGATTCGATGACCACGCCGACCGGTGTGGCCCATGCGTTCAGCAACCCGCACGCGGTCATGGCCAAGGCGCTGGTAATCAACACGCCGGAAATCAGCGCGGATTACTTCCGCGAGATGGCGGCGCTGATCAACGGCGGCGGGCCGCCGGACAAGGCCCGGATGATGGAGACGATGAAGCGGTTCGGCCTGACGCCGATCGCGCCGGCGCCGGCATCGGCGCCTGCTGTGGCGGCGGCGGCAGGTTGACCGCGCGCGTGATCGGCGCAGCATTCCGGGCCGCATCGCCGGCATCTGAAGGCGGCCAGTGAGCGCGCAAAAAGGGCGTCGCCAGGACGCCCTTATTTCGGTTGATTCGACTTCGATCGCTTCAGCTTCGATTGCTTCAGTTTCGGTCGCTATCGCCTCGGTCGATTCAGCTTCGGCTGATGAATCCTCGGCTTACTCGTCGTTCGCCCACTCGACCTGCACGCCCAGGCTGCGCAGGTTCTCGACAAAGCTCGGATGGGCGCGTCGGATCGGCGTGGCGTTGCGAATTTCCGAACGTCCCTTGATGCTGCTGGCCACCATGAACAGCGCGATCGCCACGCGGATGATGTAGGGGCTTTCGACCACGCCCGGCGTCAGCGGATTGCCGCCAAACGTCACCACGCGGTGCGGGTCCGACGAGAACACGTGCGCACCAAATTTGGACAGCTCGCCCGTCCAGCCCAGCGCACCGTCATAGACCTTGTTCCAGAACATCGCATTGCCCTCGGCGCACACGCCCAGCGCAATGAAGATCGGCAACAGATCCACCGGAAAGTAAGGCCAGGGCGCCGCCTCGACCTTGGTCAGCACGTTGCCGGTGAACGGCGTCTGCACCTTCAAAGGCCCGTCCCGCAGCGCGCGGGACCAGCCGTCCTTGTGCTCGATTCGCACGCCGAACTTGGCGAACGTGCGGTCGATCAGCGGAAAATTGCCCGGCGTGCGATTGCGCACCACCACGTCGCCACCCGTGATCGCGCCCAGCGCGAGGAAGGTCGTGATCTCGTGGAAATCTTCTTCGAACGTGAACTCGCCGCCGCCCAGACGCTTGCCGCCGCGCACCACCAGCCGCGACGTGCCGATGCCGTCGATATCGGCGCCCATCATCGCCATGAACCGGCAGAACTCCTGCACGTGCGGCTCGGACGCTGCATTGGTCAACGACGACTCGCCTTCTGCCGCGGCCGCGCACAACACAAAGTTCTCGGTCGTGGTCACGGACGCATAGTCCAGCCAATGGTGCGTGGGCTTGAGCGGGCCACTGGCGCGTACCAGCAGCGAGCCGCTGGCGCGTTCCACCTGGCCGCCGAACGAGCGGAAGATGTCCACGTGCGGATCGATCTCGCGCACCCCCAGCGTGCATCCCTTGACGTTGTCCTCCAGCCGCGCCACGCCAAAGCGCGCCAGCAGCGGCGGCACCAGCATGATTGACGAACGCATCTCCTCGGGAAGACGGTGGTTCGCCGCATCGAAAACCGTGTTCTTGTGATGCAGCGCCAGCGTGCGCGTCGCATCGTCCAGCCGGACGTCACTGCCCAGCGTGCGGAAGATGTCCAGGATCTTGCGCACATCGGTGATGTCCGGCACCCCATGCAGTGTCAACGGCTGATCGGTCAGCAGCGTGGCGCACAGGATCGGCAGCACCGCGTTCTTGTTGGCCGAAGGGACGACGCGGCCGCGCAAAGGCGTGCCGCCGTGGACGATGAGGTTGGACATGGGGATGGGGACTGCCGGGAAAGAAATAGGGGAGAGCGCGGGGATTGTACTGGCGAACGTCCAGACAGCTCGGGGTCGGCTGGGCCGTGCCGCTTGAGGATACGCATCCCCCGTGCCTCCGATCTTCGCCCCGATATGAGGGTTTTCACATATATGGACAAATACGATAATTGAAAATATTATTTCTGCACATAAAGCGGAAGTGCGTTCGCACGGCTAATCCGCTGCGCAATAAAGGTGAATCCTCAGCATTAACAGATGAAGGCCTTCACACAGGAGGAGGGGAAATGGAAGCTACCGCAACTGCACCGCGTTCATCGTCCATGTCAAAAAGGGACAAGCGCGTCATCGTCGCTGCATCCCTGGGCACGGTGTTCGAGTTCTACGATTTCTTTTTGATCGGGCTGCTGGCGGCAGAGATCGCCCGCGTGTTCTTTTCTGGCGTGAATCCCACGGCGGGATTCATCTTCACGCTGCTGGGGTTCGCGGCGGGATTCATGCTTCGTCCGTTCGGCGCCATCGTCTTTGGCCGGTTGGGCGACTTGGTGGGACGCAAGTACACGTTTCTGGTCACCATTGTACTGATGGGTGGTTCGACGTTCCTGATCGGCGTGCTGCCCTCGTATGAGACCGCCGGCCTCATCGCTCCCATAGGCTTTGTCGTGATGCGCATGATCCAGGGTCTGGCACTGGGGGGAGAATTCGGCGGTGCGATGATTTATGTGGCCGAACATGCCCCGGCGAACAAACGCGCAACCTGGACGGCTTGGGTGATCCTGACGGCGGCGGTTGGCTTCCTGCTTGCCGTGGCCGTCATCATTCCGCTTCGGCTCACGATGGGGCAGGAAGCGTTCGGCGCGTGGGGCTGGCGGATTCCGTTCATCATTTCCATCGCGCTGCTTCTGATCTCGTTGTGGATCCGCCTGAAGTTGGACGAGTCTCCCGAATTCAAGAAGATGAAGGCCGAAGGCCGGGCGTCGAAGTCTCCCCTTGCCGAAACGTTCGGCACCTGGAAAAACGTGCGCCTTATTCTGATCGGTGCATTGTGCATCCTGCCCGCGCAAGCAGTGCTTTGGTACACGGGGCAGTTTTATTCGCTGTTTTTCCTGACCAAGGTGCTCAAGGTCGAAACGCTGACGGCGAACTTCATGTTGATCGTTGCGACGCTGCTCACGGCGCCGCTCTACATCGTCTTTGCCAATCTTTCGGACCGTATTGGCAGACGCCCGGTCTACATCGGCGGCTACGTGCTCGCGGCGGTATTGACCATTCCGATCTTTCAAGGGCTGACGCACTTTGCCAACCCCGCGCTGGAACGCGCCCAACGCGCCGCGCCCATCTCCGTCGCGTCCAACCCCGCGGATTGCTCCGTCCAGTTCAACCTGCTGGGCACGAAAAAATTCACATCGTCCTGCGACGTAGCAACCAACGCCATGACGGGGCTCGGGCTGAACTACACGAGCCTTGCCAGCGCGAACACGGCCCTTGCCGAGATTCGGGTGGGCGATAAGGTGATCGTGTCGTATCAGGCGGATGCGCCGAACGCGGCGCAAGAGAAGCAGCGGTTCGATGCCGAGTTGCGCGCAGCGTTGGTCGACAAAGGTTATCCGCTTGGCACGGCCAACCCGCAGGACGTCAATGCGCCGGTCATTGTTTTGCTGCTGATGGTGCTCCTCAGCTTCGGCACCATCACCTTTGCACCGTCCACGACGTCGCTACTGGAGATGTTCCCGTCGCGCATCCGTTACACCGCCATGTCGTTTCCGTATCACCTGAGCGCAGCGTGGTTCGGCGGCTTTCTGCCGGCGACCGCATTCGCGATCGTGGCGGCCACCGGAAACATCTACGCGGGTCTGTATTACCCGGTCGGCATTGCGGTGGCCTGCACCGTGCTCAGCCTGATCTTTGCGCGCGAAACCAAAGGGACCGACATCTCACGCGGGTGATATAGGTGGCCGCGCGCGCCTGGCTTTTGGCGCACGCATGAAAGACATACGACAGGAGACAACCATGAAGGCAGGGGAATACAGCCCGGCGATAAGACAACGGCTTGCGAGCCTTATCGACGCCTACGGAGGCGAGAATGCGTGCGCGAGTTACCTGCTTTGCGACCGCCACGATCCGAAGGCCATCGCCTATCGCATCGTCACAAGCAATGGCGAAGCGGTGGTCCTCACCTATGGCCAACTGCGCGAGCGCTCCGAAAGGCTCGCGTCGGGCTTGAAAAAACGTGGTTACGGCGTCGGCGATCGCATTGCGTCGCTGATGTCCAAGGGAGAGGATTATCTCGTCACGCTGCTTGCCATCTGGCGGCTGGGCGCGGTGTATGTGCCGCTCTTCACGGCGTTTGCCAAGCCGGCCATTCAGATGCGGCTGGCAAGCAGCGGGGCAAAGCTGGTGGTTTGTGACGCGGCTCAGAAGCCCAAGCTCGATGCGTTGGTGCGCGAGCTTCCCGGGTTGTCGCTGGCCGTGGCGGGGGGCGCGACGGGTAGCGAGCTGACCCCTGCCGACATCGAGATGAGCGGCGAAGCCGACTTCCCCGCCCACGTCACGTCGGGCGGTGGGGCCGTCATTGAGGTCTACACGTCCGGTACCACGGGCAAGCCCAAGGGCGTCGTGGTGCCGCTGCGGGCAGTCGCGGGCTTTCAGGCCTATGGGGAATTTGGTCTTGGACTCGTTTCGGACGATATCTTCTGGAATGCAGCCGATCCGGGCTGGGCTTATGGCCTTTATTTTGGCGTGTTGGTTTCGCTGTCGACGGGCGTGGAGTCCATCATGCACGTCGAGAAGTTCACGCCCGAGGGGACCTTGGCTGTCCTCACGCGCCAAGGCGTCACCAACTTCACCGCGGCGCCCACGGTGTACCGCAGCCTGAAGGCGCATGGCGTGCCGGATGGACATGTCGCTTTGCGTTGCGCATCCAGCGCGGGTGAGCCGCTTACGCCCGACGTGAATCTGTGGGCGCCAGCTGGTCTGGGCGCGCAGGTGCATGATCACTTCGGGCAGACCGAAGCCGGGATGCTGCTTAACAATCATCATCATCCCGACCTTGCAATGCCGATAAAGCCGGGCTCCATGGGTCGCGCGCTGCCGGGCTGGGACATGACGGTCATCGACCCGGCGACGCATGAAGAGTTGGGTCCAAACCAGTCCGGGCTGCTAGCCGCGCGGCTCTCCGACAGTCCGTTGGCGTGGTTTGACGGCTATGCCCGCACTCCTGAAAAGAACGCCGACCGGCTGACGCCCTGCGGGCGATGGTATCTGACGGGAGATTTGGCCTCGTATGACGGCGAGGGCTACTTCCGCTTTTCGTCACGGGATGATGACGTGATCATCATGGCGGGCTATCGCATCGGCCCCTTCGATGTGGAGTCTGTCATCGCCTCGCATCCGGCGGTGCGGGACGTGGCGGTCGTTGCGGTTCCCGACGCGATCAGGGGCGAGGTCCTCGAAGCCGTCGTGGTGCTGAACCACGGCTACGCCGCCACCGAAGAACTGTCCGAAGCCCTCAGGCAGAAGGTGCGCGCCGATTACGCGGCGCACGCTTATCCGCGCCGCATTCACTACCGCGACGAGCTGCCCAAGACCCCGTCCGGAAAAACGCAACGATTCGTGCTGCGCAACGAGCTGCGCGGCAGTGTGGAGGTAAAGGCATGAACATTGCTGGCGCGGCTGGAATTGTGACCGGCGCGGCCTCCGGACTGGGGCGGGCGACCGCGGAGTTGTTGGCCAGGCAGGGCGCCAGGCTTGTCCTGCTCGATATGAACGACGACGGGCTGGAACGCACCCGATTGGGATTACCCGGCAAGCATGTGGCCCTTCACGCCGACGTGTGCGATGCGCAGGAGGTGAAAGCCTGCGTGGACGCCGGCGCGGCAGCTTTCGGAGACCTTCGGTTCGTTGTCAATTGCGCGGGCGTGCCATCGGCCGCCAAAACGGTCTCGCGCGGCGTGGCACACGACCTGGACGTCTGGAACCGGGTCCTGGCCATCAACCTGACGGGATCATTCAACGTTTTGCGACTTGCGGCTGAACGGATGATCCATAACCCCCCCGACGCCGACGGGCAGCGCGGCGTGATCATCAACACCAGTTCGATCGCCGCTTTTGACGGACTGAAAGGACAAGCCGCCTACAGCGCCAGCAAGGCCGCGATCGCCGGAATGACGCTGCCGATCGCGCGTGACCTGGCAGAGTATGGGATCCGCTGCATGGCTATCGCACCAGGCGTTTTCGGGACCGAGCTCACCATGAACGTGCCGCAAAAGGGGATGGAAGCCATGGAGAAAGGCTTTCTCTTTCCGAAGCGCTGCGGCCTGCCGGCGGAGTTTGCTGCCATGGTGCAGTCCATTCTCGTCAATCCGTACGTCAATGGAACGTGCTATCGGCTTGACGGCGGAACCCGGTTTGCACCATGACGAGCCGACGCGAGCGCGGGGCGCAGAGCCGCCGCAATGTGAATGCCGATGAGACACCAAGGTGATGTGATGAGCGACGCAGGATTGAATGGCACGGGGCAGCGGCTGACGCCCATTTGCATCGTGCAGGCTGGCATGGCGTGGATCACGCTGAACCGGCCCGAAAAGGCAAATGCTGTCAGTTCCGGTCTGCTGGATGAGGTGCTGGCGGCAATCGATGCGGCAGAGTCGGCGCCGGACGTAAAGGCGATCATATTCTCCGGAGCCGGTCGCAATTTCTGCGCGGGCGCCGATCTCGGTGAGCTGCTGGAAGGCGGACGCACGGCTGTCCGTACCCTGCTGGACCGGTTCCGCGAGGTATGCCGGCGATTCGAGACCTCCCGGCTGCCTGTCGTGGGCATGGCTCACGGCGCCGTGCGGGCGGGGGGACTGGAGTTGTTGCTGTGCTGCGACGCAGTGATCGCGTCGCAAGACGCCACCATTGGCGATGCGCACGCCTTGCGCGAGTTGCTGCCAGGCGGGGGAAGCAGCGTCCGTCTGCCGAGGACCATCGGTGTGCAAAGAGCCAAGTGGATGATCCTGTCGGGCCAATCCATCACGGCAACGCAGGCGGTGGACTGGGGCATTCTGCATTCCGTCGTACCCGCAGAGGATTTGACGCATTCCGCCCTCGCGCTTGCGCAAGAGATGTCCGTCGCGCATAGGGACACCCTTGCGAGGGCCAAGTCGTTGCTCGTCGCGTCTTACACGCTTGGCAAGGCGGACGCGTTGGAAAACGAAATAAGGACACTTGAGCTGCACGCCGGTACGCCGGTCATGCAGACGGGACTGGCGCAGTTCGTCGGCCGCACGCACTCGTCATCGCCGCGAAACGCCCCGCACGCAAAAATCCGCAATGTCCCTGACGCGATCTAGGCGCAGCCGGTCATGAACGTCGTTGTTACGCGCAAGCGGACCCACCAGCGCTTCAAACAGCGATCCGACAATGCACGCCGACGAGACTTCCGGGTTCTGGTCGGCAAACTCCCCGCCACGGATGCCGCGCTCGATGATCGTTTCGAACACGCGCATCAGTTTGCTGCGGTACTTGAGCCGCTCGATCTCGATGGCCGAATCGACAGGCTCCGCGACCAAGGCATAGCCGAGCTGCTTGGCGCGGATGGCGCGGCTGCCGAAGGTGTACGCGCACTCCTTCAACAGATTTGCCGGGGTGTCGTCGCCCATCGCAACGCCGGCCACGACATTGACCTCGTGCTGCGAAACGTGCGCGACGACCTCGACCAGCAGGCTTTCGCGCGACTTGAAGTATCGGTATAGCGTCGCCGGCGACATACCCGCGCGCTCGGCGATGGCGTTGACCTGTGTTTCGCGAAACCCCACGCTTGCGACCAGATCAATGGCGGCCGCCAGAAATCGCGCACGCTTGTCGTGCTGTGGCAAGTTGTAGGTCGGCCGGTCGGCGCGGGGATTCGTGCGCGAGGCCGTGGTTTGTCCCACCGCAATGGATGCGTCGTCTGTCTTGGCCAGATACCAGTTCTCCGCAAAATGCCGGGCCTGGGTTAGATCGTCAGTCTTGGTGCTGACGCGCTGGCTCTTGCCGTCAAACGTGCCTTGGCATTGCCAGAATCTGCTGTTCGGCCGGCGATAGATACTGATCCGACCTCCAACAGCGGAATGCCGCTCATCAGCCATTGGTTACGCGCTCCCTGTGTAAATCACAAAAAAAGGATTCCAATTCTTGCACAATTTACGCGCCGATAGGGAGTCCAGAGGGCGCGTTGTAGCGCTGTTCCGAGCGTCGCGTGGCGATCCACTCATGGATCACGCCGACCAGTTGGACGTCATCGTGGCCGAGGACGCTGCGCGACCCGGGATCTGGAACGGACCGACGGGACGTGGTCGACCAAAACAGCCTGGATCGGGCTGCACTGGCAAGCATGGACGAAACGTTCGTGGATGAGTTAACGCAGGCGCAGGTGGTTGAAGCTGCCGGTGCTTTAAGCGGTGTCGGGCGCGTTCAGGCGGCCGGCTTGTCCCGATTCTTGCGAATCAGCACCGCGCCGCCGATCGTCAGCACCAGACCGCCGCCGATGTACGGCAGGCCAAAGATCAACAGGGTGAAGAACAGCGCCGTATTGGCATCCCGCGCGCCGGGGCCGCCGCCGGTGTGCATCGCGGGATCGATCTGCAGCATGGCAATCGCGGCGGTCAGCAGCAACATCACGCCCAGCGTCGCGCATCCCCAGCCGAACAGACGGCGCAGGTTGGCAATGCGCGCCAACGCCACGGCCGACACGACGGCGACCAGGACATAAAGAACCACGCTGGCCATTGCGACTCGATCCAGCAAAGCCGAATCCAGTGGGTCAGCGCCTGCCCCCGCGCTCGGATACACGCCGAACACCGCCAACAACAGCGGATTGGTGATGCCAAAGCTGGCGCTACCGATCAACAATCCGAAGACGATACTGACAAGCCATTTGATCGCGGTAGGAGGCATGGGAGCAGGTCGCTTCTGAAAGGTCAGTAGTAGATGTCGACGTAATCGGTCAGGCCGCCGCACGCTTCCATCTGCTGCAGGCGCCAGTACTTGCGCTTTCCGGTCGCCTTGAACTCGTAGTCGCCCGTGCGTTCGCAGCGGCGGCCCTTGTCCGGCGCGTCCAGGATCAGGATCGTGCCGCGCAGCACGAAGCTGTCGCGGCCAATGGAGACGACCTCGCCTTTGACCTTCAAGGTGCCTTCATGGTTGGCCTGCGTGCCTTCCAGGCGCACCACGTCGTTGTCGTCGATCGCGTTCATCTTGCCGCGCTTGGCGGACCACAGCCATTGCAGCGTGACGCCGCTGTTGTTCAGGAGCCGTTCGTAGGCGGCCTGGTCGTTGATCTGGGTTTTTTGCACGGGCGCCAGGGCGCCGCCGGCCGGCGCCTGCTGTGCGGGTGCTTGTTGAGCGGGCGCGCGTTGCGCGGGCGCCTGCTGCATCGGGGCCTGTTGAGCCGGAGCCTGCTGCGGGGCCGGCGCCTGGTTGCCCGAATTGGCGCGCGGGGGGAGGATGGCTGCGCCAGGATCCTTCTGCGCGAAGGCGGCGGCAGAGACGAAGGCCAGGCCCAGCGCGAGAAGCAGCGTTCCGGACTTGCGTTTGATTCCCGAGGCGCGGGCAACGTGAGTTTGCATGGTCTGTATCAAGAGAGGAGAGGGGTGCGCCGTCTTTCGTCTTGATGGGGCCCAGTCATCGACCCTGACCCCGATTACGGCACGGGCGCCAACTTATCACGCCCGTGCGCGCAAATAATTGCGGGGTTTACCGTAGCTGTATCCATTCGTTAGGCGGAAAACAGAATGCTTCACCCTGCCGTGATCTGAAGGTATTCACGCCCTGCGCCGCACATTCTCTTCATGCAGTGCGCGGACCTGTTCGACGAACTCCGGCACGGGCCCTTCAGCCTGGATGCCGTCGACGACTTCGGAGATAGGCAGTGGCCGCACGGCCGAAGGTGGCACGCCCCAACCGCGCATCCATTCGGCGTACTGGGCCGACGACACGGCGTAGACGATCCGGCCAAGTCCCACCCAGCCGTGCGCCGCGGAACACATCGAACAGTGCTCGCCGGACGTGTACACCGTGCAGGCCGCACGCTCGGCTTGCGGCACATTGTTGGCGGCCCAGCGGGCAATCTCGAATTCCGGATGCCGCGTACGGTCGCCGCTGGAGATGTGGTTGTGGTCTTCAAACAGCACCCGCCCGTCGCCCGACACCAGCACCGATCCAAACGGCTGGTCGCCCGCATCGAGCGCCTGTCGGGCCAGCTCGACGCAGCGTGCCAGGTGCTTCTTGTCCTCTTCGGTAATCACGCGTGATCTCCTTGTCAAAATCGAGGCCGGCGCGGACCTCCCGCGCCGGCGCAGTCGCTACAGCAGCAGCGGCGAAATCTTGCTGCCATCCACCGACACGCCCGCCATCAGGCCGCCGTTGTTCATCACGAAGCCGACGATGGGTTGCTGCGCGGTGTTGGAATCGATGCTGCCGTTGACGCCGACGTTGGCCACGGCGACGGTGGCGTCCGCGCCGATGGTCCAGCCGCTGCTGGCCCGGAACTTGGCCAGCGCGTCGTCCGTCATGAAAAGCAGCACCATCGCTTTGGACTGCGCGCCCGCCTGAAAGCCGATGGATCCGCCCGTAATGCTGTAGTAGCCCTTGTCCTGACCGCTGACCTGCAGCACGCCTGTCCCATGCTGGGCGCCCACGATGAAGCTGGCGCTCAGCACCGCCGGAAACACCAGGACGCCCCGGGCGCGTTCCACCAGTTGCCGTGATTGCGGCGAGGATTCATACAGCTTGGACAGCGTGGCCGCCGTGGCGGCATCCAGTTCCTGACGCTTTTCGGCGGCGGTGGCCGTAGCGCGCGAATCCGTCGTGGTGCAGCCCGCAAAAAGAAAACCTGCCATGCCCAACGTGACGGCGGCGACAGCAGTCCTGCGGAATTTCGAAGTGATATCAAGCATTTGCGCTTCCTTTTTGTGGGTGACCAACGAGGTACATCAAATCATCTCCTGGCTGGAGATTACCCCGGCTCGCGCGAGGAGGCGACGGATGTAGGTCGTTCGGGGTGAAAAAGTGTTTGCTTCCGGGGCGGTCGCGCGCGCTTACGGTGCCCGGATCAAGAAGCGTTGCTGCGTGTGCAGAGGGGTCTGTGCCGTCACGATTTCGTTGTCCCGCGCGCAACGGGTCGCGAGCTCAGCCAATACGTCCAGCGAGGTGACCTGATGGGCGTGCGCCAGATGCTGAAATCGCCGAATCTCGGCTGACGAGCAGGCTCGGTGCGCGTCGCGCAGCAAGCCATTGGCTTGCAACAGCCTCAGATTCTCCGGATGTATCAACGCAAGCAGGCTTTCCACCTTGCCGATCTTTTCGCGCAAGACCTGCATGGCGTCCGCTTCACTCGACACGCCGTACCGCTTCCATGCCGGTTCATGGTGAAACAGGCGATTTCGAAAGTCGCGCAGCGTAGCCACCAAATCATGCACATGTGCCAGCATTGCTCCGGCGCGGTGCACCGGCCATGGGCCACGGAACACCGCGGACAGATGCTTGGGCCAGATGAGCCCACGGCCCATGAACTCCGCATCCAGGAGGAACTCCCAGGTTGAGAAATCCGTTTTTGCGATGATGCTGTGATGTTGCGGCCTTACTGTGCCTCGCACGGCATGCCGGCGGCGCAGGTCGGACGCATGGCTGCGAGTCGCTTTCGCGAAGTTCTCGCGCACAGCCAGCACGGCATGCGGCGCATCTGCGTCGGGCGCAAATGAGCGATATCGCAGCTTACCGCCCGCCCACCAGAACCGCCCAAGTTCGGCGACAAGCGCCTGGTCGATCGCATTGCGCAAGGAAATTTCGACGGCGCTCATCAGCGGATATAGCGCACCGCAAACAGACATGTTCCATAGGTATACGCCCATTAGCTCCACATCGTTGTTGGGAAGGAACACGCTTTGATAGCTGCTGATTCGCTCGTTGCTGATGAGCGCTTCGATCAGTAATGGACGGTATTGAAGGGTGTGGGGCATGTCGACGCACCTTGAATGGAAGAACTGCCGCCGTGGTTTGACCGTGCCCGGCGGGAAAGCATAAAATCCGCTCAAGGTTGGTGATGGCTTCCAATGGGCGCAAGCCTAAGACCCATCATGTAAGACCTAATCCCACCCCGGCCTCGAGCCGGGGCATTCATTTTTGGACTCCCGGTTCTGCCGGCCCGTCGAATCCACTCAGCGCAAGACCGAATCCCCTCGGTTTAACATCGCGCCATGCTTCTCATCATCTTTCTCTGGATCGCACTCGCGATCGTGGTCGGCTTCATGGCCAAGCGTCGCGGGCGCAATGGCATTGGGTGGGCCTTGCTTGCCGGCCTGATCAGTGCGCCGGTCGCGGGCATTTTCCTCAAGCGCATTCCCAATCGGTCGCCGCTCGCCAGCCAGCCGCTTCTTTCCACGCATATCGAATGCCTGCATTGCGGCGAGCGCATTCTGCGTGAGGCGCGCGTGTGCCGGCATTGCGGCGGCGACGTGACCGACGCGGGTCTGACGGCCGTACGGCAAGCGATGCCTGTCGGGTACTGGTTCGACCTGCCCGACCCCGCATTCAAGCTGATGCGGACTGCGGACCGCGTGGCGTTGATAAAGCCTGTTCCGCCGTGGATCGTGGTGGACCAGTCGCTTGACTCCATCGTCATTGGCAGCCGCTGGCCCGGAAAGCTCTGGCGCGTGCGCGTCGAAAAGCAGGGCGATATGTCCGATCTGGTTGCGCAGCCGGGCTACTGGCGCGCCAGTGCCATCGAACTGCTGGAAACGTTGCCGTTGTCGGTGCTGTTCGGCCCGAAGGGCGAGGCGGTGCTGGAGATCATCGCGCAGATCAATACGCTGTCGCGCAGCGAGGCGCAGGCGCTGGCCGACAACCTGCCGGAGAACGCCTGGATGGCGTACAGCCGCGCGTGGATGCGCTGGTCGCAAGAGGACGGCGAGCCGGCTGCGGATGAAGAAAGCAATTGGCTCGGCGCGTTGGCCGCCACGCGCCGGGGCGACAAGGCCCGGTCGCCGGTTCACTCCGGCTTTCTGTTGATTCACAGCCAACTGCGGCAGCGCGCCGAGCAACTGGACGGCGGCAACGCGTTTACCTTGATCGAGGAAGACGGCGAGACCGAACAGGTGTTGAACCCGATGTGGCAAGCGGCTTGTGATGCGCTGCTGTTTGCCGCGATGGCGCGCGCCGCGCCGCAGTATGTGTCCGACGAGGACGCGGTCATGTTGCTGCAGGCCTGGACCCGCGTGCTCAGTCGTGAAAGCGAGCGCGCTTGAGATTCACCACATCGACTCGTTCAGGATCTTCCGGGCACGCTTGAACGTGATGACCGCTGCGCCGGCCGCTAGAATCAGCGCGATCCACCCGTTCATGTTGAACTTCATCTTGCGCGCGTAGTTCGCGTCGTGCACCAGCTTTGCATCGACCAGCGTTTCGCCGTTCTTGCGCACGCCATAAACCCGGACGGGAATGGCCATGTTGTACTGAAGCGCAATCGTGCTGTCGGCAAGCTGCGCATCGTTTTCCTGCACCGCAAACTCTACGTGCTCACCCTCGGTATACGGAACTCTGTAGGTCGCTTCATAGAACTTGAACACCATGTAGGGGTAGTTGCCTGAATACACGCAGAGCGCACCATAGTGCTCCCACCGCCCGCGAATCTTCGCCCTGGTGTCGCAGCTTGCCACCTTGTCCACCCGCAGGCTGATCGTGTTCAGCTTCGCGGGGTCATAGGGCAGACGGACGTCTTTTGCCGCGTTGAAGCAGTAGATGGCGACGCCGGCAAGCACCAGCGCGGCAATTGCGGGAAGTCGGCAAGGCAGGAGGGCGCGTTTCCAGTCAGCCAGCTCACTGCTCATGCTGGCTGACTCGGGAACGCGGACGGCGGTTGTTGGGGCCTTGGTCGATTTTCATGACGCGCGCTGCAGAATTTGCGAGCGCTGATTTTAAACAGGCGCTGAAGCAAGCGTTAAATCACGCGCGCTGCTGCGACGCCTTCCTACTGCGGATCGCAGTGATTCCGGAACGCCTTTTCGCCCGCGTCGGACACCTCGACCCACTTCTGATCCGGCGGCGCATCCTGCACATAGCTGTCGTGCCAGTTCCACCACTTGTACGGCGGCGTCTGCGGATAGCCCGCGGGGGAATCTTCCCAGGTCTCCTGCCGTCCCAGCGGCGTGATGTCCAAGTAGTTCCACGTGCCGCCCATCTGCTCGTCGCCACGGTTGTTCAGGAAGTAAGTGCGATAAATGCGGTCGCCGTCGCGAAAGAACACGTTGGTGCCGTGCCATTCGTCCACGCCGAAGTCCGCATCGAAGCTGTCGGTCAGCGTGAACCACGGCATCGTCCAGCCCATGCGCGCCTTCAGCCGTTCAATGTCCGCCTGCGGCGCGCGGGACACGAAGACCAGCGTCGTGTCGCGGGCGTTCAGGTGTGCCAGATGCGCAACCTGGTCCGCGACCATCGAACAGCCTCGGCACGCGTGGTCCGGCCAGCCGAATACGCCCGGCTCGTGAAACGCGCGGTAGACGATGAGTTGCCGGCGGCCGTCGAACAGGTCGCGCAGCGTGACCTTGCCGGACGGGCCATCAAAGACGTATTCCTTGTCCACCGCCGTCCAGGGCATGCGGCGGCGCTCGGCAGCCAGCGCGTCGCGGGCGCGGGTGTGGGCCTTTTCCTTGATGAGCAGTTGTTGGCGGGCGGCTTCCCAGTCTTCAGCGGATACGACCGGGGGCGTCTGCATGGCGGCGTGGGCGCCGTTGCCTGCGGATGCTGGGGGTGTGGTCATGGGGTGATCCTCCTGGTGTCTTTAGTTCCCGTGCGCCCTGTTCGGGCGGGGGGAATGGGAACAGTGTGGCACCGGGAAGGGCGGGATAGGAGTAACAAATCTGGCGCGAAACTGCGCCAGACGCGTGCTGCACGATCTGCGCGATCCTTCCGTTCTGCGTCAGGCGGTGATGAGCGCCGCCTCCCGCGGCATGGCCTGTGCGGTCCACCCCCGCAGGCTTTCGCGCAACAGCGACACGGCGGCCTGGCCGCTTTCGTTCAGACGATGCGCCGCGTACAGGCCAAATTGCGCGCTCAGCGGCAACGCGCCTTCGTCCCCAATGGAAATCACGCGCATGGTGTCGGGCCGCAGGCACTCGGTCGTCAGCAAGGCCACGCCCAGGCCGTTCTCGACAGCCGCGATCGTGGCGCCCACGTTGTGACTGGTCAGCGACACCCGAAAATCCCGCCCCGACGCCGTCAGCGCATCAAACGCCAGCCGGCGCCAGGAGCACGGTTCGGCATAGACGATCACGTCCAGCGGCTGGTCCGGGTCCAGGGTTTCGTCGATGCCGCAAACCCAGTGCAGATCCACGGTCCAGGACTCGATGGGTTCATCGACAAAGCCGACGCAGGCGCCCACCGCCACGTCCAGCGTGCCGTCCTGCCAACGCGCGGCAAGCCGCTCGCCGTCGTCGATGACAACGTCCAGATGCAGATTGGGACACGCGCGCCGCAGGCGGCCCAGCGCCGCCGGCAAGGCGGCCACCGCCACGTCCTCGGACAGCCCGATGCGAACGCTGCCGGCGACCGCGCGCTCGCGCAGCCGCGCTGCGGCCGCCTCGCCCAGCGCGAGGATGCGGTTGGCGTAACTGAGCAGCACCTCGCCCTCGGTGGTGGGCGCCATGCCGCGGCCGGTGCGATGCAGCAGCCGCTTGCCCACCATTTCCTCCAGACGGCGGATCTGCGTACTGAGCGCCGATTGCGCGCGGCCGGATTGGTCCGCTGCGCGGCTCAGGCTGCCGTATCGGCAGACGGCGACAAAGGTGCGGAGCAGGGCGGGGTCGAAATCGGCTGACATTATCAATACCTGAAATCTGGTTTGCGAGATATCAGTCTAGCTGTAACCCTGCCGCGTGCCTAGGATGACCCTTGTCGCGAAATGTCCGACTCAACTCAAGGAACCATCCACCATGACACACCCCCAAAACCTGCGCGTCGTCCTCGCCTCCCGGCCCGTCGGCCGCCCCAAAGCCACCGATTTCCGCGTCGAACGTGTGCCTGTTCCCGAACCGGCCGACGGCCAGGTGCTGCTGGAAGTCCAGACCCTGTCGCTCGATCCCTACATGCGCTGGCGCGTTAGCGACGAAAAATCCTACGCCACGCCCATGGAAATCGGCGATGTGATGGTCGGCGGCACGATTGCCCGTGTTCATACGTCGCGCCATCCCGACTGGCGCGAAGGCGACATCGTCCTGTCGTCTGCCGGTTGGCAACGCTACGCGCTGTCCGACGGTACCGGTCTGCGCCGGCTCGACCCGGCCAACGCGCCGCCCTCGACCGCGCTGGGCGTGCTTGGCATGCCCGGGCTGACGGCCTATGTCGGGCTGCTGAACATCGGCCAGCCCAAGCCAGGTGAAACCGTCGTCGTCGCAGCCGCGAGCGGCGCGGTGGGTTCCGTCGTCGGCCAGATTGCACGCATCAAGGGCGCGCGCGTCGTGGGCATCGCGGGCGGGCCGGAGAAGTGCGCCTTTGTGAAGGAAGAGCTGGGCTTTGACGTGGTCGTGGACCACCATGCGCCGGACTTTGCGCAGAAGCTGGCCGAAGCCTGCCCCGACGGCATCGACGTGTATTTTGAGAACGTCAGCGGCCATGTGTGGGACGCCGTGCTGCCGCTGCTGAACGACTTCGCCCGCGTGCCGGTGTGCGGCCTGATCGCCAACTACAACGACGGCCCCGCCGACCGGAGCGGTCCCGACCGCCTTCCCGCCACCATGCGCGAGATCCTTTCGCGGCGTATCACCATGAAGGGGTTCATCGTGTTCGATTTCCCGAAGGAACAGGAAGACGAGTTCCTGAACGTGGCCGGGCAGTGGATCCGCGAGGGCAAGCTGCGGTGGCGCGAGGATGTGGTCGAGGGCCTTGAGAATGCGCCCGAAGCGCTGATCGGTCTGCTCGAAGGCAAGAACTTCGGGAAGCTGGTGGTGCGGGTGGGGGACTGACGTACCGGCGGTCTGGCGTTCAGGCGGCCTATTGGCCGATCGTGCGCGCCTTGCTGCGCCGCGCCTTCGGCTTGGGCGCCACCCCCAGGCGCGGATCGCGCGCCACGGCCAGTGCCGCCAGCGTTGCCGCACTCGATTCGAAGGACTCGCTCGACTGCGGCAAGTACAGCCACTTTCCCAGCACCGGATGCGGCAAGAGGTCGGGAATGTCCGCCAGCAACGCCGCATGACGTTCCTGCGACGTGCAGACCATGACCCCGTTCCATGGGTCGTCCCGATCGGCCACGATCAGATACAGCAAGCCGTCCAGATACGCGGCGTCGGCGCCGAACATCTTGCGATGCGTGTAGCTTGCGTCGCGTTCCAGCGGCTCAAGTATCCACAGCAGCGAATTGGATTTTGCAGCACGCTGTTTGCGAGGTGGGGCGAAGGGATCGGGCGAGTTGCGCATGGATAAGAAGCGGTCGGGCAGGGCACAGCGACTATGCCACAGCGGCTACTGCTCGAACAACGGCGCCAGTGGCAAAAGCGGCCCATACTTCTTCAGCTTTTCCCACTCCTCGGCCGCCTGGCGCAGTTCCTCGTTCTTGCGCGCCTCCTCCAGGATTTCGTCGATTCGCGGCGCCAGTGCAACGGACAGGTCGATGATGTCGTTGGCGGTGTAACCACGCTCCCAGCGTGCGCGTAACGTCACGTCATCACCCTTGGCCCGCATGGCACGCGTGGCTTCTTTCAGCAGGGCCTTGCGCTGATCCGCATTGAGCCGCTCGGCAAACGAGATGCCCGCCACGAGGCCCTGGACCACGCCTTTTTCCCGATACCCGGTGGTAGCCGCCACCTCGCTCGCGACGCTGCGGCTGATGACCTTGGGCGCCAGGTTGTCGCGGATCCAGCTTCGGCTTAACCGCAGCAATCCAGCGCTAAGACCGTGGCCGAAGCCCGTGCGCATCCCTTCCGCGCGCGCCGCTTCCTGCGCCTCGGCGTAGGTCATCGCAAATTGCACCATCAGCATGATCGCGTCCTGCGGGCCGGGCATCAGGAAGTCCGCCACCCAGCCGGCGGCGCTGCCGATCTTGCTCAACGCCGAGGCCGCGCGGCCTTGGACTTTCAGGACCGATCCGGCTTCTTCGGCCAGGGCGGCGGTGGTGGCGGCGGGCGCGGACGCAGCTTTCTTGCCGAAGCGTTGTTCAAATTCCTCCATCCGAGGCGGGCCGGCGGGGACCTTGGGCTGTTCGCCGGGCACCCGAGGTTTGGTGGCGGGTTGTTCGACGGGGAGTTGGGGCAGGGATCCTCTTGGCCGGGGGCGTCCCACGTTATCCGGGTGCTGAACGAACTTTTCGTCGGGTAGCCCGGCTCGCACGGCGGGGTCGCGCATGGTCGATAAGGATCGATAGTGACCCGTACCATCGTTCCAGGTTTTGACCTTGCCGCTCTCGAAATCCACTTGGCCCGCCCAGTTGACGCGTTCGCCGCGCGCCGCTTCGGTGTGACCATATCCGCCGCCGACCGTCCTCTTCGACTTGACGGCGAAGATCTCGCCGTCTTTCACTACAAAGTCATAGTTGCCGCGCGCCGTGCGGACGTACTTTGGGCCGACCTCCTTCCACGTGCCGTTGACGTTCCTGAGCCGGACGACTTCGCCCGACGATCCCGGCGCCGGCAGATCCCTGGGCAGATTGCCATAGGTCGGACCGCTTGCGTCGCGCTGAAGAAGACGGGCGCCGTGCGTGCTCATCGACGATTGCTGGACCACGTGCGCCAGTTCATGCGCCAGCAGCGCGCGGCCTGCGGTCGTGCCCGGCGCGTACTGACCCGCGTTCAAAACGATGTGATGGCCGACGGTAAAGGCGCGGGCTTCAACGGCCCTTGCAGAACCAGTCGCCAACGCATCGGAATGCAGCTGGACGTGGCTGAAATCGCGCTGGAAACGAAACTCCATGAAGGCGCGGGTATGGGCGTCGAGGGGATGGCCTTGCATGGATAGCACGTCGCGCAGGCCAGGAACGTCATCGAGCGATGCGGCGTTGTGCGGGTCAGCCGGCCGCAAAAGCGGAGGCGGCGGAACCGGTGTGGGTTGCAAGGTGGACGGCACGGCGTCGTGCGCCTGATCGTCTTGAGACTGCGGCATGCGCATCACGTGTTCGGACATGCGATGCGCTTCCTGCTCTGACGCGTCGCCGGGATGGCTGATCGCAATGTGCGTGCCGGGGGGATGTACGGATATCGCGGAGACCGCATGAACCGGACGCCACCGCTGAAGTTTCGTATCGCGCGCAGCCTCATCTGGCGGCGTGCGCGACGCTGCACGCTTATCCGCCGCGTCTCGTTTGCGGCTTGCGGCCGGCCCTTTGTGAACCGCCGCCTTGGGCTTTTGCACGAAAGCGCGCATGGATTCGCTCCGTTCGTTCCGGCGATTATTGTCCTCCTTTGCGGGGTGGCTGAATACGGGCGGGTTTGGTCCGACACCTATTTCTGTAATACTCCGGCATCACCGTTTCAGTACGCGCTCGTCATTAACTGACATCGCCAAACCCTCACGGCTTTCGGATTCCGCCCATGTCTGAACACCATCAATTCATCTTCCCCCGCGACTTCCATCTGCCGCCGCCCAATTGGCCCGCGTTGGAAGCGCGGCTGCTGGAAGGGGGTTATGTCCTGCCGGCGCATGGCGACACCATTCCCTACCGCGCCAACAACGACGACGGTTTCGACGGAGATGACGCGTCATGGCGCAGCGTCCAATACTGCCTCGGCCCGGCGGCCAGACCCTACCTGAGCGATGCTGTCAGAGAGGATTACGACGCCGATCCTAGACACTTTCCGCTCATGTTGCTGGCCTTCGAGGGGCCGAATCCCCGCGTCATGGTCGGCGAGAATCTTTTCGCGCCGAGCGTGCCGGGATCGAACGAACCCGCCATGCCGATGCCAGCCGAGTCGCACATCGACTTCATCGGCGAAGCCTACGAGAACCCGGCCGTCCAATGGCAATGCGAGGAAAGCGGACGCAGTTATCGCATCCTTGAACTCGATTGGCATTACAGCCTGGCGATGGGATTCCGGATGGTGCAATGCGAAGGACTGGATCGTGAGAGTGCGGAAGGATTGGCGGGCTTGATCGGCGAACTGACGGGTCAGGTCATGGGCTGCAGCCATCGGCATCTATGACTGCGCGGGGGCGTGGACAATCGTCAGCCTACAGCCAGAGACAATTCGAAACGCCGCAGCGCGCCTGCCGACACATCTTCGCCCCTGCACAATGGCATCCTCTGTGTGACGAATGCCAGACCCATTCCCAAGGAGCGATATGTCGATTCAAACGTTAAGCCGCTACGGTGTTGTGTTGTTTCTTGCCGCCATGAGTTCGGGCTGCTCGGTCGTGGGCGAGTGCGGATTGCTTCGCAGCAGCTGCGGCTATGAAGGCCAGTACGAGTCGGGCGAGGAAGATTACGCGGAAGACGAAGCCAAACGGTTGAATAAACAGTCTTCCGATCGGTTGCGTCGAAGCTCCGGAGACTGATGCGGCCCGCGGCTTGTCTGAATTGGTGAAGGCGTCCTGATCCCGCCGCGGTGCAGCTGCGCGGGTACTTGAACGCGACGCGGCCGGGATCGTCGAATACCTGACGCCTCGCCCCGATAGAATGCCCAGCGCCCGGTCAGCGTGGTGCTGGGCAGAATTTCAAAATGCTCTCATTCTGAAAACGCGCTCGGCGTTTTATCTACCGAAGCCGATCATTCATCACGGCCAGTCAGCCAAGTTTCCCAAAAGATTCGAAGTAGTCTTATTTCCGTAATGATTGCCGCGGTGGTTTCATACGCCTGCAGCATGCGATGAGCTGCAGGTGGAACCGCTGATAAATCCATATTCCGTTCCCAGCGAGCGCTCGCTGTAGACCGGCAGCTTCAGATTTCACGATGGTCTGCGGCGAGTAATCTGGATAAAGCAGCGGCGGCTAAATCGCGTTAAAAGTTGGGGCATAGGTAGGGTGACGCAGTTAGCCGATGCCTGGGGCCGTGGCGCAAGTCACGGCCATTTTTTTGCCTGCAAAGAGAAGCGCCCGCAGCAGGACGGCCCGGTTTCTCCCAAGGCCGGGCTCGATGCGCCGCCAACCACCTGAGAACTTACGAAAACGCGGTGCCGGTGCATGTACGGCATCTTCTCAATCTCAACTTTGGTGGTACCTATGCAAACAGAACCGGTTTCCGTGCGCTGGACGCTCGCGGACCTAGCCAGTACGTGGCGATTTTGGTCGCTGATCGGCGTGTTGATTGCAGCAGCGTATGGGGTGATGGTATTCAGATCAGCATGGCCTTCACTGACCTATGGCAATGAGAAGTACCTTGTTCGGGAACTGATCCCATACTTTTGGTATGGCGGAAATTGCTTCGGTATTTTGCTTGGCATCGTTCTGGCACAGGCGAGGTCAACTAAAGGCCTGGCAGCAATGGCTGCCGTATGCATGAGCAACTATGTCATCGCGTGGTTGGTCCTGCCCGAAATGAGCGTTGGGTTCGCTTTGTATCTGGCATTTTTGGGGCAACTCGTTCGATGGGCTCTCGCTTTTGCCATCACCGTCAATCTGGCAGCTGCCATGTCAGACCGATTCGCGTTTGCTGGCGCTTTCGCCGTGTTGACGGCGTTCCAGGTGATGAACGATTGGGGTACTTCCGTGGCGGCGTCGTACACTTTTCATACGCAGGTCGATCATGACCTTTGGGCACTCTACGGTGCAGGTGGGATGGCGACCGTTTTGATGCTGCTGGCGTCGACTCGTGGCCGCTTGTTCGATGAAGCGCCGGCCCCGCGGCACCGCCCGCTCAATCCGACGTTCAGAGAGGGTGTAACGGTATTGATAATCTCTGCCTTACCGTGGGCAGCTTTTGGCGGCGTGACTTGGTTGACCGCGCTGGTCACAATGAGCGGGGAGGCAATCATGTACTGGACGACAGCGGTGTCTGTCGCATTTGTAGTCAGCCTGGCCGCCACCGCATATTGGGTCTACCGAATCCATGGCGAGGTGGCGTATATCCACCAGTCTTCGAAATTGTTCACGCCCAGAGCGGCGCTGCTGTTTTTCCTGTTGGTTCCCCTCGCAACCCCCATTCTCATGTTTACGCTGGGCGTCGTTCTTCGTGAGGCCAGAGCGCTGCGACCTTCTTCAAGTCCCCGCTCTATGGGATGGTTCAATGCGTGGTGCGTCGTGTTTCCGCCAGTTGCCATGGGCATGGTGCAGGATCAGATGAATGAATTGGCGGGAGTCCATGCGGATTCTGATTCCGCATCTTCACCACAGGCCACATAGCAACATGGTAGTTCTGCGCTGACATCGCCGGTGACAAAGGAAACCGGCGCACGCACGCGTGCCCCAGCCAAGGCCCGCCCATAGAGAGGTGTGCGTCAGCCTACGGACATAGAAGCGCCGCTATTGCAGCGGCTGTCCGCCCTTTGTCATTCCGGCTGTCAAACCGGACTATCGTTGTCGCGATCGCAGGGCGAGTATAGGCAGGACGCATGCTGGCAGGAACGCCAAGGGTGGCATTTTCGTCCCTTTTCGATACGAGGGGCAAACAGCACGCGTTGCCGACAAACCAACCTGGAAGGCAGCTCCAGCATTTTCGAAGGTGCCTTACTTCCGCAACGCCTGGCGCAGTGGTTTTATTCGGGCATCTTCTTACGACAACACTGTGCTACTCATGCAGCCAAAATCTGTTTCCGTTCGCTGGACGCTCGCGGACCTCGCCAGTTCCTATCGCTTTTGGGCACTAATCGGCGTTTGGATGCTTACGGCATTTGCATTCGAAGTATTCCTAGAATCCGTACCTTGGTTCCGTGCTTTTCCTCACGCAATGCTTTTCTCGTCCGACACAGCGGAACAGATTGCACAAGCCGGTTCCATTTCCGGCTTGCTGCTCGGTATGCTGATCGCGAGCACCAGGACGATACCGCGCATGATCATGCTGTCCGCGATATGCGTGGCCGGCTATCTGGCTGTGTGGCTGAGCCTGGATGCGCCGGTTGACAACCTTCTCGAAGCGCTGATTCTCTCTTTTTCGAAGTTTATTGGGAGCATGATCAGATCGGCTTTCCTATTGGCTTTGACGCTCATGGTTGCCAGTGTGGTGGTCGATCGCTACGCATTTGGAGGCGCCTTTGTCTTGATATCGGTTTGTGAAATGATTCACTACCATGCAGGCCTCAGCCAAGCCGAATTCGTCTACAGATCAACTACTGCCGGCTATGGGGTACTGGTTAGCGTAAGCGCAATGGGGATTGCACTGATACTGCTGATAACAGTTCGGGCTGGATTTGACGCCCCGCCGGAAGCGCGGCATTGTCCGCTCAAGCCAGTACATCGTCGCGGTAAAAGCGTAAGATGGGTCGCCGCGTTGTTTTGGTCGGTCTTTGGGGCCGGGATCGCGCTAGGAAGTATTTGGCCGCTACAAATTTTTCACATCGCACTCGGCGTTCCGATTCTCTTCTTAGTCCTAGTCGGAATGACCGTCGCATTCGTTGCGGGCTTGATAGCTACCACCCATTGGTTCTATCGGATTTTTGGCGAGATGGCTTTCGTCCATCGGTCGTCGAAACTATTCACCCCGCGTGCCGCCGCACTGTTTTTTCTGCTGGCGCCGCTGTCTACATCTCTCCTCCTGTGGTCGCTGGGCGGTGCTTTGAAAGATGCCTGGTCTCAGCGCGGTTCCTCCAGCCGTCGATCCACGAAACGGTTCAACATGTGGTGTGTCGTGTTTCCGCCCATTGCCATTGGTATGGTTCAAGATCAATTGAACGATTTGGCGGAGAGCTGCACTCGATCCGACGGCGTGCAGCCCCGAACAACCTGACAGGAAAGAACGATCCGTCTTGCGCTGAGATATCGCGGAGAGGTCTGCTGCACGCTGCTTACCGGGGGCTTTCCTGACGCCGAGCGCGCGAAACGAAGGCTGCCCGAAGTCCGAGACCCGCAGGCAGGATAACAATTGCGAGCCAGCCCGCGTACTCTGCCGCCCATGCCCAACGATATTTCCAGGAGATGAATTCTGGCACGCCGTTGTCGTCAAACCATGGGTCAATCGATATCACTAGCAGCCCCATGGCGTAGCAAATCACCAATGCGATGAGGGTGGTGGTAAGCGCAGGCGGCGCATTTTTTAGTGAGCGTCCCTTCGCAACACATGCTAGCCAGATCGCCAGGGTGCCGACAAATACAAGGGGGAAGATAAAGATCATTAACATTTCGCGCACGCCGCCTTGTCCGGGACTTGATTGACTCCCGGTTTCAATACTCCCCCAGAAACTCGTCCGGGTCGGCCTCGATCTCTGTGATCGATCCCGCTAGCAGTGCCGCGAAGCTCGGTGCCACCCACGTAATCTGATCCGGGTCGTGCGTGAAAGCGATGATCTGCCCCGGCGTGCCGGTTTCGCTCGGCGAGTGGTCGACCATCAACAGCAGTGTCGCGCCGCCGAAGCTGGCGAAGGGTAGCCATCCAGGGTGAAACCAGCCGTCTCTGATGCGCGCATCGCGCGGCTCTGGTTCTTCGTATCCGACATATCGCGATGCTCGATCCGCCATACGCGCTCGTCCCGCAATCGCCTTTTGCAGCGGCAGAAAATCATAGGCCGTCAGATAGCCCGGCCGCATGAATACCGGCGCGTCGCGCTCGGCCCCATTGGCCAGAAGCCAAGCCTGCCTGAGGTCCGCAGCGATGGGGAAGCCAAGTTCCGCCTCCACCGCTTCCAGCTGCGATTCCGCTGCACGCGGTTTGAGGTTTAGCGTATGCCCGTGTGCGTCGCAAACTGCGCGGAGCCGATCAAGGTAGTGGGGAAAATTCATCGCCCTGTGCGATCCTCTTGCCGGTTATACCGCTTGCGGCAAGAAAAACCGATCCTTCAGTTCCTGCAACCCAATCCGCTCCAACATCTCGGTCAACCGCTCAGCAGGCTTGCGAGTCGGCAGATTTTTGTACTGCGCAATGATCAGCTCATTTTTCATCGAATGCTCCCAGCCGACCAGCTCTGTCACGCTGACCTGATACCCATGCGCCTCCAGCTGCAGGCACCGCAGCACATTCGTAATCTGGCTACCAAACTCCCGCGTATGTAGCGGATGCCGCCAGATCTCCGCCAACGGATCGGCCAATGCCTTTGCCTTGTTCTTGCGCAGCACCGAAGCCACTTCCGCCTGGCAGCAGGGCACGACCACGATGTATTTGGCCTTCTTCTCCAACGCAAAATGAATCGCGTCGTCGGTGGCGGTGTTGCAGGCGTGCAGGGCGGTGACGACGTCGATCGACGCAGGAAGCTTGTTCGAGGTAATCGACTCCGCCACCGACAGGTTCAGGAACGACATGCCGCCAAAACCCAGCCGCTTGGCCAGTTCCTCTGACGACTTCACGAGTTCTTCGCGGGTTTCGATGCCGTAGATGTGCGAGCGGTTCTTCAGCGCCTCGGGTTGCTCCTTGAAGAACAGGTCGTACAGGATGAATCCCAGATACGACTTGCCCGCGCCGTGGTCGGCGAGGGTGACGGCGCCGCGTTGCGCTTGGACGTCCTTGAGCAGCGGCTCGATGAACTGGAACAGGTGGTAGACCTGCTTGAGCTTGCGGCGGCTGTCCTGGTTCATCTTGCCGTCTCGGGTCAGGATGTGCAGGGCCTTGAGCAGTTCGATCGACTGGCCGGGGCGGATGTCGTGGGTTTTTTCTGACATTTGGAACGGCAAGGCGCCCGGCTAGTGCTGGACGCGTGGATGTGCGGGAACGAAATTCTAACCTTCCGTGGAATCGGAAACACTTCGTGGACGCGCGGAAGTTCAAACGCGGCTAGGGCGCTGTGTCGGATTCAGGCCGTATGCGGGGTCGATGGCTGACGCCCACGGGGGCATTCGCTGTCTGATATCGGAGTTGGACGGTACCCGGATCCGCGGGTCGAGATGAATGGACGAAAACTGGGACGGTCTAGTGCCGGAGCGGATCGTCAAGCAAACCATGTCAAGTTGCAAAAATAATTTTCTAAATGCAATATGACGGCTGCGGCCTCGCCGGGGGGAACGCTAGCCGATCGTAAGGGGGGACCACGGACCAAAATCACATCGGGCGTTGTCGGCATAGGTGCCAGCGGCTATTTCGGTAAACACGCGATGGATTCGGGGCCGAGAACACCGGGCATCGAAAGCGTGAACAAGGAGGCATGACTGAGATCCTTGCCGATTGAAACATAGCAGGTATGGTTAGAACCAATATTGAATATTCTGCATTCGATTTTTGAGGGCTGGAAGTGTCGGCTAAAGCTATGCGTTTAATTGTTGTCGCTGTTCCCGTGCTGGCAGTGGTGGGTGCGGCGACGCTATCACTACTCGGGTATGGTGTCGCCACTGCAATAGAAACAACGTTTGGAATTCCCAGAGAGCTTACCTATAACTCGCCGCTGGGTCTTCTTCATTTGTCGAGTCACGCGATTGCTGGGTGGGTGGAATATTTGGACTTACTGTTTGAGTCCAAAGAATTTAAACGCATCGTCTGGACTTCAACTGTCGTTGGAACGTTCGTCACGGCAATCTTTTTGTTTTGGAGATTTTTCTCGACGCGCAAGAGGCCAGTATCTGGGAATCGACGGGTGCCGCGCCGAATTGCATTCCACCGGTTCGTCCGGATTCCTGTTACTTTCGGTCGGTGGCTTGTTAAAGAAAAGCTCTTCTTATTGCCATTCTTGGCGTGCGCTGTCGCTCCATGGTTGGTCATAGCTATCTTGACTGCCGCATCCCTCTCCTTTGCTCTCCTTCCGTTGCTGGGGCACGGATTAGCGGCGCGCTCTTTCCACTCCTGGGTCGTTTCTGCAGACTATTGTGCTCCCCTGAGTAATCGTGAGGAACGTTTGCGGCAACGACATGGAGATGTTGAGACGAGACCTTCAGCCGAGATCAAAGTTACGACGTGCTTATCTCTGTGGAAAGACGGCGAATTTGTGACGCAGGGTCGCCATATTGCGTCGACAGATAAAAATATCATCTTGTTTGATCCCGCGTCCGGTGACGTGAGGTTTGAACCCATGGAGGGAATCTCGGTTCGGATAAGCGGTATGTCTGCTGCGGAGATGAGAATATTAATTGAAAATAGAAAATCTCATGGTGGTGGTATTGACGGAAGCGTCGACTAAAGTTATGGCTTGGTGATATTCAATTAAGGGGGGGTGGTATGTCGGAAGGTTTTCAAATGGTACCGCGAAGCGGCGATGAATTGACGGTGCGAGCGGCTGAGTTGATCGCAAGGTTCGAAGCGAAGTTTGATGACGTTGAATCTTCGTACGTTCGATACCGGGAAATTATAAGCACAATTGAGACGAAACTTAATGATGTATTAGGGATCGCTAGCGCTGCTCTGGCAGCGAAAACTCAGATAGCCGACGAACAGGCTGTAATAGCCGTCAAGTCCGCTCACATTCAGAGTGCCCAGGAACACGCTGACTCAGTTCGTGCTGAGCTAGACCGGATTCATACGTCTGCTAAGCAGCAGGCGACGGAAATCGAAGGTCAACAGCAGCGCGTGGAGAGTGCCGCTACTAGTGTGGGGGAGGTCTTCACGGATATTCAACAACGGGCACTGGAAATAAATATCGCTTGCGAGGGGGTCTTGGCTTCGCAAGAGAAAGCGGTGGCGGCGTCGATGAAAAGCAAAACACTTGCTGATAAGGCAGAGAATACCGAGGAAATAATAGAGGCCTACGAAAAAAGACTGTCGGAGCTCGAGGCTCAATCTAAAGCACAATTGGAGACTATAACCAGCCTGCTGCCCGGTGCCACTGCGGCGGGACTGGCTCATGCTTTTGATGATCGTCGTAAAACATTTTTGAAGCCGGGCCAGCGTTGGCAAGAATTGTTCGTCGGTTCTATTGCATTATTGGTGCTACTTGCTTTATCGGGGCTGTGGAATATTTACAGTGAAGCAGTCCCGTTAACCTGGAATGAACTGGTCCTGCTTTGGTTGGCTCGTCTTCCGATAGCAGCGGCGCTCGTCTGGCTTGCTCTTCATTCGAGCCGCGAAGCCGCACTGGCTAAGCGATTAGAGGAAGATTATGGATATAAAGCAGCTATTGCCGCGTCATTTCAAGGGTTTCAGAAACAAATGGGAGATATTGCCAGCTCAAGGACAGAAAGCTCGCCCTTAGCAAGGCTTTGTGAAGATACACTTGCCACCATAGCTAATCCCCCCGGACGGATTTATGAAAGGGAGCAGCTATCCATCTCTCCAAGCGAGGAACTGGTGGGGGCCGCCACTAATGCCACGGGACTGGCGAAATCGGGAGGATTGAACAAGTCTTCGAACACACAATAAATGTCAGACACCTCGGTCAGCGCCGGGGCAACGGAGGTGTCTGACACCCAGATCAATAGTGCGCCTCAGACCGTCACGAGGACAGGCTCACCCAGGTTCAGCATCAAGCGATTCGCCCAGGCAAAGATCGCGTCCGAATGCAGCAGATCCAGGATCTCACCATCATTCAATCCAACGTCCTTCAGCGCCTGGATGCTGGCGGCGTTCACGTCAGCCTGCGCTTCGGTGATTTGAATCGAGAACTTGCCAATCGCCTGTTCACGCTTGGTCGTGCCAGCCGTGATCGGATCCTCGAACACCTGCCCAATCACGTCATTGCGCTTGGCCAGTTGCTCGAACCGCTGCGCATGCACAGACGCGCAGTACACGCAGCCGTTGACGCGCGACACGACGGTGGCGCCCAGCTCGCGTTCGGCGCGCGACATGCCGCCCGGGGCGTACATGATGGCGTTGAAGGCCGTGGAGCGTTGGCGCAGGATTTCCGGCTGGTGGACCAGGAACAGGTAGTAGTCCGAGACCTTGGCCTTGGGGTGGCTTTCTTCCAGGACGGCGATCTGTTCTGGCGTGGCGGTGTCGACGTTGACGACGTCGAGCCAGGCCTTCCACTCCAGGACTTCGTTCGTGAAACCGTGGGCCTTGATGACGTCGCCGGGTTCGGTGTTGCCGGGGTTGATGACGGCAGTCGCTTCCGCGGCAGCAGAACCGGCGCCTTGACCCTCAGCGGCCTTCATCGCCACCAACCCCGCCACCAGACGCGTCTGATAAGACAGGAAGGCGATGAGCTGCGACAGGGTGACAACAGCGGGCGTCGAAACCCCCGCCGCCGGCAGCGTCTTCAGCGCCGCCTCGTCGCCTTCGACAGGCTTTTCAATCAGCTTGCGCGTGAATTCCAGCACGGCGGCCAGTTGCGGGTTGGCGGCGTCAGCCGGCTTGCCCGATTCGGCGACGGCGATGTCCGCTGCCGCGGCGCCGGCTTCCACGGCGCGGGCGCGATAGTGCGCAGCCAGCAGCGGCGACGGCGTGATGCGCGTGGCATACAGCGCGACCAGCAGCCGGTCGGCCAGCGACAGGCCGGGCAGGGCCGGGTCGAACAGGGCGTCGTAGCTGCCTTGCGTGGCGGCGGCGACCTTGTCGCGCTTGTGGCGCACGTCAAAGGTCTGCGTGCCGGGCGTCAGGCCCACGAGCTGGTCGACAAGGTCTTTGTTGATGTCGTAGACGATGGGTTGTTGTGCCATTGAGGAATTCTCCTAAAGTTTCTTTCAACCGGCGTTGCGCTTGTCGACCGCAGTCGCAGCCGCCGCACCCTTGGCCTTCACCGCCGCATCCAGGAACGACGTCACGCCTTCCCAGGATTCCTGGTCGGCGCGGGCGTTGTCTTTGGGGTTGCCGCCGCTGGTGCTGATCTTGCCCGACACCGGGTGGGCATACACAAGCTGCGTGGTGGGCACGTAGGGGAACAGGATCGAGTGGCCGCCGTTCTCGTAATCCAGCCACTTGACCGGGTACGGGTGCTGCACCTCGACCAGCTTGTCCTGCACCATCTTCGAATACAGGCTGGACGGCCACGAGCCGTCGTCGGTGCCGGACAGCAGCATGACCGGGCCTTCGATGTCTTCCACGCGGATGCGGGCGCGGGCGACGGCGTCGGGGTCTTGCAGCGCGGTCAGGATGGCCTTTTCGTGGCGATGCGGCGCGGGGCCTTCATCGAACGGGGCCCACGTGGCGGTACGGTTGTTTTCCCAGACGTGGGGAACGGGCTTGCCGCCCAGCAGCCACGTCGGGCCTTCGCGGCCGATCTTGGGGTCGCAGGCGTTCTGGCCGCTGTGCACGACAGCGCCGGGCACGTAGGCCACGACCGCCGACACTTCCTTGGGGAAGGTGGCGCCCAACAGCAGCACCAGTTCGCCGCCGCGCGACTGGCCGCTGATGGCGACGAAGTCGTGCTTGGGCCGGACCTTCTTGCGCAGCCAGCGCAGTCCGGTCTGGAAGTATTCGAGCGGGGTGTTGGAGATGTAGTCCGACAGGCCGGGCGCCTTGAAGTACGCCAGCGCAAAGGCGGCGTAGCCGCGCGAGGCGTACAGGGCGGCGCGCGGTTCATTGATGCCGCCGCCGGACCCGTTCAGGATCATGACGGCGGGATGCGATCCCGGCGCGCTGCCGGCGGGTAGGTACAGGGTGCCGACCAGACCTTCCTCGCGGACCTCGACGCGCGTGACGCCGTCGGACGCCAGGTGTTGCGTGAAGCTGGCGCGCGCTTCGGCGCCTTCCACACGAGCCACCACGTCGGTGACCAACGCGTCGGTCACCGGGTGGTTGAAGTATTCACGGCTCTTGCCGTCCTCGGGGGACTGCGCCCAGGTCAGCCCCATCGGGGACAAGCCGGTGTAGTCGCCGGAAACGGGCGCTTCGCGGGTCAGGTCGACCACGCCGTCCTCGCCTGCCGTGTACGCGGCCTGGGCTTGCCAGACCACGCCGTTGCGGCGGGTGAGGGCGGTGATCTCGACGGTCGCGCCGGGCGCCACGTGTTCGACGCGGATCTGGCGCGGGACGTCGATGAGGGCGTCCGCGGGGGTGATGGTCAGGGTCGGCGCCATGGCTTTACTTGTCCGAAACCTTGGTGACCATCATGGCGGCCGTGCGGTCGCTGGTCATCGGCGTGACCTTCAGGCCCTTCTTGGTTGCCCAGATGTTCTTGTAGTGGAACAGCGGGATGATGCCGACGTCATCGGACACGAGCTTGACCGAGTCGCGCAGGATGGCTTCACGCTTGGCCACGTCGAATTCCGAGGTGGATTGCTCCAGCGCGGTGTCGACCTTGGCGTTGCTGTAGTGACCCCAGTTGGACGCGCCCAGGCCCTTCTTGGCGTCGACCGTGGCCAGGATGTTGACCAGCGCGTAGCTGGCTTCACCCGTGCCGTTGCCCCACGCCAGCATGCTGACGGCGAATTCGTTCTTGTTGGCGCGGCCCGAGTACACGGCCCACGGCACGACTTCCACTTGCGTCTTCACGCCCACGCGGGTCCAGAACTGCGCGACCGCCTGGGCCGTTTCCGGGCCTTGCGGATAGCGGTCGTTGGGGACGTGCATGGTCAGCTTGAAGCCGTCCGGGAAGCCCGCTTCAGCCAGCAGCTTCTTGGCTTGGGCGACATCGTTCGGGATGTCCTTGATTTCGGGGTTGTAGCCGAAGGTGCCCTTGGGCATCCACTGGTTGGCTTCGGTGGCGGCGCCTTGCAGGATGCGGTCGGCGATGGCCTTGCGATTGATGGCCAGGTTCAGCGCCTGGCGTACGCGCACGTCCAGGAGCGGGTTCTTGTCCAGCGGCTTGCCGTTGTTGTCGGTGATGTACTGGTTGGGCGCGGGGTTGAAGCTGGGTTGCAGCAGCATGACGCGCAGGCCGTCGTACGGGTAGACCGAGATGTTCGAGGCCTTTTGCAGCTTGGCCAGGTCGGACACCGAGACCTTGTCGATCACGTCCACGTCGCCGGCCAAGAGGGCGGCGGTGCGGGCGGCGGCGTTGTTGATGTAGCGGTAGTTGACCTTTTCCCAGATCTGCTTGTCGCCCCAGTAGGCGTCGTTGCGTTCCATCAGGACACGGTCGCCGGGGGTGTACGAGACGAACTTGTAGGGGCCGGTGCCGACCATGGCCTTGCCCGAGTTGTAGTCTTCGGTCGACGACTTTTCGCCGACGTGCTTGCTGACGACGTGGATGGACGCCAGGTTCAGGGGCAGGTCGGGGTTCGGGGCCTTGGTCTTGACGATGAGCGTCAGCGGGTCCTTGGCGGTCATCGTGTCGATGGTGCGCAGGTAGCCGGCGTAGGTGGCGACGCTGCCGGGCACGCCGCGGGCGCGGGTGTAGGAGTAGATCAGGTCGTCGGCCGTGAACGGCGTGCCGTCCTGCCACTTGACGCCTTCACGCAGCTTGAATTCCCAGGTGGTGTTGTCCAGCGGCTTCCAGCTTACGGCCAGACCCGGCTGCAGCTTGTTCCACTTGTTCTCGATCAGGAGGTCCCAGAAGTGCAGGGCCACCGAGCGGTCGCCGGCGTGGTTGTTCAACTGCGGGTCCAGCGACGACAGCGGGTCGGCAAAACCGATCGACAGGTTGTCGGCAGAGGCTGCGGCCGAGGCGCCCAGGATGGCGGCGGTGAGGGTCGAGAGAATCAGGCGTTTCATTGTCCGGGATCCTTGGTAGAGGGGGAACGGAGTGGGTCCATTGACCGCGGCGGTCGTGCCGCAGTCATTGATCGTCAGGCCATGTCGTTCAGGTGACAGGCGCTTAGGTGGTTGATGGCGATTCCCTTCAATGTGGGAACCTCGGTCTTGCAGCGCGGCATCGCGTGCGGACATCGCGGATGGAAATGGCAGCCGGTAGGCGGGTTGAGCGGGCTGGGGATCTCGCCCTTGATCGCGGTAAAGGTCTTGTGGCGCGACTTCAGGGTGGGAATCTCGGCCAGCAGCGCCTGGGTGTACGGGTGGTTGGGACGCTGGAAGACTTCTTCCACCGTCGCCGTTTCCACGACGCGGCCCAGGTACATGATGACGACGCGGTCGGACAGGTGTTCGACCACACCCAGGTCGTGGCTGATGAAGAGATACGTCAGGTTCAGCTCTTCGCGCAGGTCCATGAACAGGTTCAGGATCTGCGCCTGGATCGACACATCCAGCGCTGCCACGGCCTCGTCGCAGACCAGCATGGACGGCTGCACGGCCAGCGCGCGGGCAATGCCGATGCGTTGGCGCTGGCCGCCGCTGAACTGGTGCGGATAGCGCTGGCGCAGGGCGGGGTCCAGGCCCGCGCGCTCGAGTTGCGCGCTGACGTAGTCGTCGAAGTCGCCGTTGCCGACCAGACCATGAATGCGCGCCGCTTCGCCGACGATCTCGTCCACGCGCAGGCGCGGGTTGAGGCTGGCATAGGGGTCCTGGAAGATCATCTGCACCTTCAGGCGCGCGGCGTGGGCTTCGGCCGCGTTCATGTCGGCCGGGCGCACGCCGTTGATGCGGACCTCGCCGCCCGACGGCGTGAGCAGGCCGGCCGCGATGCGGCCCAGCGTGGACTTGCCGCAGCCGGATTCGCCGACCAGGCCGACGACTTCGCCCGGGTTCACGATGAGATCGACATGGTCCACGGCACGCGTGATGGCGGGCGGCTTGGACAGGCCCAGCGATTGCATCGCGCGGCCGGCGGCGCCGATCTTGCGTTCGCCGAAGCGCTTGCTGACCTGGCGCAGGTCGATCAGCGGGGTGGGGGCGTTGGCGGTTGCGCTCATGCCGCCACCTCGCGGTGGATCTGGATGGAAGGATGGAAGCAGCGCACGTCGTGGTCGGGTAAGGCTTGGGTGATGCCGGGTTGCTGGCCGCAGGCGGCAGTGGCGCGCGCGCAGCGCGCCGCGAACGCACAGCCGGCCGGCAGGTGCAGCAGGTTCGGCGTCATGCCGGGAATCTGGCGCAGGCGCTGCCCGCGCTGGTTGTTGCTGGGCAGGCTGTCGATCAGACCCACGGTGTACGGGTGCTGCGGACGGTCCAGCACGTCGTCGACCTTGCCGTGTTCGACGATGCGGCCGGCGTACATGACGGCCACGTCGTCGGCCAGGCCGGCCACCACGGAAAGATCGTGCGTGATCCAGATGAGGCTGGTGCCGTGCTGCTGCGCGAGCTTCTGCACTTCGGACAGGATCTGCGCCTGGATGGTGACGTCCAGCGCGGTGGTGGGTTCGTCAGCAATGATGAGATCCGGGCGGTGCAGCATGGCAATGGCAATGGCCACGCGCTGGCGCATGCCGCCGGACAGTTGATGCGGGTAGGCCAGCAGGCGTTCCTCGGGGCTGGGAATGCCCATCATGCCCAGCGTGTCGCGCGCCAGGATGCGGGCCTCGGCCTTGCTCATCTTGTTATGGGCGCGCACGGTCTCGATCATCTGCACGTCCACCCGCAGCACGGGGTTCAGCGTCATCATCGGATCCTGGAAGATCATCGCGATGCGGTTGCCCTGCAGCTTGCGCAACTCGCGCGGCGCCAGCTTGGTCAGGTCGCGGCCCTGGAACAGGACCTCGCCGCCGGCGATACGGCCCGGCGCATCGACCAGCCCCATGATGGAGAAGCCCGTCACGGACTTGCCCGAGCCGGATTCGCCGACCAGGCCCAGAATCTTGCCGCGTTCCAGCTTAAAAGAGACGCCATCCACTGCGGGCAGCACGCCCGCGCGGGTATGGAACTGCGTGCGCAGGTTGCGCACTTCAAGCGTGGCCGGCGCGCCAGCCGAGGCGGTGCGGTCGGTCATTTGTGGGTCCTCGGGTTCAGCACGTCGCGCAGGCGGTCGCCCACCAGGTTGATCGCCACGATGGTGATGAGCAGCGCGATGCCGGGGTAGAAGCTGATCCAGTATTCGCCGGACAGCATGTATTGAAAGCCGTTGGAAATCAGCAGGCCCAGCGACGGTTCGGTCACCGGCACGCCCAGGCCCAGAAAGCTCAGCGTGGCTTCCAGCGTGATGGCGCGCGCGATCTGCAGCGTGCCGATGACGATCAGCGGCGGCAGGCAGTTGGGCAGGATGTGCTTCAACATGATCCGCCAGTTGGGAATGTCCAGGCAGCGGGCGGCTTCGACGTATTCGCGGCGGCGTTCGACCAGGGCCTGGCCGCGCGCGGTGCGGGCGTAGTAGGCCCATTCCAGGATCACGAGCGTCAGCACCACGTTGCCCACGCCCTTGCCCAGATAGGCCAGGATCATCATGGCCACCAGGATCGACGGGAACGACAGGATCAGGTCCACGAGACGCATGATGAAGGCGTCGACCTTGCCGCCGGCGTAGGCGGCCAACAGACCCAGCAGCGTGCCGATGATGCCGGCGATCAGCGCCGAGCCCACGCCCACCATCAGGCTGATGCGCAGGCCGTACAGGATGCCGGACAACAGGTCGCGGCCCTGGCCGTCGGTGCCCAGCCAGTAGTGAAAGGTCTCCAGGCCGTTCATGGTGCCGGGCGGCAGGCGCGAGTCCAGCACGTCGATCTGCAGCAGGTCATACGGGTTCTGCGGCGAGATCCAGGGCGCCAGCACGGCAGCCAGGATCAGCAGCGTGGCCACTACCAGGCCCAGCACCGCCGTCTTGGACGACAGGAACTCGGTCAGGTTGCGGCGCCACGGCGACTCGCGGCGCAGGGCAGGCGCCTGCGCGGTATTGGATACGGAACTCATGCCGTGGCCTCCAGCCGTACCCGGGGGTCCAGCACTTTGTACAGAATGTCGACGATCAGGTTCAGCGTCACGAACAGGCACACCACCACGATCAGGTAGGCCACGATCACGGGGCGGTCCAGCGCGTTCAGGCTGTCCAGGATCAGCTTGCCGGCGCCGGGCCAGGCAAAGATGCTTTCGGTGATGACGGCAAAGGCGATGGTCGAACCGAGTTCCAGGCCCAGCACGGTCACCAGCGGAATCATGGTGTTGCGCAGCACGTGCACACAGACCACGCGGAACGGCGACAGGCCCTTGGCGCGCGCGAACTTCACGAAGTCCAGCGGCATCACGTCGCGCACGCCGGCGCGGGTCAGGCGGATCACCAAAGAGATCTTGAAGAGCGACAGGTTGAACGCCGGCAGGATCAGGTGGCGCCAGCCGTCGGCCGTCAGCCACGACCACTGGAAGCCCAGGAACTCCACCGTCTGGCCGCGGCCGCTGGCCGGCAGCCAGCCCAGCGACACGCTGAACGCCATGATCAGCATCAGCGCCACCCAGAACGTGGGCAGCGAGAAGCCGACGATGCTGCCGGCCATGATCATCTTGGACGCGCGGCTGTCGGGGTACAGGCCGGCGAACAGGCCCAGCGGCAGGCCGACGATGACGGCAAACGACAGGGCGGTGATCGCCAGTTCAAGCGTGGCCGGCAGACGCTGGATCACCAGTTCGATCGCCGGAATGTTGTAGACGAAACTGTTGCCCAGGTTGCCGTGCAGCGCGCCGTTCAGGAAGGCCAGGTACTGCTGCCACAGGGGCTTGTCCAGGCCAAGTTCGGCGATGATGCGCGCGCGGTCCACCTGGTCCACGTCCTGGCCGATCAGGATGTCCACGGGGTTGCCGATGGCGTGCAGCCCCACGAAGACGATGAGCGTCATCAGGAACACGACCACGGCGGCTTGCGCCACGCGGCGTAGCACCCATGCGGTCATTGTGCGGTCTCCGCCTGCGAAGCGGTCGCCGGCGCCGGGGCTGGGGTCCATTCATCGCCGAACACTTCGGGCTCAGCAAACGCTTCCATGTTGGCGTAGTGCGTGGCCACGTCTTCGCGGTAGAACAGACCCGCGATGCCTTGCGCCAGGCGCTTGGCGCCTTCGCTGATGGCGGGGATGTCGCCCGAGATCGTGCCTTGCGTCAGCGCGGCGGGGTACGAGAAGCAGTGGACGCGATCCAGGCCAGGGCAGGCGCCGGGCACTTTTTCCTGCAGTTCAAAGACGGCGCCCAGGTCGGGCGAGTCATGCAGTTCCTGATCTTCCTCGCCGGCGGGCGGCGTGTAGCGGTCGCCCCAGGCGCGCACGTGAGGCGCGAGCGGCGCGAATTCCGGCCGCACGGTCCAGTCGATTCGGAAGCCTGTGGAGAAGATCAGGAAGTCCAGCACGAACACGCCCTTGGGCGTGGTGACGTGGATCTCATCATCGATCAGCGCCAGGTCCAGCACGCCACAGCCCAGGTTGAAGAAGGCGTTTGGGTGGCGCGACACGCGCAGCGTGCTGCCGCGCGGGGGCGGCACCTGCGCGGCGTTGATGTAGTGGCGGATCTTCCACTTCCATTCGTCGGGTAGCGTCAGGTGGCCGTGGGTCAGACCTGGGTTGCCCGCGCCCTTGCCCTTGTTGATGCGGGGAATGTCGTTGCGGCGGATCAGCAGGTCGACGCTGGCCGCGCCGGCTTCCAGCGCGGTCGCCGCGCTGTCCATGGCGGATGCGCCCGCGCCCACGACGCCGACGCGCTTGCCGGCCAGCGTGTTGTAGTCCATCACGTCGGACGAATGCGCCCAACGGTCGCGCGGCAGTTTCTTTGCAAAGTCAGGCACATAGGCGCCGCCCAGGCCGTCGCGGCCGGTGGCCAGCACGACACGGCGGGCCAGGACGGTGCTGCGCCCGGCGGGCGACTGGATGTCCAGTTCAACCAGCTTGTCGGCGCGCGGCTGCACGGACAGGATGCGGTGTTCGTTGCGCACGTCCAGGTTCAGCACGCGGCGGTACCAGCGCAGGTAGTCCATCCATTGCAGGCGCGGGATCTTGTCCAGCGCTTCCCATGCGTCCAGGCCGAATTGCGCTTCGAACCAGGCGCGGAAGGTCAGGGCGGGCAGGCCGAGCGCGGGACCGGTCAGTTGCTTGGGCGAGCGCAGCGTCTCCATGCGGGCCGTCGTGGCCCACGGGCCTTCGAAGCCTTCGGGCGCCTGATCGAAAATCGGCGCGTCGATGCCCAGATGCTTCAACGACGCGGCCGCCGCAAGACCGCCCATGCCGCCGCCGACGATGGCCACGTCCAGCACCTGCTGGCCATCGACCAGCCGGGGCGTCACCCAGTTCTTGGCGGGCAGTTCCAGCCAGGACAGATCTTGCCGAAGGCGCGCCTCCAGGGCGGGCAGGCCTTGCGGCGGGGTGGCAATGGGCAGATTCATGATGCGGGTGTTTCCATAACAGGGGCGTCATCGCCGTAGATCGACTGCAACAGCGCCGAATGCTCGCAGGCGTCGTGCAGCACGAAGCCCGGCAGCAGGGCTGCAGCGGCTTCGGCCAGTGCGTCTGCCATGGCTTGGCAGGCCGGCGTCAGCGTTTGCGACTGCGGGGTGATGACCCCAAAAAAGAAGGGGATGTCCAGGTCGATGGGCCGGATCGCCACGCCCGCCACCGGCGAGCCGTAGGCAGTCACGGGCTCCAGCACCGACACGCCAAGCCCGGCGCGGACCGCGGCCAGGGCATTGACGGATGAATTGGTTTCGATGGTGCCCAGCGCCTGTACGTTGTGCGAGAGGGCCGCGTCCAGACGGCGGCGCAGGCGATAGGGATTGGCCATGGTGATGAGTCGGCGGCCGGCAAGGGCCGACACCGGCACCACGGCATGCTGCGCCACAGGATTGTCTTCGGGCAGGGCGACGACGCAAGGCGCCTGGGCAATCCAGTGCACGGTCAGGCCGCGGTGTTCCAGCGGCAGGCTGGTCACGCCCAGTTGCGCGGCGCCCGACAGCACAGCGTGCACCACGCGTTCCGGCGAGGCGCTGCGCAACTGCACGCGTGCGGCGCCGAGGCGGTCTTCGATGCGTTTGAGGGCAGCGGGCACCAGACCGGCGGCGAGGGCGGACGTGGCGGTCACCAGGAGCGGCTGCGCCTGGCCGCGCGCGATCTCATCGGCCCGGCCGCGGATCTGCTGCAGGCTGGTCAGTGCGCGTTCAACGTCGTCATACAGCAGGAACCCCTGTTCGGTCGGCGTCACGCGGGGACCGCTGCGCGCGAACAGGGGATAGCCGATTTCGGCCTCCAGTTCCTGCAACAACCGGCTGATCGCCGGCTGCGAGCGTCCCAGCAGCCGTCCGGCCGCGGTGACGCTGCCGGTGGACATGACGGCCGCAAAGGCCTCGAGTTGACGGAGTTCCATTGGTCTTGATTTATGCCAAGGACGAATTCTGGCCGCTCGAGTATGCACCCTACAAATACTAAAAAGGCATAAGTAAATTCCCTAGATGCGAATGACCGCGCATTTTTAATTACCGCGAGTTATTTCAAGGACTTAGGGTAAGTCCGGAGGTGGTCCCTGTCCGGCGCGCCAGGAGAGGGCGCAGACGCTGAAGGACGATTCAGCGCAGCGCAGGCGAGATTCCAACGATGGAAATGGGGTAGGCCGGGGAGAAGCGTTAGGACCCGTTCGGTCCGGCTTGCGCGCCATGAATCGGCGCATGGGAGGCCAGGAGCGCGCGCCCTTTTTCTGTCAGCACCAAGACGGCTTCGCCTTTCACGGTGCTTTGTTCCTGCGTCATATCGATCAGGCCATTCGCCGTGGCGTCTTCCCAGGCCGACAGCCTGGGGCAGTGGGTACGCCACGCTTCCATGGTCTCTGCGTAGGTGCGAGGACGCGCCGCAATCCACAGCAGGAATTGCACGAGGTTGCCCTGTTGTGACGCGCCGGATTCCAATTCTGCTTGCGAATGGTCAGACATGGGACATCTCCGTTCTGGGCCAGGATGCGCCTTTGACGATACTCCCGCGCCCGTCTGCGCTCCAGCGCTATCTGGGAGCCATCCCCTTGCGCAACCGGTTGGAGGGTTCCAGCAGCGCGTCTTTCATGTCGTCGCGCTCCAGCACGCAGGGTTCGCGGTGCAGGTCGCGTATGAAATCGTCGTAGAGCTCGCCGGTGATGCCGGCCGGGCGCTTGAAGTCGCCGGATAGCTGATAAGCGCGCAGCAGGATCGAACGCAGCCGCTTGACCTCCCAAAGCAGGGTGATCACATCGGGGTTCCAGGGCTGACGCTCGCGGATGCACCGCAGGTCGGCGTGGGAAAGGGGGTTTTTGAACGGCATGGCGGAAAATACTGTTTATTTATCCAGTATAGTCCGCCGGGATGAAAGGCAGGCGTCGGTGTTTACAGCAATGGCGCCCGCTTCGTGGGAACGGGTAACTCCGCACTACCGAATGTGAGAATTGTTGAGCCTTTGAAGCTCCCTCGTCCGTACCATTCCGTGAAAGCAAAATGAAAGGGAGTGGAGCGATGCTGTGCGGCCAATGCGCGGCCATCACCGTGGATCAGGCGGGGGCGCCGGGGCATGAAAACCTGATCAGCCTGGGCCATGTCCGGTCGTTGCCCCTGGCGCAACGCGGCGTCACGCACGAGGCATTCACGTGCGGCGAATGCGGCGCCAATTGGGATTATCTGCACGACCGGCGCAACCCGGCATCGGGTTGGGCACTTTGTGATCGCACCACGCCCGCCCCGCAACGGTCCATCGATCCGCCGGCGGTGGAAGCCGCCTGAAAAATGGCCTGCCGGTCAATCCGGCAGGCCGCGCAAGCCTCAGTAGTCAGCTGTTGCGCGTTACACCACGCGCGTATGCACCTGGCCTTCGCGGAACCACGAATCCAGATTTGCGCGCATCAGGTCCGCCATCGCGCGGCGTGTTTCGTGGGTGCCGCTGGCAATGTGCGGCAGCATCACCACGTTGTCCATGGCGTTCAGTTCCGGAGGCGTGGCGGGTTCGTGTTCGAACACGTCCAGGCCGGCGCCGGCAATGCGTTTGTTCTGCAGCGCCGCCACCAGCGCGGCTTCGTCGACCACCGTGCCGCGCGCAATATTGATCAGCCAGCCGTCCGGCCCCAGGGCTTCCAGCACCTGTGCGTTCACCATGTGGCGCGTCGCGCCGCCGCCCGGCACGGCCAGCACCAGAAAGTCGCACTGCGCAGCCAGCTCGACGATGTCCGGGCAATAGCGGTAGCCCTCGGGCGCGTCGGGGCGCGGTTTGCGGTTGGTGTACAGGATCTCCATGTCGAAGGCCTGCGCGCGGCGGGCGATCTGCAGGCCGATGTTGCCCAGACCGACGATGCCGCAGCGCTTGCCGGTCATGCGCGAACCCAGGCCGAACCCTTCAGTGGGCCAGCGGCCGGCGCGCACGAAGCGGTCGGCTTCGGCGATGCGGCGCGAGACGGACAGCATCAGGGCCAGCGCAGTATCGGCCACGCAGGCGTCCAGCACGCCCGGCGTGTTGGTGACCACGACGTTGCGCGCCTTGGCCGCCGCGATGTCGATGGTGTCGTACCCCACGCCAAAACTGAAGATGCCTTCCAGGGCGGGCAGGGCGTCGATCAATTCCTTTGTCGCGCCGAAGCGGCCGCTGGTGGCAATGCCGCGGATGGCGGCGCCATGTTCGCGCAGCAGCGCCGCCTTGTCCTGGGCCTCCCAGAGGCGATGAACGCGGTAGCGCGATTCCAGGTCGGCCACCAGTTCAGGCAGCAGGGGACCGACCATCAGCAGATCGGCGGCGGAGGCGGGAAGGGATGCAGTCATGGATACGGCTTATGTAGGTAAGAAGGAAAGGCCCGCCGAGGCGGGCCGGGACCGGAATCAGTTGGTCTGGATGTTGCGGGACTTGATTATCTGCCCATAGCGTTCGCGCTCGCTAGCGGCCAGATCCTGCAGCTCCTTGGGTGTCGATCCGTGGGCGACGGCGCCCTGCGATTCGAGCTTGGCCTTGACCGCGGGATCGGCCGCCACGGCGCGGATCGCCTCGGACAGCTTGTCGATCACGGCCTGCGGCGTGCCGGCCGGCGCCAGCACTGCCGTCCACGAGCCGCTCTGCGCGTTCTTGACGCCGGCTTCGTCGATGGTGGGCACGTCCGGCATCGCGGGCGAGCGAGTCGCACCGGTCACGGCCAGCGCGCGCAGCTTGCCGGCCGTGACGTACGGCATGGTCTCCAGGACTGACGCGAACAGCATGTCGACGCGCCCGGCCATCAGATCGGTCATCGCCGGGCCGCCGCCCTTGTAGGGCACGTGCACCAGATCCACGCCGGTGGCTTCCTGGAAGATCTCGCCGGACAGGTGGGGCGCGCCGCCCGTGCCCGAGCTGGCAAAGGTGTGCTTGCCGGGCTGGGACTTGGTCAGCGTCACCAGCTCCGCGACGTTCTTGGCCGGCAGGCTGGCGGGCACCACCAGCACGAACGGCAGGTCCGAAAACAGCGACACGGGCGCAAACGCCTTCACCGGGTCGGAGTGCAGTTTGTAGATCCAGGGGTTGATCGCCAGCATGCCCGAGTTCGCGAACAGCAGCGTGTAGCCATCGGGCTGCGAACGGGCCACCAGGTCGGCGGCGATCTGGCCGCCGGCGCCCGGGCGGTTGTCCACCACCACCGACGACGAGAATTTTTCACCCAGGGCCGCGGCCAGCAGGCGCGCTGAGATGTCGGTGCCGCCGCCGGGTGAGAAGGGGACGATCAGATTGATCGGGCGTTCCGGGTACCCTGCGGCGCTGGCCGCGTGCGGCAAGGCGGCGGTGGCAGCCAGGGCCAGCGCCGCGGCGAGGAGCCGGACGCGAATCCGGGCGGTGTTCTTTGTCTCCATGGATTTTCTCTTTTATGGCGTTGATGGCGGCGAGGCCGCAAAAATGGTGCTGCGGGTAAGGCTCCTGATGCTTCGCGGGCCGGAATTCAGCCCTGCAGCCGAGTATAGGGATGCCTGTCCATGGATAGCCGTTCGAGCTATAAATAGCATCAATCAATTCAAGGATTGAATCGATGGAATTCCGCCAGCTCGAGTGCTTCATTGCGGTTGCCGAAGAATTGCACTTCGGCCGCGCCGCCGAGCGCCTGTGCATGACGCAACCGCCGCTCTCGCGCCAGATCCAGCTGCTGGAGCAGGACCTGGGCGTGACCCTGTTCGAGCGCAACAGCCGGCAGGTGGTGCTCAGCGCCGCCGGACGGCGCTTTCTGCGCGATGCACGCCATTTGCTTGAGTTTTCGGCGCAGGCCGCCGCCACCGCGCGCCGCACGTCCGGCGGCGAAGCCGGCCACATCAGGCTGGGCTTCACGGCCGTGGCTTCGTATCGCCTGATGCCGTCGCTGATCGTGCAGGCGCGCAAGCTGCTGCCGGGCGTCGAGATCCAGTTGCGCGAAACCGTGACGACCGAGTTGAGCCGCCTGCTGCTGGCTCACGAACTGGATGCCATCCTGGCGCGCAGCGTGCCGCAACAGGCAGGCATCGAATCGCGCCTGCTTGAGCGTGAACCGCTGGTGCTGGCGCTGCCCGCCGATTCGCCCTTGTGCGAGCACGCCATCGTGCCGCTGCGGTTGCTGCAGGGGCAGCCATTCGTGCTGTATTCGCCCCGCGAAGGCAAGTATTTCTACGACCGCATCGTGGGCGCTTTCGGCCTGGCGGACGTGCAGCCGCAGTATGTGCAGCGCGCCGGGCAGACGCATACGTTGCTGGCGCTGGTGCGAGCCGGGCTGGGCGTGGGCCTCGTGCCGGATTCCGCGCGCGAGCTGCGGTTTGAAGGCGTAGTGTTCCGGCCGATTGGCCAGCGCGATCTCTACGCGGACATGTACCTTGCCTGGCACGCGCAGCACGATAATCCGGCGCTGGATGCATTTCTGCAGCGCGTGGCCAAGCGAAACAGCCCGGAAACTGTCGGAAGCCCCGGACAGGCGTGAGCCAGACTTCTATCTAGCGGCGCTTGGGGCGGTTCGGCGCGGACAACGGCGCGCCGACGTGGCTGGCCAACCAGTGTTCGATCTTGTCGTCCGGGCGGGGGGCCCAGTCCTTGCCGATTTCCACAATGAGCAGGTTGCGGGTGTCGCCGTAATCCTGGGGTTGTCCATTCCCTGCGTTGTCCATTCGCGGATATATCAAGTTGAAACATCCATAGACCATCCAAGTGGATGGTTTATGATTCGCTCCATGCCGCCTCGCACCTCTCAACTCGCCTCCACGCCCAAGCCTGCGGACGAAAAAATCACCATCAACCTGGGTTATGTCGACCTGGGCCAGATCGATCTGCTCGTCCAGGAAGGGTTCTACGCCAACCGCACGGACCTCATCCGCACGGCCATCCGCAATCAACTTGCCACCCACGGCGACGCCGTGCGCCAGGCCGTCAGCCGCAAGACGCTGGTGCTGGGTATCCAGCACTACACCGCCCAGGATTTGCTCGCGGTCCAGACCGCGGGCGAAATGCTTCAGATCCGGGTGCTGGGCCTGGCAACCATTGCCTCCGACGTCACGCCCGAGCTTGCGCTCGCCACGATCGAATCCCTGACGGTACTGGGGGCGCTACATGCCAGCCCCGCCGTCAAAGCCGCCCTGCGTCAGCGCATCCGCTGATCCCCGCGGCGCGAAAAAAGGTCACGCCATGCACCCTGATTTTCAGCACCTCATGCACCGGGCTACCCAGCTCACCCAAGCCGGCGATCTGACGGCAGCAACCGCCGCCATTCAGGCCGCCCTGCGAAACGGCCTGGCTGCCGCGCCTGCCCGGCAGGACGATGCCGACGTCATCGACGTGGAGGCTTGGGAAGTTCCGGATACCGCCCAAGCTTCCAGCGCGGCGCCGCACGTTTCCGGCGACGCTGCGCAGTCCGCCCCAAAACCTGCCGCCGCGGGCGATACGTTCACGGCGGGGTCATTCCGCAATTCGTCCGGGCAGCGCGCCTACAAGCTGTATGTGCCGCCCAACCCGGATGGCACGCCGCGTCCGCTGGTGGTCATGCTGCACGGATGCACGCAGGACGCAGACGATTTCGCCGCGGGCACCGCCATGAATGCGGCTGCGCGCGAGAAGGGCTTCCATGTGCTGTATCCCATCCAATCGCGCGACGCCAATCCGCAGAAGTGCTGGAACTGGTTCAAGCACAACCACCAGCAGCCAGGCCGGGGCGAGCCGTCCATCCTTGCGGGCATGACGCGCGAGGTGATCGCCGCCCACAACATTGATCCCACGCGCGTGTATGTCGCGGGACTGTCGGCGGGCGGGGCGATGGCAGCGATTCTGGCGGGCGCTTATCCCGAACTGTATGCGGCGGCAGGTGTGCATTCGGGGTTGGCCGCTGGCGCGGCGACGGACCTGCCTTCGGCGCTGTCCGCCATGAAGGGCGTGGGCCTGAAACCCGCCGCACCGGCCGGCAACGGCGTGCCGGTCATCGTGTTCCACGGCGATCGCGACGCCACCGTCAATCCCGCCAATGCCGGCAACGTGATCGCAGCCAGCGTCGGGCCCAACGCGCGTGTCGAAACCGTTCGCGTGGCAGGCGCGGGCAGCATGCGCGACAGCACGCAGCATGTATACCGCGATGCGGCGGGCAACATCGTCGCCGAACGCTGGGATGTCCACGGCGCCGGCCATGCCTGGGCTGGCGGCTCGGAGCAAGGGTCCTACACGGATCGGACCGGTCCGGATGCGACGGCCGAGATGCTGCGATTCTTCTTCGCGCGCACGTCGCGCGCTCAGTGATTCGCTAGCGTTCCAGCGTGGTCAATGGCGGCTTGGATCGCGGCCAATGTAGTATCGGCCGTGATTCCCCTTGCATGTGATCCCTTGCATGCGACCACCCCTCAACGCGCCGCCAGCCGGCGAATGGAGCACCGTGAAAATCGTCAGAATCATCGAAGAAATGCGTCAAGGCGACCAGGAACAGACCCGCGCCCATGAATCCCCGACCGAGGGCGACCTGCTCGCCGCCCTGGACAGACTGGATGGCGCGGTCTTCAGTTCGACCGCCTTCGTGATTGATGACGACACGGTCATGTCGATCGGCGGCGGTGATGGCGCCTATGTCGTGTTCATCTCCTCCGGCGGCGACACGCGGATCCACACGCTGATCGACCCCGCCAAATCCGAAGATCACGACCAGGACCTGGTGGCGGGTGGACAATCAGGCAGTTATCCGCAGTACCAGTGCGTGGACCGTTCCAAGGCGGCGTCCGCGCTGTTGTACTTTCATGCGCACGGCGCCGCGTCGCCGGATTTGAATTGGGCTAGCGAATAGTCACCGGCTTGCCGTAGAACACCCGCGCGCACAGCAGACCGGCGACTGCGGCGGGCAGGGCGCCCATGAACAGCGGAAATCCCAGCGCTGCCAACGACCTGTCGCGGCTGCCAAACGTCAGCAAAAAGACAAAGGCATACGCCGCGCCAATGAGCCCCATGCGCAGGACGGCCAGCCAGGACGGCGCGATGGGCTTGAGCGCGCCCGCCGTCAGCCCGCAAAAGAGCGCCGGCACACCGCCAAACAGATACGCCCACGGCAGCCCATAGAGACCGAACAGGAGCAGTTCCGGATCCTGGGCGCCGATCGACATGGTCACAGCGATGAGCACTATGGCGACGGCCGGTCCCATGAATGCGAAGATCGCGGCGCCCGACAGCATGTCGCGCGACATGGCGCGGCCGGAGTCCTCGGGTCTGCGCTGCATGCGGCGGTAGACGGCAGCGGCCAGCGTAGACGCGAGAAGCAGGGCGCCAAAGAAATAGATCATCAGGTCAGTTCCGGTTGTCAGGGTGTATAGGCTTGCGGGTGGCCGGCCTGCTACTTGCGGACGAGCGTTCCGCAGGCGTGCGCCTGGCCGTCAGCATTGTGCGGAAATTGCGCCGCAAGCGTGTCAAGGCATCTTTTTCTTGCCCAGCAACGTCAGCGTCAGGCTGCGGCCGGTGCGCATGAAAGGATAGAGCGCCTTGGACAGGCACGCGTTGCTGAAGATGGTGGCGTTCAGGCGATTGAACATATCGCTGCCCGTGCTGAGCAAGGCCAGCCGGTGGATGGCGTCCGCGCCCCAGTAGTCGCGGCCGTCCAGGTGCAATAGCATGCCCTGGTTCAGGTCATAGCCTTGCGCGCGATGGTGCGCGGCCAGATCGGGATGGTCGCGCATGTTCAGCATGGCGACAGGCCCAGCGGCCTTGCGCAGCCGCATCATCCGCACGTAGTTCGAGCAGAAGGGGCAATCGCCGTCATAGAGAAGGTAGTTTTCGTCGGACTGCATCGTCGGGATCCGTCGGGGTTTGCAGAAACATACCGCAAAAATCCGTTCGGGCGGTCCGCGGGGCGCGTTGCCGACGAGCGCGCTGTCGAAATGCGCGCGGCCGGCAAGCGCGGGAACCGGCGCCTTCAGCCGCCCCGATGTCCGTGATAGCGCGGCGCCGCCACGGCGCGCATGTTCTCCTTGTGCTGGGAACCGACCAGCGCCTTGCGCCGGGCTTCTTCGTGCTGGTGATCGGACTTTGCGCGCTCTTTTTCCGCATGCGGCGGCGCATGCGTGTCGGGCGCGGGGGCCGGGGCCGCGTGATGGGGATCGGGGCGGGAAGTCGTGGGCGTCATGGTGCGCACCTGCAAAGGCAACGCGGCATATGCCGCGTTTTCACGTTACGCCCGCGGTCCGCGATTCTCCAGGCTTCAATTGCAACAGCTTGGCAAGTCTTGCCGTAGCGCGGCGCGGACCCGTGCCGGGATCAAGCGCTTTCGGATGACCCTTCGTGTGCGCCCCACGCCAGTTCGGCCGCATAGCGGCGCACATCCTTCGGCCACTGTGCGACGTGCCGGGCGTACGCATCGCGGTCATCGGCATAGAGCGCACGCGTCGCACCCTCGAAACCCGGCAGGTCGCCGGCCAGGCTCGACATGAACCGGTAGGCGGCTTCCTGGCGTTGGCGCCGCGCATCCTGCGCCTCGTTGTCGCGGCGGGCTTGCTCCACCAGCTTGCGCAGCGCCACCGACGCGCCGCCGGGTTGGGCGCTTAGCCAATCCCAATGGCGAGGCAACAAGGTCACTTCGCGGGGCACTACGCCGAGCTTCGGCCGGCCTCGGCCTCGCGGGGTGTCGCCGGGTTGCGCGTCGTCAATCGCGGGGGCAACAACGTCCGTTGGCGTATGGCGGGCGACGATCTGCGCGTCGTCGCCGCGAAGGTCGAGGTCGATCTGCTTGCCGGTCGTGTCCTCGAAAACCAGCACCGCGTCGTTGCGGCGCGCGTTCAGCGCCTGCCTGACGGCCAGCGCCACGTCGGCGAGGGCGCCGGCCGCCAGCATCCGATGGCCTTCGAAGGCGGTGTGGGAATCGGGGAGGGGGGAAGGCATATTTATATCCGGGTAATTTGATGGGGGGATTATTGCCCGGGTAAAAACAGCTGTCAATAGAATCCGGATAAAACGCTAAGGCGCGTGAACCGCGTCGTTAGGCAGTGTCATAAATATCCATCCCAACCTAGGGTCAACACCTAGTCAAAACATGCCGACGGCGTATAATCTCGCTTTGCGCCCGGAGTTACCCATGCGTCTCGTTCAAAAAGCGCTCACCTTCGACGATGTGTTGTTGGTGCCTGCGTATTCCGAGGTGTTGCCGCGCGACACCTCCCTGGCCACGCGCCTGACTCGCAATATCAGCCTGAACATCCCCCTCGTGTCCGCCGCCATGGACACCGTCACCGAATCGCGTCTGGCCATCGCCATGGCGCAAGAAGGCGGCATCGGGATCATCCACAAGAATCTCTCCGCCGACGCCCAAGCGCGTGAAGTGGCTCGCGTCAAGCGCCACGAGTTCGGCATCGTGATCGATCCGGTCACCGTCACCCCCCAGATGAAAGTGCGCGACGCCATTGCGTTGCAGCGCCAGCATGGCATCTCGGGCCTGCCGGTCGTCGAAGGCCGTAAGCTGGTCGGCATCGTCACCAACCGCGATCTGCGCTTCGAAGAAAACCTGGATCAGCCCCTGCGCAACATCATGACGCCGCAGGAACGCCTGGTCACCATGAAGGAAGGCGCCACGCTCGACGAAGCGCAGGCCCTGATGCACAAGCACCGTCTGGAACGCGTGCTGATCGTGAACGACGGCTTTGAACTGCGTGGCTTGGCCACCGTCAAGGACATCGTCAAGAACACCGAACACCCGATGGCCAGCAAGGACGCCCAAGGCCAATTGCGCGTTGGCGCGGCGGTGGGCGTAGGCGGCAACACCGAAGAACGCGTTGAAAAGCTGGTCGCCGCTGGCGTCGACGTTCTCATCGTCGATACCGCGCACGGCCACTCCAAGGGCGTGCTCGAAGGCGTGCGCTGGGTCAAGCAGAACTACCCCAAGGTTGAAGTCATCGGCGGCAACATCGCCACCGCAGCCGCCGCGCGCGCGCTGGTCGAGCACGGCGCCGACGGCGTCAAGGTCGGCATCGGCCCGGGCTCCATCTGCACCACGCGTATCGTGGCCGGCGTCGGCGTGCCGCAAATCCACGCCATCTCCGAAGTGGCCAAGGCGCTGGAAGGCACGGGCGTTCCGCTCATCGCCGACGGCGGCATCCGCTACTCGGGCGACGTCGCCAAGGCGCTGGCCGCTGGCGCGTTCGCATGCATGATGGGCGGCATGTTCGCCGGCACCGAAGAAGCCCCCGGCGAAGTCGTGCTGTTCCAGGGCCGGTCGTACAAGTCGTACCGCGGCATGGGCAGCCTGGGCGCCATGACGGAAGGCTCGGCCGACCGCTACTTCCAGGACCCGGCCAACAACGCCGACAAGCTGGTCCCCGAAGGCATCGAAGGCCGCGTCCCCTACAAGGGCAGCGTGCTCGCCATCATTTACCAACTGGTCGGCGGCATCCGCGCCTCCATGGGCTACTGCGGCGCCGCCACCATCGACGACATGCGCACCAAGACCGAGTTCGTGGAGATCACCTCCGCGGGCGTGCGCGAGTCCCACGTGCACGACGTGCAGATCACCAAGGAAGCGCCCAACTACCGCGCCGACTGATCCGCACAGTCAACTACAATGTCATGCATCACGCACCGGCAGATCCGCAAAGAACAGCGGGTCTGCCGGTGCGGTTTTATTTCCAACGGGTAGAGTCTCCATGCACCAGCGCATTCTTATCCTCGACTACGGTTCGCAAGTCACCCAGCTGATCGCCCGCCGCGTCCGCGAAGCCGGCGTCTATTCCGAAGTCCACCCTGGCGACGTCGACGACGCCTTCGTGCGCGAACAGCAGGCGCAGGGTCTGAAGGGCATCATCCTGTCCGGCAGCCACGCTTCGGCCTACGAAGAGGGCTCCATGCGCGTGCCGCACGCCGTGTTCGAGCTGGGCGTTCCCGTGCTGGGCATCTGCTACGGCATGCAGTCCATGGCGCAGCAACTGGGCGGCGTGGTCAGCTTCTCCGACCACCGCGAATTCGGCTACGCCGAAGTCCGCGCTCACGGTCACACCAAGCTGCTGGAAGGCCTGGAAGACTTCAGCACGCCCGAAGGCCACGGCATGCTCAAGGTCTGGATGAGCCACGGCGACAAGGTCACCGAACTGCCCCCCGGCTTCAAGCTGATGGCCTCCACGCCGTCCTGCCCCATCGCCGGCATGGCCGACGAAGACCGCCGCTTCTACGCCGTCCAGTTCCACCCCGAAGTCACGCACACCGTTCAGGGCAAGGCCATGCTGGCCCGCTTTGTGAACGAAATCTGCGAATGCACGGGCGACTGGAACATGCCCGACTACGTCTCCGAAGCCGTCGCCCGCATCCGCGAACAGGTCGGCACCGACGAAGTCATCCTGGGCCTGTCCGGCGGCGTGGACTCCTCGGTTGCCGCTGCACTGATCCACAAGGCCATCGGCGACCAGCTCACCTGCGTCTTCGTCGACCACGGCCTGCTGCGTCTGGACGAAGGCAAGCAGGTCATGCAGACCTTCGCCGAAAACATGGGCGTGAAGATCATTCACGTCGACGCCACCGCGCAATTCATGGGCAAACTGGCCGGCGTCGCCGACCCCGAAGCCAAGCGCAAGATCATCGGCCGCGAATTCGTCGAAGTCTTCCAGGAACAAGCTGGCAAGCAGAAGAGCGCCAAGTGGCTGGCTCAGGGCACGATCTACCCCGACGTCATCGAATCCGCTGGCGCCAAGACGGGCAAGGCCACGTCGATCAAGTCGCACCACAACGTGGGCGGCCTGCCGGACACGCTGAACCTGCAACTGCTGGAGCCCCTGCGCGAACTGTTCAAGGACGAAGTCCGCGAACTGGGCGTGGCGCTGGGTCTGCCGCCGCAGATGGTGTATCGCCATCCGTTCCCGGGTCCGGGTCTGGGCGTGCGCATCCTGGGCGAAGTGAAGCATGAGTATGCCGAACTGCTGCGCCGGGCCGATGCGATCTTTATTGAAGAGCTGCGTAATACCAAGGACGAGGCTAGTGGTCTGACCTGGTACGAGCTGACGTCCCAGGCGTTTGCCGTGTTCCTGCCGGTGAAGTCGGTGGGGGTTATGGGCGACGGACGTACGTATGAGTATGTCGTGGCGCTGCGTGCGGTGCAGACGTTCGATTTCATGACCGCGGATTGGGCGCCGCTGCCGCATCCGTTGTTGGCTCGCGTTTCGTCGCGGATCATCAATGAAGTGCGTGGGATCAATCGGGTGGTGTACGACGTGTCGAGCAAGCCGCCGGCCACGATTGAGTGGGAGTGAGGGGAAGGAGTTTTTCCCTGTAAATCAACAGTTTAGGACGTCTCTCAAACGATCATCAACAAGAATGCGATTCTTCTAAGCTGTTAATTTTAAATATTGTTTCGTGTTGGCTATTTATCTTCGAGAGCTTTCAGGCGGCGAAGCTGACGGTAAATTTGACGGGCTGCGCAAGCTCTTTGGGCTGGGGTTGGCTTAGCCTCGGAAGAACTACCGTCAGCGACGGTAGTTCTTTCTCTTAGACAGCAGGATTGGTGCGGACTCGAAAGGGTATGCAGGTCTCGTGATAGGTGACGGCGATTGGCCGTTTCGATCAGGAGATTATTCGTGCTTACAGGTCTTACGCTGCGGAACTGGAAACCCCGCGCAACCCTTTACACGGTCTCCGATCGTGATGGCATGTACGTCGTCGTTTCGCCGAAAGGCTCCATCACCTTCCGACACGACTACCGGATCAATGGCCGACGAGAGACGTTGACAATAGTTCGTTATGGCTTCGGAGGTATCTCACTAGCTGAAGCCAGAGAAAAACTGCGACATGCCAGGCGGCTACTGGGGGAGGGCACCTCACCAGCACCACAGAAGCAGCGAGAGAAAGGGCGCGAGCCGGATAGACCTTCAGCGATCATGCCGGCCGGTGGCTTTATGGGGCCACCATGGCCAAGTCGACCCGTTCGATGCGAAAGGGCGTGCTGGATCGCGACATCTTGCCGGCGTTCAACAAACGTTTTCTTGGCGAAACCCATGAGGAGGATCTACGCGCTCTGTGCTTGCGCGTGAGGGCGCGAGGCGCACCAGACACCGTCGTTCAAGTTCGGGACCTTGTGAAGCAGATATATGGTTACGCGAATCCGCATGGGAAGAAGGCGGCAAACCCTGCTGATAGCGTAGATGCGACTTCCATTGCGACTTTCGTGCCGAAGGATCGTGCCTTGTCTCCGCAGGAAATCCAACTGATGTCCAAGCAATTGGAGTTCGTGGCTGCCTATCCGACGATCCGGCTAGCGTTGCGCATGATCTTGCTGACGTTGGCGCGAAAGAGTGAACTGATCGAGGCGACTTGGGACGAGGTCGATTTGGAGAAGGTAACCTCGACGATTCCAAAGCAGCGAATGAGGGGGAGGGGCCGCACGTGGTTTATCTCTCACGCCAGGCGCTCGACATTTTCGTGGCGTTGTATACCTGTGCGGCCGGTTCCAACTTTGTCCTGCCGTCGCGCTACAACGCTGGCAGTTGCATGTCCAAAGCGACCCTGAACCGTGTCACGCAGCTTGTGGTAGAGGGCCAAATTCGCGGGATTACCACTGGAGCCGCTTACCGTTCACGATTTGCGCCGTACGGGATCAACGCTGCTGCACGAATTGGGTTTCAACCGGGATTGGATCGAGGAGTGCCTTCCGCATGAAGACGGACGATCCCCGCGCTCGATCTACAACAAGGCCGAGTACGCTGAGCAACGGCGACACATGTTGCAAGAGTGAGCGGACATGTTGGATGTCTGGATCAACGAGCAGACCTACGTTCCGAAGCTGCTTTCGGAAGACCTGGCGGCTCCCATACATGTTGGTGGTGGTCATGGCAGGAGAACGTAGCTTCAGACCGCAGTCAGGGAGATCTTGTCAGGAAGGGTGGTTAACTCGCCCCATGTCAATCGACATCAATTCTTTTAAAGCGTCGGTTTGGGTGGGCTGTTGATGATGAGTGATCGTCCGTCGGGGCTGCCTCTAGCGATCGCCAATGACTAGGATGTATAGATTTTATAGGTGCATCAGGGGGACGGTCTGGGGCTATCGCTGATTAGCTGGCCGCTTGGCGGTGAACCTTGCAATAAGAACAGGATGCTCGAGTTCCATCCTCCCGATCTAAAGTTCATTGGGACGGCGAAGATATTCCGTCGTAGAATCCCGTGAGCAAATGTTTATGAGTTTTACGGTCTCAATTTAGCTGTTGCTTAGAAGCGGTCGATGGGAATCTGCCATACGTTCACTCTAGACTCTCGACCTGCCGGAGTGTTTTAGTGGACTTTCCGACAGGAATTTTTTTGAGCGCGAAATGGCCGGAGTTTCCTATCATTCAATACTTGGCTTTAGACGTCTGGAACGACCACCATTGCGGACGATCTGGAAACAGCACGTAATGAGCATGTCCCGCAGGTAATTGTTTGCCGTCTCATATGCGGCAGAAGCCACTGGCCTACCTATGGCCGTATGAGTTTTAACATTAACCTAGAATAAGCGGCCTCGCGCGGATGAGTTTTCCATTTAGCAGCGGAAGATCTTATTCTTTATGGTTTGGTCGCTTCGTTCGATAGAACAAAGTGGGATTGGTACAGGGGGAATGAGTGAGTAATGGCACACTTCAAGGGTTCCTGAATAAGGGGCTAATCGACGTCGGCGGGGACGATACCAAACTAGAGAAGCTCTCGCAGGCGGCAAAGGATCTCGCGGGCGCGCTGAAAAAGAACCCCTCTAAAGCGCTGAGCTATTCGCTCATCGCGTTCGACCCCGACGCGCCGGAGGACGATCCCGTAGTCCAGGAGGCGTTGGCGGCGCTTCAGAACCAGTGGGCAACCTACCGCAACACTTTCGCGGCGACACCGATCGCGGTGATCCGCGCGATTTTGATCGACGCGCTAGTCGACGCTGCGGAGGAAGACGACCGGATTGGCGTGTGCTTCGTTGCTTCGGCGCGAAACGCGCTTCCACTCCTACCCGTTGACAATGAGCGAGACGTTTGGCTCGGCATTGTCAAGCACGTCGAACGCCGCGTCGACGTCCGAGCGGAGGAGGAGTGGGCGACGCCCGAGACCATATCGGTCCCCCCGTTGAAATACGAGATCCCGATCCTCAATACATCAGAAGTCACGGTCGGCGAGGCGTCCGCGAGCGGCCTTCAGACTAGCATGATTGCGGCTGCTGGCCCGCAGTATCACCAGCCCGCGCACGGTAATGTCGCGACAAGTGGTAACCCGCATTGGTCGCACAATTCGCCCCAGCAGTGGGTCTACGAATTCGGAACACGGTCCGGAGCGGCGATTGCCGCAGCAATCAACGCTACTATGGCCGAAATCGAAGTCAGCCAACCGGACTTAACTGAGCCATTCAGCAAGTTGACGACAGCGGTTTCCGGTTATGTTGACGACACCCTAAAGTCGGTCAGCGCCGCTACCGCCGGGCTCCAGCGGCGAACCAATCTTCTATGGTGGCGCGAAGCGTTATATTCGCCCTCCGTCGGCAAGAGCTACCGTGAACTCATGCCCTCGGTCGCCGCTGCCCTCATGGCGTTTGACCTGTCCGAGACGGTGCCGCTGTTCTCACCGGCGAGCGTTTCGGCGTTCCTGAGCGAGACAGTTGCGCGCCTGCAGGGTTCGGATGAGCCCGGCAAGCGGCTTGTGCGCGACCTCGTTGCTGAGGCTCAGGGCCACAGCGACCTCGCTTTGTTCCGCGGCGCCGCTGCCAAGCTAGCGGCGCCGCCGGAGGGGCGCGGCCCGCTTCTCGCCTTGATCGGCCACCCTGCGCACACCGACGCACGGAAGGCAGATGACTTTCAGCGACTCACAGGCATACCGGCTAGCTCTGAAGTCAGCGATGTTGCATGGGCAGGATGGCTATTCCGGGAGCTTCAGGCCTCCAAGGCGACGAAGGACGCCTCGGCTGCCAAGCGCCGCTCTTCGAAGAAGGGCTGATCTATGGAGAAGTGCCCGCATCTTACGTGCTTTGTCCCCGATACTGGCTGCGACCTCGGCCACACAAACCTGTCGAAGTGCCCACGCTGGCACGGTGCCAAAGTGACGGCTGCAATTGACGAGAATCGTTCTGGCGAGATGCTGATGCCGTGGTCTGGCAGCGCGTTCGGCCTCGCGGACCTAGGTTTCGTGTCGGGACGCGCCAAGCCTATCGTCATCGGCGTCGTGGGGCCGCAGAACGCTGGTAAGACGACCCTGCTCGCGGCATGGTACCTCCTGCTGGGGCGAGGCTTAGTCGGTATTGAAGATCATTTGTTCGCCGGGTCCTATACGCTCTCCGGGTGGGAGGCGGTGGCTGGTTCGATGCGGTGGGCTCCGGGGCAGCCTCCACGCTTTCCCGCTCACACCACTAGCCGGGGTGGAAGGGCTCCAGGGCTCCTGCATCTAACCTTTCGCGACGAAAAGAGTGGACGGTCGGTTGACTATCTTTTCACCGACGCGCCTGGTGAATGGTTCCAGCGATGGGCCATTAACACGGATTCTGATGAGGGAGCAGGCGCGCGCTGGGTGTCAGACAACGCCGATGCCTTCATGATCGTGGCTGACCGTGAGGCGCTCGCCGGCGAATCTATGGGCGCAGCGCGCGGCTCGTTGCAGCGCATCGCGAAGCGTCTAGGGGCCGAACGCGGCAGCCGGCCGGTCGCTCTCGTTTGGACCAAGTCCGATGTCGACATTCGCCCGGAGATGGAGGAGGCAGTTCGCAGCGCTGTCATAGACGCGATGCCCGACGCGGCCGAACATTCAGTCAGCGTGGTTGGGACACCTGATGAGGATCCGCTGCTGAACAAGGGTGCTGGCCTAGTCGAGCTCTTTCACTGGGCGATCAACGTCAGACGGCCTGGGATCGGGTTGCCGCCGCTGGCATCAACGTCCGACGACCCCCTGTTCATCTACGGGAATAGAACACTGTGAGCCAGACTTGCAACTCGATCCTTCTCGTCGGCGAGAGCGGCGTGGGCAAGACGCACTATGGGGCTCAACTGCTGCGTCGCTTAATGCGCATGCCGGGAGCCTTGCGTATGAGCGGCGCGGCCACCAACCTCGAGGCCTTCGAAGCCGCGCTCGAGAGCCTCGACGAAGGACGCGCAGCAGGCCACACCGCACGGTCTGTCAATGTCGATAGCGTTTGGCCGGTAATCGACGCTGATGGTCGCAAGGCCGATTTGGTTTGGCCCGAATATGGTGGCGAGCAGATCAAGTCCGTAATCGATAACCGGCGACTACCCAGTGCGTGGCAAAAGCGCGTCGACGAGGCCGACGCGTGGTTGTTGCTGTTCCGGCTTCAGCAGACACACGTCGGCGACGACATGTTTACCAAGCCGCTGGCCGGTTTGAAAGGCGTCTCGGTCGACAACGGGGAAGTGCATCCCTCCGACCAAGCCAGGCTAGTTGAACTACTCCAAATGCTCATCTTCTCCTATCGGTCCACGTGTAGGTCGAACCTCCTCCCACGTCTCGGCGTGCTACTCACTTGCTGGGACGAGGCGGAGATCGCACAGACGCCGTCGGAAGCCCTGGAAGCGCGACTTCCGCTCGTTTCGGCGTTTATACGGTCGAACTGGCGAGAATCGTCAATCATGGGGCTTTCCGCGCTCGAACGTCCGCTCAGTCCAACGACTCGCGACATGGAATACGCCATCAAAGGGCCGGAGCACTTTGGCTACATCGTCGAGGCGAACGGTACGAAGAGTGGCGACCTTAGCTTGCCCATTTACCGTTTGCTCGACGTCAGCGCCTGAGAGGACGGGAGCGGAGGATGCGCGTTGACCAGGCGATCTACGGCACCATCAAGCATGGATATGCACTCAGGTGTGCGAGCGGCGACCGCGAGTTTGCGGGTGAGCTGGCGCAGCGCCTTGACCTGCCGGACACGGAACCGCAAGGTGCCGACTGGTCACCCGTCACGTCGGGCTTCGCCGTACGCGATCGGTACGTTGTCTCGAGGACGTTCAGCGATCCGTCGGTTGGCCGGTCGGGCATGGTGGTCACACACGCGCTGATCTGCGACCTAGACGAGATCGCCGCAATGGACGACCTTCGCCCGCTGCTCGCGCACCTCATCACGTCGTTCGACGCGGGGCCGACGGCCGTCGAGCCGCTCGAGGTGACTTCGGTACCGGGGATGCCACCCGCGACATTAGATCTCGTGGATGCTGCTCGGGCGCTTGTTAGCGGCGGTTCCGGACCTGTGGTGCGAATCGGATCGGACGGGTTCGAGAATCTCATGGTCGCGTTGTGGGGGCGCCTGTGGCCGACCTTGCGAGCAAAGCTCTACTTCCGACTTAGCTTCGGCCCAAAGGACGTGATTGAAAAGCCGGAACCAACGATCGTCTGCACGCCTGCCTCCCTTGTCGGTCGCTGGCAACAGCAGCAGCGGATCGTCGGCCGAAGCGGCTGCGAGCGCCGCCGGGCGGCGGGAATGATCGACGACTCGACCAACGGTGCCGAGCTGTTGGAGTTCCGCGACAGGATCGGCGCAAAGCTCGACGACTTCAAAGAGTTCCATTTGCTCGAGCAGGCACACGACATGCTATCCGCAACGCCGGACAACGTTGCGCGGGTCGTCTCCGCCGCTCGGCTGATCGAGCGGCTCTCTCCAAATCCAACTTGCGGTGAGGCTGAGAAGCGCATCATCGTCGAGCGTCTCATACAAGCGCTGCCCGCGGCTCAGCCATCGGAAATCCTTACGCTGCGCAACCTAGCGCTTCGGGGACTCGGGACCAGCGGCCTCGTCTGGCAGGCGATCGAAGCGTGGTTCGAAAGGAATGATTACCTTCCTTCGGATGATGCCGAGATGGTGGCTATCCTCTCCGATGCGCTGATCGGCGAGGATGCTATTGTCCCCTGGCGCGAGGCAGTGACGCGGGGCCTGGACCGCTCGGCCCTTGCGGCGGGTGGTAAGTTTGCCGCCGGGTTCTGGCGCTGGGCGAAGTCCGAGGCTCGCGTTTCCTCGCCGCTCATCGCTCTGGTCGCGCGCGGCCGGGATGGGTTGGAAGCGCTTGAGGCAGCTGCCCCGACAGAACTGGATGTCGCGACCGCGAAGCTGATCATGGCTACTGCAGCGAAGCAGGGATTCTTTCGGCTGCACGCCATCGCGGCGGGCGCCAGCATGAGCCCCGCGGACGCGGCGAGAGCCCAGAGCGCTGTGGAACCGGGTGTAGACGCTACCGCAATGCGGCTCGCCATGCGCCGCGCAGAGCCTGGAGAAATCCTCGACGCGGTGGCCTGCGTCCCCGATGGTCGGGTACTTGTGATCGCGGGCGAGGCGGTGGCGAAGGACCCGACGCTTCTGGCGAGGCGTGACATGTCGACCGCCCCGAATCGGGGCATCTGGGAGGCGGCACTCAAGACCGACGCCGGAGCGTGGCGTGGACCTGAGGATCCGCGGAAGGCATTCAACGATCTCCTCGACGAGCAGATTGACGGCGGCAAGCCGCCGGCGGAACTCCTTCGCCTACTGTCCGCATCGCCTCTTGCGGACCTGACAGCGTATCCGCGGAGGAGCGAGGTTTGGAACAAGTTGCCGGCGATCACTAGGGACCGCCTGCTCGCGGCGACTAAGGACGCTTGGTTTGCAAGCGTGGGCACCGGCCAGCAGAACACCACAATCGAGCCTGAACTACTTAAGGGAATCCTCCGCGATCCCCGGCTCGACACTCTCCTCGCGCGCTTCCCGGCCGGAACGCTCGCGGAAGGCCTTCACGTTATCGAGGGACTCGGCGGGATCGATCACGCGCGATTCCGCCGGTGGGTCTGGATGGCTGTTCGCGCGGTCCGGCCCCTCACCGCTTCCGACGCCGATCTGCTCGGACGTACCCTCGCAACACGAGGACAGCGCGACATCGTCGACGACCTAATTTCGATCTATCGCAGCGGCCGCAGCGACATCGCGCCGGTTCTTAAGCACTGTCTCAAGTTCATCGGCTTTTTTGACCGCTGGTCGCTCGGGCTCTCGGCCGTTAGCGTCACCCAGAAGTGGGAAGTACTCCTCGAACTGGCCGCCGAGCTCTTTCCAAACGGACCGGACCAGGACGCATTGTGGGAGCGGTCCGGCGGGCGGGATGCCGATCTTCGCCACCACGGTACCGGCAAGGAGCGTTGGCGCAGCGCGATCCGAGACATCCAGAACGGAAGGCAGTTCCACGTCTCAAGGCTGATTCAGCAGATGCGGATCGACTTCCCCGAGAATCCCAACCTCAGGCTGATGGCCGACGACCCGTTGTTCCGAAACTGAATCAGCGGTGCCGTGATAACCGATGGAGTTCTAAATGAAATTTAACCAGGGCCGCGCGCTGATCATCGGCGTCGCTAACTATGAGGCAGTTGGGAGTCTTCCCGCCGCTGTGCTCAACGACGCGCTCGACACTGCCGAGACACTCAAGTCATCGGTGTATTGCGGCTATCCGGAGGCGAACGTCACGGTCCTTGCCGACGGCGCTGCCACGCTCGAGAACATTCGCAAAGCGCTCGCCGACCTCGCGGCACTCGCGACGACTGACGACACCGTCGCGATCTTTTTTTCCGGCCACGGCACGCGGATCGGCAGTGGTGCCACCGCGACGAGCGCGCTCGTCCCCTATGATTGCAAGCCCACGGACGTTGCGGGAACGACGCTTGGCGAGGTTGAACTGTCCGCCGCGATCGCCGTCATTAAGGCACCGCGGGTCGTCCTCGTCGTAGACGCATGCCATGCCGCCGGGGCTGCTACCCTCAAGTATGGCCCGGGCGAGCACGGGGAGGAGGGGATCGACGAAGGGTTCACCGAGAAGTCGCTACAGAAATTGGCGCGGGGTACCGGCCGGGTCGTGCTCGCATCGTCGCGCGCGACAGAAACGTCCTTGGCGTTCAGACACGAGCGGAACAGCGTGTTCACGACCGCAATGCTTTCCGGTCTTAAGGGTGCCGCCACCACCGCCAGCGACGGTACCATCCGGGTATTCGACTTATTCAACTACGTGTCCGAGACGGTGAGGCAATCCGTTCCGGGAAGGCAGCATCCAGTGTTCAAGGCGAGTGACCTGGAAGAGAACTTCCCCATCGCACTCGCGCAGGGCGGCACCAAATCGGTCTCTCCAAGCGTCGACCAGCGCCACCGTGACCTTGAGCAGATCATGCCGGATCTTTTTCCGCTCGGCCCTATGGACCAGGACATTTGGCTGCGAGCGGGTGGTGACGTTTCGCGCCTCAGGTTGAGCGGCAATGGAAGGGCGCAGTGGTTCGCCGCGCTTCGCCTGATCTCCCAGGGCGGCGGTGGTTTTATCTCGCGCGAAAGTCTGGTCGACGCGGCTCTAGATGAGTTTCCGGCTCACCGCGAGCTTAAGGGTCTGCGCTGATTCGCTAGGCTCCAGGGTCTGCGGCAGCCATGTTTGGAGCGCATCAGCCAGAACGTGAGTGGAGTGTGGGCTGTTTCTCCCACTTGCAGAACCCAAGCAAGACCGGCGTACGGAGTGAAGAGGGGCTTCGAAGCGCCATAAAGGGCCATTGTCGTAAGGGCGTTCCAACGAGCTGACAACTCAGACCTCGCTTTTACCGGCGATTTCCTGGACGGCAAAGTGCAGTATGGCCTAACGTCTTGTCGCGCATTCGGTATGATTGCTGCTGGTTGTCGATAGATTGGCGCTCCACAAGTCACCCCGAATCCCGCCCAAAGTGCGTAATTTACTGACGGTAAAAGTGATGATATGTCCCTATTTAAATCGCAGCCAAACCCGTTAACCACGCGGGTTTAGGTGGCCTGTTGATGATCGAATGGGACTGATCCTGCGGCCGGCTTAAACCGGACTCGAGCAGTAAGCATGACACCGAAAGCCCGCTTAAACGCGGGCTTTCGTCATTTTTGACCGGACGGCGGGTGGTGTTTCGTTATCTCTTGCTCCGTGACCATCCCCAGCGCAAGCCATAGAAACCCAAGGTGAATAGGGGCGCCGTTATTGTGGCGGACAGCAGGCTTCTGTCGAACGGAAGAAGCCTGACGTAGTATGCAACCAGATACACCGTTGCAAAGCAGACCAGGAAAACGCCGATCGCAGTCCGTCCAACGTTGGGTTTGGCAGATAGCGCGCTCTTTTTGGCGCTGGACGATGCAATGAAGATCAGGACGGTGTTCGTGGCAATCATGAGAGCTTCATCGGTAGTCATGGTGCGCGCTCGAGCAGCGGTGATGGTGCTGTGGAGGCTAATCGGCCGCGAGGAGGGATGCCAATAAGAACAATCCGATTCGCGGCGGCGCTGTCGAACGCCGAGGCCGCTCATCGGGGCTCCATAAATGGTGACCGACCATTGATATACTGCCCGATCTCATTTAGGTAACGACCAACAGGAGATATCGGATGCGCTTAAAGGCCCTTGCACTTGGTTTGATGGCTATTAGTGGTACGTCGGTGGCTGCACCGGACAGCACGCAAACCTTACAGCAGGCCTTGAAGCAAGTACCGCAGGTGGTGTTGAGCGCCCCTGAAGCGATACAGATATCTTTCCTGGACGTGCAAACGTGGCGTGGTCTTGAAAAGTCCGGGCCCACTGCTGATGGCATGCGTCGGTTGTCCATTGCCCAGGCGATCACGCCGCTTCAATCCATTGGCCATGGTCTGGACAAGTGGTCCGATAGCGCGCATATCCCTTTCGATGACTTGTCCTATTTCGCCGGATTCGGCCAGTCGCCCAGCAATGTCACCTACTGGGGGCTGAAGGACAAACAAGCCGCGGCGAAGTTTGTGGATCGGCTGAAGCAGGCTGAGTTCAAACCGGTAGATGGCGATGTGGCCGGCTTGATGGCGAACGGTGAGCCTAATAAGCCCGATCTGACCAAAGCCACTGGGCAACAGCCGTGGCGGGGCACGATGGGCATGCCGACGTTTGTCTTGCCGCTTGATACGGCGTTGGTGCAGGCGGCAGGGCCGGCGGGAATGAAGACGCTGTCCCAGACTGCGCCGTCCGTTGCGGACAGCGAGATCGTGGCGGCTGCCGTGGCCGGGTTGAAGGAAGCCGTGCCTGCGGATGGGGGGAAGATCGTGCAAGCGGCCGTCATCTCGCCGGTGTTCGGTCTGCAAGGGGTCGATCCGGCCAAGGTCTTGTCGGGATCGCCCGGCGATCTGGATAGCGCCAAGCAGAAGCTGCAGGCGGCCGCGGCGTCCAGCGGGCGCGGCATTCCGCCTTACTTTGGGGGCATCATTGCCGATGTGCAGGTCAAGGACGTGCCGGCGGTTGTGATTGCTTTGTCGTACGCAGATTGCGCCGTTGCCCAACAGGCGGTTGATGGTGTTGCCGCTTCGTGGAAGCAAGGCATGGCGGCCGCGGTGCAGGCCGATGTGAAGGGGCGGACCGTTCAGGCGGGCAAGCTTTGCGCGGCGGTTGTCAGCTTGACTGCTCCGAAAGCTGAGAATGTGGGCAACCCGATCCTTAGCCAGATCATGAACCGCTATATGCAGCGCGACGCGTCGATTCTGCAGATCGGTTCTTCGCAGCAGTAACTGACCGACTCCGAATCTGCGACTTGATGGGCAGGTTCGGAAGTCACTGCACTGAGCCTATGGGGCAGGCGGCACGCTGTGTTGCTTGCACCCGCCCCGCGCTTCAGCAGCCATGCCAGCGGCCAGCTGGACCCCCGATGACGCGCGCTGCAATGAAGGTCATGCGCCGGCGCCGTCAATGGGCGGAGCAAAGCCCCTCGATAACTCGACGTGCGTGAATGATGAATGCCTCGGTTTCAATCGCATGCCGCTGCGCCAAATCGTCCGGCGCTTGCCCAAGATAAATCCCCCGCGCGTGGCTGAGGGTCGGCCGATACTGCGGTTCGATCCGCGCGAGCAGCCACGCTGCCGCGTCCGCCTTCGAGGCGATTTCCCCCGTCACGGCCGTGTACCAGATGCGCGCGAGCGCCAGGATGATGTTCCGCTCGTCGTCCGCCCAGTCGTCCGGCTGGTTCCATTGGGCAACGGTGTCGAGCAGCGCGCGCGTCAGATCTTGGCGCGGAACGGCTTCGAAAAGCTGGTCGGCGGGCGGGCCGAAGATCGGAATGCTGTGGCCTAACACCTTTGTCAGAACGATAGCGAGGTCGTGGTCCTGCATGGGCGGCTCCACGATGCCCGCCAGTAAGTCTTCGCGCAGCCATTCGCCAAACTGAAGTTCTCGGCGGGCCGGGTGGCGCCAAGGCACGACATGCTGAAGCGTCATCACGGTGACTTCAAGCGCGCGCAAACTGGGCGACTGGCCCGGTGGCGCGGAGACCGTCAGCAGTTCTATCGCCAACGCACGGAGCGTGGCCGCATCGGGCGGCTCCGTCACGGTGACGAGCAAGTCGATATCGCTGTTGGGTTGCAGCCCGCCGTCGACGGCGGAGCCGAACAGATGGATGGCGGCCAGACGTACGCCGAGATGGCGTTCGATGATGTGTTTGGCGTCAGCGATCTGCGGTGCGATTGCGGTAGGCGGGGCTTGGGTCATGCAAGGATAATAGCCAAGCGTCCGCGCCTTGGGCAGACCGACGGTCGCGGCGGGTGATCGGCATCCCTCAACAGCAGCCCGATATCCGCGACGAGCCAGTCCATATCCATAACCGTTCTCACCCAAGCTTCATGACCAACTACCCCCAACTATTCAGTCTTCAAGACAAGATCGCGGTCGTACTCGGCGCGGCTTCTGGCATCGGTCAGGCGTCGGCGCACGCGCTGGGCGCGATGGGCGCATACGTGATGTGCGCGGACCGTGACGAAAGCGGTGCGCAGGCCACCGCGCAGCAGATCATCGACGGCGGCGGCGCGGCCGGCTGGATGCAGACCGATGCCGCCAGCGGCGAGTCCATCGCGCAGTTGGCTGCCAGGGTTTTAACCGAGCAAAAAAGGATCGACATCGCCGTGGCGACGCCGGCGTTGAACATCCGCAAGCTGATCGTCGATTACACGGAAGACGAGTTCGATCAGGTGGTGAACCTGAACCTGCGCGGCGCCTTCCACTTCATGCGCCACTTTGGCCGGCCGATGATGAAGCAGGGCGCGGGCAGCATGATCCTGTGTTCGTCGATGCGCGCCGTGACGATCGAGCCCGGTCTGGGCATCTATGCGGCGACAAAAGCGGGCATCGAGCAGATGGTCAAGGCGTTTGCGGCCGAGGTCGGCAGCTACGGCGTGCGCGTCAATGCGGTGATGCCGAGCATCATCGAGACCCGTCTGACCGAGCCGCTGAAGGAACGTCCCGAGATCTACAACACCTACGCCGGCCACACGGTATTGAACCGCTGGGGCCAGCCTTCCGAGGTGGGCGCTGCGGTGGCGTTTCTGGCGTCGGATGCTGCGAGCTATATCTCGGGCAGCAGCCTGGCGGTGGATGCGGGGTGGACGGCGATCGATGGGCCGCCCACGGGGCTGACGCAGACGCGGCCGTCTGCATAATCGCGGTGGCGCTTGTTGGCGTTACGATTGTGAGCCTTGAGTTCCCTCGCACGCCGGTCTAACTGGCCGATTTGCCGCTACCGACTTCCAACGCCTGGCCGTTCAGACGCGCGAGGCTTGCCCCGGAGAATGCTCACGTGATGACGTTTGAATCGCAGAAGGGAAAATACTTCGTCCTTAGCGCAAGCCTCTGGAGCGATGGCATTGGCCCGGGCCTGGTAATCGCCAACGAGGAAAAGCTGATTCGGCCCGGCATGTACACGATGGAAGCGCCCGACGGCGATCCTTCGCAATATTGCGAACGGCCGCACATCGTCCATGTGCCGGAAGAAGGCGGAGCGCTTCGGCAATTCGAGCAGTGGTGCGGCATCTGGATCGTCTCGGAGCCGTTGAAGCGAGTGTTCGAATCAGTTGATCCCGAGGCCTTTGTATTCAGCGCTTGCGACTATACGCAGGCTGACGGCTCGCCAGGACCGCAATATTATTTTTGCAGCGTGATTCGCACGCTCGATGCGCTGGATGTGGGAGCGTCACGGGTCAAGAAAAAGTACGATCGAAATTTCCTGACCGGCGAAGACGAGCTGTATTACAGCGTCGTGGGCGGCGCCAATCTTGTATTTCGAGACGAGCGCGTCGGCAATGCGCACATATTCCGCCAGACGCTGATGTCGATCGACCCGGTGGTCGACCGGGTGATGTATGACGCGCTGAATGCCGCGGATTTGGATGGCGTGCGGCTGCGGGACGCGGCGGATTTTTGATTGCAACTGGCGCCCGGCGAGTGCGCCGGGCGGCAGGCTGATCTGCACTTATCCCTGATCCCTGACCGCGACCCCTTACCCCAGACGACCCATGATGCTGAGCGCCACGGCCTCGGCAATCTTGATCCCGTCCACGCCGGCCGACAGAATCCCGCCCGCATAACCGGCGCCTTCACCCGCGGGGAACAAGCCCTGCGTGTTGATGCTTTGCAGCGTGTCGTTATCGCGCTTGATGCGGATAGGCGAAGACGTCCGCGTTTCCACGCCCGTCAGCACGGCATCGGGCATGTTGAAGCCCTTGATGGTCTTGTCGAAGGCCGGCAATGCCTCGCGAATGGCGGTGATGGCGAAGTCGGGCAGGGCGGTGGCCAGGTCGGTCAGGTGGACGCCCGGCGTGTAGGAAGGCTGCACGGAACCGAATTCCGTCGAGGCCTTGCCTTGCAGGAAATCGCCAACCAACTGCCCCGGCGCGCTGTAGTCGCGGCCGCCCAGCTCGAAAGCCTGCGATTCCCATTTGCGCTGGAAGTCGACACCGGACAGCACGTGCTCGGGATAGTCGACTTCCGGCGAGATGCCCACAACGATGCCGGCGTTGGCGTTGCGTTCGTTGCGCGAGTACTGGCTCATGCCGTTGGTGACGACGCGGTTGGGTTCTGACGTGGCCGCGACGACCGTGCCGCCGGGGCACATGCAGAAGCTGTACACGGAGCGGCCGTTGCTGGCGTGGTGCACCAGCTTGTAGTCGGCGGCGCCCAGGATCGGGTGGCCAGCATTGGGGCCGAAGCGCGCCCGGTCGATGAGGGACTGCGGATGTTCGATCCGGAAGCCGATGGAGAAGGGCTTGGCTTCCATGAATACGCCCTGGTCGAGCAACATCTGGAAAGTGTCGCGCGCGCTGTGTCCGATGGCGAGGACGACGTGGTCGGCTTCGATGTGTTCGCCGTTGGCCAGCGTGACGCCGGTGACCTTGCCGTTTTCGCGGTGCAGCGTTTCAACCCGGCTGGAGAAGCGGACTTCGCCGCCCAGCTTGGTGATGGTGTCGCGCATGACTTCGACCATGCCGACCAGGCGGAATGTGCCGATGTGGGGCTTGCTGACGTAGAGGATTTCCTCGGGCGCTCCGGCCAGGACGAATTCCTTCAAGACCTTTTCACCGTAGTGCTTGGGGTCTTTGATCTGGCTATACAGCTTACCGTCCGAGAACGTGCCGGCGCCGCCTTCGCCAAACTGGACATTGGAGTCCGGATTCAGGATGCGCTTGCGCCACAGACCCCAGGTGTCCTTGGTGCGCTCGCGCACGGCCTTGCCGCGTTCCAGGATGATGGGCTTGAAGCCCATCTGCGCCAGCACGAGGCCGGCAAAGAGGCCACAGGGGCCGGTGCCGATGACGATGGGGCGCTTGGTGAGCGTGGCGGGCGCCTGGGCGACGAATTTGTATTCGGTGTCCGGAGACGGCTTGACGTTGCGGTCGTCATGAAAGCGTTTGAGGATCGCAGCTTCGTTGGCGACATCGACATCCAGCGCGTAGATGAGCAGGATGTTGTGCTTTTTGCGCGCATCGTAGCTGCGCAGAAAGATGGTGAAGCCGTTCAGGTCGCTGGCCGGAATGCCCAGTTTCTTGAGGATTGCCGCGGGCAGTTCCTCGGGCGTGTGGTTCAACGGCAGCTTGATTTCAGACAGACGCAACATGCTTGGGGTCCAGACAGAGGGGCGATCACAACGTCGCCAAACGCGGATTGTACTGGACGGCTGGCGTCGGCTGGCCCGGCTTGCGCAACCGGGTCGGCCCGTTTTTACCGCTGCGCCTGCCCGGCGCGCCACCAAGCCGTTCCCGCTTGTGGCGCCCCGATATCGACGCGCTCTCCCATGACCGGTGTGGCCAGATCGACGCCATGGTCCCGTGCCAATGCCGTGATGCGCTCGAACGGCTGTTCCCACGGGTGCATGGCCAGGTCGAAGGTGCCGTTGTGAATCGGCAGCAGCCAGCGGCCGCGCAGGTCCAGGTGTGCCTGAAGGGTCTCTTCGGGTCGCATGTGGACGAAGGCCCAGCGCGTGTCGTACGCGCCGGTTTCCATGAGGGTCAGGTCGAAGGGGCCGTAAGCGTCGCCGATGGCCTTGAAGCCGTCGAAGTAGCCGGTGTCGCCGCTGAAGAAGACGCGCAGGTCGGCGTCCTGGATGACCCACGAGGCCCACAGGCTGCGGTCGCTGTCGGTGAGACCGCGGCCGGAGAAGTGCTGGGCGGGCGTGGCGGTCAGTCGCAGGCCGTCGACCTCAGTGGACTGCCACCAGTCCAATTGCTGGACGCGGGCGGGGTCGATGCCCCAGGCTACCAGTTGGTCGCCGACCCCCAGCGGCGCGATGAAGTGCGCGGTCTTGCTCGCAAGCTGTGCGATGGCGGCGCGGTCGAGGTGGTCGTAATGGTTGTGGGACAGGATGACGCCTGCGATCGGAGGCAGGTCGTCGATGCTGATGGGCGGCGCATGAAAGCGGGCGGGGCCGGCCCATTGCACGGGTGAAGCGCGTTCGGAGAAGACGGGGTCGGTCAGCCAGAAGCGGCCGCGCAGTTTCATGAGGATGGTGGAATGTCCAAGCCGGTAAAGGCTACGGTCGGGGGCGGCTTCCAGGGCTGCGCGGTCCAGCGCGCGCACGGGGATGGCGATGTCGGGAACCGTGCCGCTTGGCTTGGCGAAGAGGACGGTCCAGGCGAGTTTGAGGCCTTTCCAGAAGCCCATGGCGGGGCGCGGTCGCGGATTGCTGAAACGTCCGTCGCGCTGTTGGGGGGATTGCGGATAAAGCGGCAAGGCGCGGCGGTTGCAGGCGGAGAGGACGGTCACGGCGGGTGTTCCCATGAGATTCGAAAAATGGCGCGACGGCGGCAAACCGCTCGCGCCAAAAATTACACTGCACAGTGTAGTTTCCAAAATCAGAAAAGTACACCGTCGGGTGTAGAATTTCGCCCATGTCGACGAAAGCTCCCGATTCCGCCAAGGAACGCCCGCCCAAACGCCTGACCGACCGCAAGCGAGAGGACATCGTGCGCGCGGCGGTGGAGGAATTCCGCACTGCGGGGTTCGAGGCCACCAGCATGGACCGCATCGCTCAGGCTGCTGGCGTGTCCAAGCGCACGGTCTACAACCATTTCCCGAGCAAGGAGGCGCTGTTCGCGCTGATGCTGGAGCAGTTGTGGGCCAGCAGCGCGGCCAGCGTCGACATGGCCTACCGGCCCGATCTGCCGCTGGCGCAGCAATTGCGACAGTTGTTGATGCAGAAACTGGAGTTGCTGGGCGACGCCAGCTTCATTGATCTGGCGCGGGTCGCCATGGCGGAGATCATTCATTCGCCGGACCGCGCGCAGGACATCGTGTGCCGGATGGACGAGAAGGGCAGCGGGGTGACGGCGTGGATTCAGGCGGCGATTGCCGATGGTCGCCTGGCCGAGGTGGATCCCGTATTTGCGGGCCATCAGCTCGAGGGACTGGTCAAGGGCTTTGCGTTCTGGCCGCAGGTCACGCTGGGGCAACCACCGTTGAAAAAGGCGGAGCGCGAGCGCGTGGCGCATTCAGCGGTAGGGATGTTTTTGGGGTATTACGGCCGAGGCGCGTAGCCCGCCGCGCGTGCGCGCCTAACTCTTAGAAGAACTCGTCCAGCAGGCAGTAAAACGCAAGACGGCGGTCATCCGGTTCGACGCCATAGCTGCGAAAGAACGGTTCGATCCACTCGCGTCCCAGATTGCGTTCGATGCTGCGCGCGGCCAGCGCAAGATCCTGGTGGCGGTCGCTGACGCCGAGGCGGCCGCAGTCGATGTAGCCGGTGAATACGCCGCCATCGGCCATGAAGTTGGGCAGGCACGCATCGCCGTGCGCCACGACGAGATCGTGCGTGGTGGGCCGCGTCGCAAGGAGTTCCGCAAACGCGTCTTCGGCGGTGCGTCCAATTCTCTCGTCATCGAAATCCGATTCGTCCACCAGGCCGGCGTCCAGCGCCCGTCTGGCCTCGGCGATACGCCGTTCAAGGGTGTGATCGAAAGGGCATTGGTCGATGGGAATGCAGTGCAGACGATGCAGCGCATCGGCCATGATGGCGATCACCTGCGCAGGCGGCAGACCCGCGCTGGCCAGATCCTGGCCAGCTACGGCGCTCATCAGCAGCCAGTGCCGCGTGGGTGTGGCGGCCGCGTCGATCACGGTGGGGCACGGCAGGCCGTGCTCGGCCATCCATTGCAGGCGCTCGATTTCGTCTGGCAGTTCGGGCAGCGTGCCCGTGTGCTCGGATTTGAGATAGCGATCAGGCTGATTTGCGCTGCGAATGCGATAGACGTCCGCGCGCGACTCACCGATGGATTGCTGCTCGAGGCGCGCTCCGGCAAGGCGCGGTTGCCACTGCAACGGAAGGCTGTCGTGAATGCTGTATTGATGAGCGTGCATGGGGTTCATTTCAGGGATTGCGCGCGGTACACCACGCGTCTGCGGGCCGCATGAATCAAGGGTTTTCGTTCACCTTGCTGTCAGAAAGCGCGGCATTTCCAAGGTTCTTACGTTGTCCTTAATGCAAAAGACTTTCCCACGTCAAGAAATTCCATCTGATACGGTCGAATGAGCAGATCAGAAGCGCATAATGCCGGCACCTGCTCTTACGTCCCTTTTCAAAGAGCAGTGTTGATTTTGAGCAAGAAAAGAGCGTGTTGTCACTAGCTCGGGCAGTTCGTGTTTCCAGGTTTCATGTTCGGTAGCGCGCTAGGACAACTTGGAGTATTCACGGAGATGTCCATGACTGATGACGCACAGCCGCGCCGGCGGTTTCTGCAAACGATGGCCATTGTGCCAGCGTCGACGCTGGCGATCGGCGGCCTGACTGTCGGCTGTACCAACGCCGCCGACGGCAACGCCGCAAAGGCGGCCAAGCCCTACGAGCCCACCTATTTCACCAAGGCCGAATGGGCCTTCATCGTTGCCGCGGTGGATCACCTGATTCCCGCCGACGAGTATGGCCCCGGCGCCATCGTGGCCGGTGTGCCCGAGTTCATCGACCGTCAGATGGAAACGCCTTTCGGCCACGGCAAGCTGTGGTACATGGACGGGCCGTTCCACACCGATCAGGTGCCGGAACTGGGTTACCAGCTCGATCAGAATCCCCGCCAGGTCTACCGCAACGGCATCGAGGCCTGTGATGCCTGGTGCGTGAAGACGCATGGCAAGGCGTACGCTGAACTGGACAAGGCCTTGCAGGAACAGATCCTGAAGGATCTGCAGTCGGGCAAGATCGCATTCGAATCCGTGCCGTCCAAGACGTTCTTCAGTTTCCTGCTGGCCAACACCAAGGAAGGTTTCTTTGCCGATCCGATCTACGGCGGCAACAAGAACATGGTGGGCTGGAAGATGGTGGGCTTTCCCGGCGCGCGCGCCGATTTCATGGACTGGGTCGACCAGCCCAACGTGAAGTATCCCTATGGCCCCGTGTCGATCTCTGGGGAGAAGGGTTAAATCATGGCGATCAAGAAAGACAAAGTTGATGCGGTACTGGTCGGATTCGGCTGGACCGGCGCGATCCTGGGTCAGGAGCTGACCGAAGCGGGGCTGCAGGTGCTGGCGCTGGAGCGCGGCGGCATGCAGGATACGCCGAAGGACGCGGAATACCCCAAGGTGATCGACGAGCTGAAGTATTCGGTGCGGGGTTATCTGTTCCAGGATCTGTCCAAGGAAACCGTGACGATCCGCCACGGCGTGGATGACGTGGCCGTGCCGTACCGCCAGAACGGCTCGTTCCTGCTGGGCACGGGCGTGGGCGGCGCGGGCTTTCACTGGAACGGCATGCACTACCGCGTGCTGCCCGAAGAACTGGAACTGCGCACGCGCTATGAAACGCGCTATGGCAAGAAGTTCATTCCGGAAGGCATGACGATCCAGGACTTCGGCGTGACCTACGACGAACTGGAACCGTACTTCTCGAAGTTCGAATACGTGTGCGGCACGTCGGGCAAGGCCGGCAACCTGAACGGCAAGATCGTCGAAGGCGGCAATCCGCTGGAAGGCAAGCGCAGCAAGGAATTCCCGCTGCCGCCGCTGGCCACGACCTACGGCGCTTCGCTGTTCGAGAAGGCCGCGCGCGAAGTCGGCTTCAACCCGTATCCCACCCCCGCGGCCAACGCGTCGGGTCCGTACACCAACCCGTACGGCGTGCGCCTTGGCCCCTGCAATTTCTGTGGCTTCTGCGAGAACTACGGCTGCTACATGTATTCGAAGGCCTCGCCGCAGACCACCATTCTGCCGGTGCTGCTGAAGAAGCCGAACTTCGAGCTGCGCACGCGTGCGCAGGTCATCAAGGTCAATCTGGATTCGACCGGCAAGAAGGCCGTTGGCGTGACCTACATCGACGCGGACGGCAACGAGGTCGATCAGCCTGCCGATCTGGTGATCCTGTCGGCTTACCAGATGCACAACGTGCGTCTGCTGCTGCTGTCGGGTATCGGCAAGCCGTATGACCCGAAGACCAACGAAGGCGTGGTCGGCAAGAACTACGCCTACCAGATGAACGGCGCGGTCAACGTGCTGCTGCCCAAGGGTACGCAGTTGAACCCGTTTGTCGGCACCGGCGCCGGCGGCGTGGGTATGGACGACCTGAACGGCGACCAGTTTGACCACGGCCCGCTGGGCTTTTTGGGCGGCGCCAGCATCCGCCACGTGCGCTACGGTGGCCGTCCGATCAAGCAGACGCCGACGACGCCGGGCACCCCGACGTGGGGCACGGCCTGGAAGGCGGGCGTGCAGGATGCGTATCAGCGCTTTATGACGATCGGCATTTCCGGTTCGGTGATGTCGTACCGCGATGCCTACCTGTCGCTCGATCCGACCTATAAGGACGCTTATGGCCAGCCGCTCTTGCGCATGACGTTCGACTGGCACGACAACGAGTTCGACATGCTGGGTTACATGGGCAAGCGCATGGAGACCGTGGCCAAGGCCATGAATCCTGAAAAGCATTTCGTGGCCGTGCGCAAGAAGGGCGCGCGCTACGACACGCGCGTCTACCAGAGCACGCACAACACGGGCGGCGCCATCATGGGCTCGAACCCCAAGGAAAGCGTGGTCAACAAGTACCTGCAGAGCTGGGACGTGCCGAACGTGTTCGTGATGGGCGCCTGCGTGTTCCCGCAGAACATGGGCTACAACCCGACCGGTCTGGTTGGCGCGCTGGCCTACTGGTCTGCCCAGGCGATCCGCGAGCAGTACCTGAAGAACCCCGGCCCGCTGGTCCAGGCTTAAGGAGACGGAACAATGATCAAGCAAACCATTGTTGCGGCCTTCTCGGCCCTCGTTGCCAGCGCCGCGTTCGCGGCCGATGGCACGCCCGCATCGACCGACGCGCAGATGATCAAGCAGGGCGAGTATCTGTCGCGCGCCGGCGACTGTATCGCCTGCCACACGGCCTCGGGCGGCAAGCCCTTTGCCGGCGGTCTGGGCATCGATTCGCCGCTGGGCATGATCTATTCGACGAACATCACGCCGGATAAGGAAACGGGTATCGGCAATTATTCGTACGAGGACTTCGACCGGGCCGTGCGCCACGGCGTGGCCAAGGACGGACATTCGCTGTACCCGGCCATGCCGTACACCGCGTACGCCAAGGTCACGCCGGAGGATGTGAAGGCCCTGTATGCCTACTTCATGCACGGCGTCGAGCCCGTGAAGCAGGAAAACAAGGACACCGACATCGTCTGGCCGATGTCGATGCGCTGGCCGTTGACGGTGTGGCGCTGGATGTTCGCGCCGGATGTCGCGACGGCGCCTGTTACGGTGAACACGAGCGGCGCGGACAAGCAGGCGCTGCTGCGCGGCCAGTACCTCGTTGAAGGCCTGGGCCATTGCAGCACCTGCCACACGCCGCGCGGCGTGGCGTTGCAGGAAAAGGCGCTGACGGACGCGGATGGCTCGGCCTTCCTGTCGGGCGGCGTGGTCGAAGGCTGGCTGGCCAAGAACCTGCGCGGCGACGCGACCGACGGCCTGGGCGCCTGGAGCAAGGAAGACATTACTGCCTTCCTGAAGTCCGGACGCAACGGGCATTCGGCAGCGTTCGGCGGCATGGCGCAAGTGGTCGAGGAAAGCACGCAGCACCTGACGGACGACGACCTGAACGCCATCGCGGTGTATCTGAAGAGCCTGCCGCCGGTGAACAAGGACGCCACCAAACCGCTGGCCTATGACGAGTCCGTGGCGAATGCGCTGCGCACCGGCAAGGACAAGAGCGATGGCGCCATGGCCTTCCTGAACAACTGCGCGGCTTGCCATCGCAGCACGGGCAAGGGCTATACCGAGACCTTCCCGCAGCTCGCGTTGAGCTCGACGGTCAACTCGGCCGATCCGGCCTCGTTGATCCACATCGTGCTCAAGGGCGCGCAGATGCCGGGCACGGCGTCGGCCCCGACTGCGTACGCGATGCCGGGCTTTGACTGGCGCATGACCGACAAGGAAGTCGCCGACGTGGTGAGCTTTGTGCGGTCGAGCTGGGGCAACAAGGGCGCGGCAGTCAGCGCGTCCGACGTGGCCAAGGTGCGTAAGGACATCGGCGCGGCGCCGCAGCCGGTGCGCGCGCAGTGATGTGACGATGTCGTGATCGACGGTCCCGCCGCTTTGCCGGCGGGATGGCAAACGGCGCTGGAGAGCTTGAGGCTTTTCAGCGCCGTTTTTCATGCGCGGGTTTCTTGCGGGGCTCACCAGCGACGCCGAGTACGACGCCATCACGGCGTATTTCGTGGGGCCCGAAGAAGAAGAGGGCTGACCATCGTCAGGCACGCTTCGACAGAATCCGGACAGGCCGGCCTGCTATGATTACTGGATAAATAAACAGTCCGTCCGGCCGCCGCCGATGTTGCCCGCCCACCGTTACTACTATCTGCACAATTTCCAGCGCGCGCTGGCGTGGGTCTCGGACCGCTACGCCGACCTGCTGGACGATGACGATTGCCGCTTTCTGGCGGATTTCGCGGCGTTGCCGCAGGCGTCGCAGGCGTTGATGGTGCGCATGCTGATGCGGCGCGGGCCGTGGTTTCGGGCCAGCCGGCTGGTGTACGAAGAGATCCCGGCCGTCGAAGAGGCGGCCGCGGCACTGGAAGCGCTAGGGTGGCTGGACACGCGGGCGCCGATGTCGCTGGATGAACTGTTTGCACTATTGACCAAGCCCGAACTGTGCCGCGTGTTCGCATCGCAGGCGGCAGCCAGGCCGGGCCTGCGCAAGGCCGACATGCTGGAGACGCTGCGGGCGGACATGCCCGACGCCCGGCCGTTCTGCGGCTGGGCGCCCGATTCCTTGGAAGCCGTCTGGCGCGTGATGGTGGCGGACCGCTGCGAACGGCTGCGCCTCATGTTTTTTGGCAATCTGCACCAGGATTGGTCGGAGTTCGTGCTGGCGGACCTGGGCGTATTCCAATACGAGACCGTGCCGTTCGATGCGGCGTCGCGGGCGTTTCAGACGCGGGCTGACGTGGACTGTTATCTCGCGTTGCATGCGTGCAGGCAGGCGCTGGACGACGGCGTGGCCGTGGACGACCTGCTGCGCGCGGCAGAGGATTGTGTCAGTGGAAACGCCTGGCTGGAAAAGCGCCGCGCCAAGGTGTTGCTGCGTATCGGACAAGCCTGCGAGCGTGCGCAGGATTGGGAAGCCGCCCAGCGCGTGTACGCGGCCTGCGGCTATCCCGGCGCGCGGCATCGGCGCATCCGTGTGTATGAACGGATGCAGCGGTTTGAAGACGCGATGGCGCTGGCCATGACGGCGGCGAACGCGCCCGAAAGCGAAGAGGAAAGCCAACGCGTAGCGCGCATGATGCCGCGGCTGCGTCGCGGGCTGGGGCAGGGCGCGGCGGCGCGTGCGGCAGCGCCCATCCTGCCGCGCACGGAACTGGCGCTGGTCCGCCCGGCGCATCCATCCTCGGTCGAGTACGTGACGCGCGATCACCTGCATCACGCCGACGCGCCGGTGCATTACGTCGAGAACGCGCTGATCAATTCGCTGTTCGGTTTGCTGTGCTGGCCGGCCGTGTTCGCGCCGTTGCCAGGGGCGTTCTTTCATCCTTTTCAACGCGGGCCCGCCGACCTGGAAGCACCCGATTTCCACGCGCGGCGGCAGGCGCACTTCGCGGCCTGTCTGGCGCAGCTGGATACCCCCGCCTATCGCGACGTCATTCTTCGACGGTACGCCGACAAGGCGGGCTTGCAGTCGCCGTTCGTGTTCTGGGGCGCCTTGTCCGAAACGTTGCTGGCGCAGGCGCTGGACTGCCTGCCGGCTGCGCATCTGAAGCTGTTCTTTACGCGTCTGCTGCGCGACGTGAAGGGCAACCGGACCGGTCTGCCGGACCTGGTGCGGTTTTGGCCGGCCGAGCGCCGTTATGAACTGATCGAGGTGAAGGGACCCGGCGACAAGCTGCAGGACAACCAGATCCGCTGGCTGCAGTACTGCGTGGCGCACGGCATGCCTGTGCGCGTATGCCACGTGAGCTGGTTGCAGGAGGCCGCATGAGCTACGCGGTGGCGGTTCGGGCGTTGTGCGAATTCACGGCGCGGGCCGGCGATCTTGACCTGCGTTTTACGCCTGCGCCCAGCGGCCTGGAAGGCATGGCGGGGCACGCGGCAGTGACAGGGCGGCGCGGGCCGGACTACGAAACCGAAGTGTCTTTGTCGGGCGTGTTTGGCGATCTGCTGGTGCGCGGGCGGGCCGACGGCTACGACCCGGCGGCCAATCAGCTCGAAGAGATCAAGACCTACCGCGGGCAGTTCGACAGCGTGCGCGAGAATCACCGCGTGGTGCATTGGGCGCAGGCAAAGGTGTACGGCCATCTGCTGTGCCAGGCGCGCGGCCTGGCGAACGTGCGGGTGGCGCTGGTGTACTACAACGTCGCGACCGAGGAAGAAACCGTGCTGGTGGAAACGCACGAGGCTGCGGACTTGGCTGCGTTCTTCCAACTGCAATGCGAACGGTTTCTGGCGTGGGCCAAGACGGAACTGGCGCACCGGCAGGCGCGCGACGCGGCGCTTGAGGCGCTGGCGTTTCCGCATGGCGAGTTCCGAGCCGGGCAGCGCGATCTGGCGGTGGCCGTCTACCGCACGGCGCGCGATGGCCGCTGCCTGATGGCGCAGGCTCCTACGGGCATCGGCAAGACGCTGGGCACGATATTTCCGCTGCTCAAGGCGAGTCCGGGTACGGGCCTGGACAAGGTGTTCTTTTTGGCGGCCAAAGGATCGGGCCGCGGTCTGGCGGTGGAGGCGCTGGAAACCATCAATGCGCAGCCCGCCAAGCCAGGCTTGCGGATTCTGGATCTGCAAGCGCGCGACAAGAGCTGCGTGCATCCCGATCTGGCCTGCCACGGCGACTCCTGCCCGCTGGCGCGCGGCTTCTACGATCGTCTGCCGCAGGCCCGCGCCGCAGCGGTTGAACACACGCGGCTGGACGCGCCTACCGCGCGCGCCATCGCGCTTGAACACGAGGTGTGTCCGTATTACCTGTCGCAGGAGCTGATCCGCTGGAGCGACGTGGTGGTGGGCGACTACAACTATTACTACGATGCCACGGCCATGCTGCATGCGCTGACGCAGGCGCATCAGTGGAAGGTGGCCGTGCTGGTCGACGAGGCGCACAACCTGGTCGACCGCGCGCGCCGCATGTACACGGGCGAGCTCGACCAGAACCGGCTGACCGCCGCGCGGTATGCGGCGCCCAAGGCGCTTAAAAAGCCGCTGGACGGGCTGCACCGGTCGTGGAACGCGCTGAACAAAAAGCAGACGGAACGCTATCAGGCGTACGACGCGGCGCCAGCCGGTGTGCTGACGGCAGTACAGAAGGCCGTGGCGGCCATCACCGAGTTCATCGGCCAGACGCCGCTGCCGCAGGACGATCCGTTGCTGGGGTTCTATTTCGAGGCACTGCATTTCATGCGGCTGGCGGAACAGTTCGGCTCCCACGCGCTGTTTGACGTGACGCTGGGCGAGGCGGGTGTCAGCAGCGCCAAGACGCCGCCGTCGACGCTGTGTGTGCGCAATGTGATTCCTGCGCCGTATCTGGCGGCGCGCTACGCGACGGCGCATGCGACGGTGCTGTTTTCCGGCACGCTCAGTCCGCAACAGTTCTACCGGGACACGCTGGGGCTGCCCAAGGACACGCCCTGGATCGATGTGGCCGCGCCGTTTCAGGCGGGGCAGCTGGCCGTGCGCGTGGTGGGCAACGTATCCACGCGCTTTCGCGATCGCGAGCGTTCGCTGGCGCCCATCGCGGACCTGATCGCGCGCCAGTACGACGAGCGGCCGGGCAATTACCTGGGCTTTCTGAGCAGCTTTGACTATCTGAAGCGCGTAACGGACCTGATGCGGGAGCGCCATCCGCAGGTGCCGATCTGGCTGCAGACGCCCGGCATGGACGAGCCGGGGCGTGCGGCCTTTCTGGCGCGGTTTACCGAGACGGGGCAGGGCGTAGGATTCGCGGTGCTGGGCGGCGCGTTCTCGGAAGGCGTGGACTTGCCGGGCAAGCGGCTGATCGGCGCGTTCATCGCCACGCTGGGGCTGCCGCAGGTCAATCCCGTGAACGAAAACATGAAGCGCGCCATGGACATGCGTTATGGCGAAGAGAACGGGTACGACTATACGTATCTGTACCCGGGCATGCAGAAGGTGGTGCAGGCGGCGGGCCGGGTCATCCGGACCGAACACGATGAGGGCACCGTGCACCTCATCGATGACCGCTATCGGCGCGCCAAGGTGCGCGGGCTGTTGCCGGGGTGGTGGCGGGTGGACTGATCGCGCGAGCCGCTAGGCGGGGCGCGCTTCGGGATGTGGTGCGGGATGCGCCGGCGAGCGGAGTTCGGTCAGCGGCTGGTTGGGATCGCGCGACAACTGATAGCCGTACCAGAGGCTGCGCGCCATGCGCTTGGCCATTTCCTGCGCGGCATCGGCCAGGGCGCGATTCGGCAGGGCGTCGGTGGTCTCGCCAAAGAGGACCAGCCAGCGTTCGAAAAGCTCGGCTTTCAGGTTGGGCATGGCCGCGTGTTTGGGCATGGGCATGCCGGTGAACCGCCGCGTGCCCAGGATAACGGCTGACCAGAAGTCCGAGAGCGTGGCCAGGTGTTCGTCCCAGTCGTGGACCATGCCGTTGAAGATGGGCCCGAGCGCTTCGTCGGCGCGCGCCTTGGCGTAGAAGGTATGGACCAGGTCCTGGATTTCGGCTTCGGTGCAGATGTCGGCGGTGGCGGTATCGCTGGCGATGTCGTGCGTGGTCAAGATGGTCTCCGGGCGGGGGGCAGGAGGCGATCTTAGGGCGAGGGTGGAAGCACGCGGGTTGATATGGCTCAAACGGCGCGGCGTAATTTATTCGGACGCGTGCTCGGACGGGACAGGAATTCGTTTTCGGCAATAATGATATCCATTCTTATTAAGGCGGATGGATATGCGACAGATGAACGGGCGGCGCAATGGCCTGACTTCGACGGCAATGGCCGTTGCGTTGAAAGCGGCATTAACGGCTGCGCTGGCTGCGACAGCGCCGGGCCTGGCGGTTGCACAGTCAGCGCAAGGCGCGGTCATGCCGCAGGGCCATGCCGACAAGCCGCTCCCCATGCAAAAGGGTGAATTCGTGGCGGGAACGTGGTCGGCGGACAGCGGCGTGACGCTGGATCTGCTGGACCCGCAAGGGCGCCATGTCCGCCGCCTGAGCGACCGCGAAAAGCCGGCCGGCGTGCTGATGCTGGTGGGGCCGGCCGATGGCGTCTATACCGTACGGGCGCAGGGGCAGGGTGCGTATGAATGGTCCGTGACCGAACGCCTGCCGCTGGCCGAACAGCATGCGCCGGCGCCCACGCTGGACAGCCCGCGCCTGGCCGCGCTGGCCCAGACGTTGTCGCAGGGCGGCACGACGGCCACGTTCTGGGAAGAGATGAAGCGGCAGGGCACGCCGCTGATCGAGCCGGCAAACGCCACGCACGACCGTGTGACCTTCTTGTGGCAGGGCGCGGAACGTAACGTGCGCCTCTTCGGCGGTCCGTCAACGGACCACGCGCAGCTGTCGCAGCTGGGCGATTCCGACGTCTGGTACGTGAGCTTCCTGGTGCCCAAGACGGCCCGCCTGTCTTACCGGTTGGCGCCCGATGTGCCGGAGCTGCCGGGGACCGGCATGGCGCGGCGGCGCGCGATTCTCGCCACGGCGCAGGCCGACCCCAACAATCCCAAGGTCTATCCCGAACGCGGCATCGACGCGTTCCAGACCTATTCGGTGCTGGAACTGGCGGACGCGCCGCCGCAGCCGTGGGTCGAGCCGCGCGCGGGCGTGCCCGCCGGCAGTGTCGAGGCGCTGGAACTGCGTAGCGACATCCTGGGCAATACGCGCACGATTCATCTGTACCGGCCGGCGGGCTGGAAGCCCGATGGCCCGGACAACCACGTGCTGGTGCTGTTCGACGCAGGCGCCTATCTGGGACGCGTGCCCACCCCCACCATCCTGGACAACATGATCGCGGCCGGCGTCATTCCCCCGACTGCGGCCGTGCTGATCGACAACCCCACCGCAGACTCGCGCGGCCGCGAGTTGCCGCCCAATCCGGATTTCGCCGACTTCCTGGCGCGCGAGCTCATGCCGTGGGCGCGCAAGCAGGGCATTGCAGCGCCCGCGGCACGCACGGTGATTGGCGGGTCAAGTTATGGCGGCCTGGCGTCGTCGTATGCGGCGTTGCGTCATCCCGAAGTCTTCGGCAATGTGCTGAGCCAGTCCGGCTCGTACTGGTGGTCGCCGCCCGGCGAGGAAGACCAGTGGCTGACGCGGCAATTCGTGGCGGTGCGCACGCTGCCGGTGCGGTTCTTCCTGGGCGCGGGCCTGTTTGAATCGGGGCGCGGCGGCCAGCCCGGCATCCTGGAAACCAACCGCCATCTGCGCGACGTGCTGCGAGCCAAGGGGTATATCGTGACCCATCGCGAGGTGGCGGGTGGCCACGATTACCTGAGCTGGCGCGGAACCTTGTCGGACGGGTTGCTGGAATTGATCGGCAAGAACGGTGTGGCGCGGCAGTAGACGGGGCGCCGGGCGGCGCGGCAAGCTGCCGTTGTCCTGCCGTTGTCCTGCCGTTGTCCTGCCGTTGTCCTGCCGGTGTCCTGCCGGTGTCCGCGGCGCGCGGCAGCCTTCATGCCCTGGGCGCGGCGTTGCCGATTTGCGTAGTATTGTCGCGATGCGCGCGGCTGGCCGCCGCGCTGCGCCCAATGACAATACGCGCCCGGCGGATCCGCGGCGCGCGCCAAGGAGACGAACGCCCATGCCTACCCCCGCCCCGCTCAATGACATCGTGGCCATGCCCGCGCACGCGCTGTCGGATGCCATCCGCAGCCGCCGGGTGTCCTGCCGTGAAGTGATGCAGGCGTACCTGGCGCATATCGACCGGGTCAATCCCAAGCTGAATGCCATCGTCGCGCGCCGCGATAGCGACGAGCTGCTGCGCGAGGCCGATGCGCGGGATGCGCAGTTGGCCGCGGGGCAGTGGCAGGGATGGCTGCACGGCATGCCGCAGGCCCCCAAGGACCTGACCGCCGTGCGGGGCATGGTCACGTCGATGGGGTCGCTGGTCTATAAGGACGTGGTGACGGCGCACGATTCGATTCTGGTCGAGCGCATGCGCGCCGCCGGCGCGATCTTCATCGGCCGCAGCAATGTGCCGGAATTTGGCCTGGGCTCGCACACCTACAACAAGGTCTATGGCGCCACCGGCAATCCGTATGACGTCACCAAGACGGCCGGCGGCAGCAGCGGCGGCGCGGCGGCGGCGCTGGCGGCGCGCATGCTGCCCGTGGCCGACGGCAGCGACTTCGGCGGCTCGTTGCGCAATCCCGCGGCGTTCTGCAACGTGTATGGGATGCGCCCGTCGGCCGGGCGTGTGCCGTCCGGTCCGTCGCCCGAAGTCTTCCTGAAGCAGCTTTCCTACGAAGGCCCCATGGGTCGCACGCCGCGCGACGTGGCCTTGCTGCTGTCGGTGATCGCCGGCCACGACAAACGCGCGCCGCTGTCGCTGACGGACGATCCGGCGCAATACGCGCAGCCGCTGGATGCGGACTTGTCCGGCAAGCGCGTGGGCTGGCTGGGCGATTGGGGCGGCTACCTGGCGATGGAACCCGGCATCCTGGATCTCTGCGAAGCGGCCTTGAAGGATCTGGAGACCGCGCGTTGCCAGGTCGATGACTACCAGGTGCCTTTTGCGGGCGACCGGCTATGGCGTATCTGGCTGGCGCACCGCCACCTGATGGTGGGCGGGCAGTTCCATGCCCTGGTCAACAATCCCGAGACGCGCAAGCTGGTCAAGTCCGCGCTGATCTGGGAGGTCGAGGGACTGGAGGGCTTGACCGCCCGCCAGATCTATCAGGCGACCGAGGAACGCAGCGCGTGGTATCAGACGGTGCTGCGCATGTTTGAAGACGTCGACTTCCTGGCGGTGCCGTCGGCGCAGGTGTTTCCGTTCGACGTGAACCTGGATTGGCCCAAGGAGATCGCGGGCCGGCCGATGGATACGTATCACCGTTGGATGGAGACCGTCACGCCGTGGACGCTGGCCGGTTGCCCGGTCATCAGCGTGCCCGTGGGCTTTAACGCTGAAGGGCTGCCGATGGGCATGCAGCTTATCGGTCCGCCGCGCGGCGATCTTGCCGTGCTGCAACTGGCCCATGCGTACGAAAAGGCGCGTGATTGGGTGCAGGACAGGCCGCCGGTTGCGCTGTGGGAGGCTGCGGGCTGACCCGCCTGCCGCGTCTGTAAATTTCGCCGGCTGACCTGCCGGCCGCTCCGGAAGCATCGCCGGTTCAGCTGCCGGCGTACCACCGCTAACAAAGGCCGCTTGATTTTATGTAATAGAACTTTGCATTTTCCCGACAAGCTAGCCATGTTTTGCGTTTTCCTGCGTTTTTCATGGCTGTGATGCGGCACCTTTGTAATAATTGTCGAAATTTCCCACATTCGAGCAGGAATGCGCTGATTGCCGGCGGGGAAATACCCAGGGGCGTCCCGGCAGGGCGTCGACGAGTCGATACAGTACAAAGGTCTCCCGGTATGAAGAATGTGACGCTCCGCCAAAGAATCATGGCCAGTTTTCTGGCCATTCTTGCCATCATGACGTTGATGGTGGTGGTGGACTACCGGCGGCTTCTGGATGTCGAAGCGGAAGCGCAGATGATCAACACCGACGCCGTGCCCGGCATCTACTACAGCACGTCGATCCGGGCAGCATGGTTCGCCGGCTTCGTCGTCGTGCAGGACGCCTTCAATGCGCCGACCGAGGCCGAGCGCCGCGCCGCGCTGGAAGCCCTGCCGCGCAACGACCAGCAGCTTGAGGAACACATCGACTTCTACCGGCGCACCATCGCCCGGCAGGACGACCAGCAGATGTTCGACGACTTCCAGAAGGAATTGCTGGAGTACAAGCGCATCCGCGCCGACATCCTGACGCCGGCCCTGCTGGCGGATCCGGCGCGGGCGCAGACGCGGATCCTGACCGAGTTGCGGCCGTCGTTTTATCGGGGGCGCGACATCCTGGCCAGGATGGTGATCGAAAACAAGAAGCAGGCGGATGATGCTGCGGTGAGCATCCAGAAATCCGTGGAGTCGGCCGAGACCGGAATGCTGGTGTCCCTGCTGATGGCGATTGCCGCGTCCATCGTGTGCGGCTACCTGCTGATGCGCGCCATTGCCAACCCCATGCACGACATCGTGAAGACGCTGGAAGCGACGGGCGGAGGCGACCTGACGCGGCGGCTGAAGCTGGCGCGCAACGACGAATTCAACGCCATCGAGACCGGCTTCAACGGCATGGTCGACGAGCTGACCGGCCTGGTCGGCCGGACGCAGCGCTCGGCCGTGCAGGTGGCCACGTCGGTGACCGAAATTGCCGCAACTTCCAAACAGCAGCAGGCCACCGCGTCGGAAGTCGCCGCCACCACCACCGAAATCGGCGCGACGTCGCGCGAGATCTCGGCGACCTCCCGCGAACTGGTGCGCACCATGACCGAAGTCTCCAGCGCGGCTGAGCAGACGGCCACGCTGGCCGGTAGCGGTCAGGTGGGCCTGGCGCGCATGGAAGACACGATGCGCAACGTGGTGGGCGCGGCGGGCTCGGTCAACGCCAAGCTGGCGGTGCTGAATGAAAAGGCCGGCAATATCACGCAAGTCGTGACGACCATCACGAAGGTGGCCGATCAGACCAACCTCTTGTCGCTGAACGCGGCGATCGAGGCCGAGAAGGCGGGCGAGTACGGCCGCGGCTTCGTGGTGGTGGCCACCGAAATCCGCCGCCTTGCCGACCAGACCGCGGTGGCGACCTACGACATCGAGCAGATGGTGCGCGAGATCCAGTCGTCGGTGTCGGCCGGTGTCATGGGCATGGACAAGTTTTCCGAGGAAGTGCGCCGCGGCATGGCCGACATGCAGCAGGTGGGCGACCAGCTCTCGCAGATCATCCAGCAGGTGCAGACGCTGGCGCCGCGCGTGCAGATGGTCAACGAAGGCATGCAGGCGCAAGCCACCGGGGCCGAGCAGATCAACCAGGCCCTGCAGCAGCTCAGCGACGCGGCCCAGCAGACGGTGGAGTCGTTGCGGCAGTCCAGCCTTGCCATTGAAGAGCTGACACTGGTGGCCAACGACCTGCGCAGCGGCGTGTCGCGCTTCAAGGTGTGATCGCGTCCATGACTGCTCCTGCCGTCCGCGCCCGCGCTGCCGCGAGCCACGCCGGCTCCGCGCGCCGGCTGTACCTGCTTTTCAGAATTGGCGCGGATCGCTATGCGCTGGACGCCGGGGATATTGCCGAAGTGCTGGGGCTGCGCGTCTTCAAGCAGGTGCCGGGTGCACCCCATTGGGTGGCGGGCTTGATGGAGCGCCGCGGCGTTGCCGTGCCGGTCATCGACATGAGCGCGCTGGCCGGCGCGGGCACGTTCGCCGCCGTCACCAGCACGCGCGTGGCGTTGGTGCGATACCGGCCGGAACACTCTGACGCCGAGCGGCTGCTTGGGCTGATCCTGGAACAGGCCACCGAAACCGTCCACTACGACCCGTCGGGGTTTCAGCCGCATGCGCTGGACAATGCCGAGGCGCGTTATCTCGGTCCGGTCCTGACCGACGCGCAAGGCATGGTGCAGGCCGTTTCGGTCAATGATCTGCTGCCCGCCTACGTGCGGGCGCTGCTGTTTCCGTCTGACGGCAACGCGTCGGCAGCCGAGGCGCAGCCATGAGCCTGGTCGAGGAATTCAGCGGGCTGCTCAAGCGCCGCATGGGACTGGACAGCGGCTCCATTGGCCAGGCGGCCGTCGAGCGCGCGGTGCGGCACCGGATGCATGCGGCCGGCGTGGACGATGAGCAGGACTATCTGATGCGCGTGCAGGCCTGGCCTGAAGAAATGCAGCAGTTGATCGAAGCCGTGATCGTGCCCGAGACCTGGTTCTTCCGGTATCCGGAATCGCAGGATGCGATGGCGGCGCTGGCACGCGAGCGGTTGTTCGCGCCTGGCTGTGAAGGGCGCATGTTGCGCGTGTTGAGTGTGCCGTGTTCCAGCGGCGAAGAACCGTATTCGATTGCCATGGCGCTGCTGGATGCGGGCGTTCCGTCGCACCGGTTTCATGTGGATGCCATCGACATCAGCGTGCGCATGGTGGAATTCGCCCAGCGCGCCGTGTACGGCCGCAATTCGTTTCGCGGAGGCGATCTGGCGTTCCGCGATCGCCATTTTTCAGAGGTGCCGGACGGCCATCAACTGGCTGCGCGCGTGCGCGGGCAGGTCCGGTTCCAGCCGGGCAACCTGTTTGATCCGAACCTGTTGGCGGGCGCCGCGCCGTATGACTTCGTGTTCTGCCGCAACCTGTTGATCTATTTCGACCTGGCGACGCAGGAACGGGCAGTGCAGGTGCTGCGCCGGTTTGCGCGCGATGACGGTGTGCTGTTCGTGGGACCGGCCGAAACCAGTCTTCTGACCAGCCGCCGCCTGCCTGCCGTGCCGCTCGCGCGGTCCTTTGCCTTCCGCGCCAAGCCTGCGCCAGCGCCGGCAGAGATGCCGGCTGCTGCGCGCGCGCCGCTGTCCGGCCAGGGTCCGATCGTTCACGCCTGGACGCCGCCGCGCCGCCCGGTCGCGCAGACGCCCGCGCCGCGGCTGCCGGTGCCACATGCGGCAATTGCCGATACGCCATCCGCACCGCCCGCCGCCGCAACGAGGCTGGCCGCGCAGACGTCGCTGCGCGAGATCGCCGCGCTGGCCGATCTGGGCCGGGTGCGCGATGCCATGGCGAAATGCCAGGCGCACATCGAGATCCACGGCGCCAGCGCCGACGCGCTGCATTTGCAAGGTCTGCTGCTGGATGCGGAAGGGCAGTCGCGGCAGGCGCAGGCCGCGTACCGCAAGGCGTTGTATCTGGACCCTAACCACCGCGAGGCGTTGCTGCATCTGGCCGCGCTGGTGGCGTCGGATGGCGATCATGAGGGCGCCCGCCGCCTGCAGGCGCGCGCGGCGCGCGGGGAGGCGCGACGTGACTGACGCGATCGAAGCCCTGTCCGGCGTGGACGACTGCTGGAACCGCATCGGGATACGCGGCGACAAAAGCTGCCCGCAGCTTGCCGAGCATGTGCATTGCCGCAACTGTCCGGTGTATGCCGCGGCGGCCAAGCGCATCCTGGACCGCCTGCCGCCCGCCATGGAAGCGGCCGACGAGGCCGCCCCGCCGCAGCATTCGGCCAATCTGTCCTCGCTGCTGGTGTTCCGGCTGCACCGCGAATGGATGGGCCTGCCGACCCGGTCGCTGGACGAGGTGGCCGGCACGCGCGGCATCATCAGCCTGCCGCACCGGCGCGATCCGGCGGTGCTGGGCGTGACCAACGTGCGCGGCACGCTGACGGTGTGCGTATCGCTGCCGCGCCTGTTGGGACTGGATGCCGCGGCGCCGCAGGCGCGCGAGCGTCCTGCCACCGCCCGCATGCTGATTTTCGGCGGGGCGGGGCGCGCCGTGGTGCTGCCCGTGGACGAGGTCGAAGGCATGCACGAAGTGGACCTGGAGGCGCTGGAGCCGCTGCCGTCGACGGTGCAGGGCGCAAGCCTGAAGTATTCGCGCGGCGTGGCGCGCTGCGGCGGCCGCGCCGTCGGCGTGCTGGACGAAACCCTGCTGATGCAGGCTTTGGAACGGAGCCTCGCTTGAATCCCGATCAGATGCGCGACGCCTCGCTCCTCGAACTGTTCCAGATCGAGACCCGCACCCAGGTGCAGGTCTTGAACGACGGGCTGCTTGCCCTGGAAAAGAACCCCACGTCCGCGCCGCACCTTGAAGCCTGCATGCGCGCCGCGCATTCGCTCAAGGGCGCGGCGCGCATCGTGGATCTGCATCCGGCCGTACGCATCGCGCACGCCATGGAAGACTGCCTGGTGGCCGCGCAGGAAGGCCGTCTGCTTTTGCAAGCCGCCGACATCGATGCCTTGCTGCTGGGCACCGACCTGCTGCAGCGTGTCGCGACGCCGGGCGTGGAATTGGACGCCGAGATCGGCGATCTGGTGGCGCGGCTGAGCAGCGCGCCCAATCCGCCCAACGCCTCCAAGGCGCCCAGCACGGCCGGCACGCCGCCGGCGCCAGGCCCGCGCACGGGGCGGCCGTCGGACTACCTGCCGCCCATCGTGCGGATCGAAGACGAGCCTGCCGCCGCCGCGCCGGCTGCCGCCGCAAAGCCGCCCGCACCCGCCACCGTGCCCTCGCGCCGCAGTTCGGACGGCAGCGTGGGCGAGGGCGAGCGGGTGCTGCGCGTGACCGCCGACACGCTGAACCGCCTGCTGGGCTTGTCCAGCGAGACCCTGGTCGAATCGCAATGGGTGGGGCCTTTCAGCACGGCCATGCTGCGGTTGCGGCGAATGCAGACGGGCGCGGCGCACGCGTTGGACGGCCTGCGGGCCGTGCTGGCCGATCAGGAACTGGACGCGCGCGGCCAGGCCGCACTGGACGACGCCCAGCGCATCCTTGAACAATGCCAGCGCGAGCTGACGCAGCGCGCCAGTGAAGTCGACGAATTCGGCTGGCGCATGAATCATCTGACGCGGCGCCTTTATGACACCGCGCTCGCCTGCCGCATGCGGCCCTTTGGCGACGGCGTGGGCGGCATGCCGCGCATGGTGCGCGATCTGGGCCGTTCGCTGGGCAAGCAGGTTCGCCTTGAAATCGAGGGCGAAAACACGCAGGTGGACCGGGACATCCTCGAAAAGCTGGATGCGCCGCTCATGCACCTGCTGCGCAACGCCGTGGATCACGGCATCGAGGCGCCCGACGTCCGCGAACGCGCGGGCAAGCCGGCCGAGGGCCTGATCACGCTGTCGGCGCGCCATTCGGCGGGCATGCTGCTGGTTGAACTGGCCGACGACGGCACCGGCATTTCGCTGGACCACCTGCGTGAAGAAGTCGTCGAACGCAAGCTCACCAATGCCGAGACCGCGTCGCGCCTGAGCGAAGCTGAGCTGCTGGAATTCCTGTTCCTGTCGGGTTTCAGCACGCGTGACGAGGTGACCGAGATATCCGGGCGCGGCGTTGGGCTGGACGTGGTCCAGACGATGGTGCGCCAGTTGCGCGGCGCGGTACGGGTATACCAGCAGCAGGGGCGGGGCACGCGCTTTGTGCTGGAGATGCCGCTGTCGCTGTCGGTGGTGCGCAGCCTGCTGGTCGAGGTGCAGAACGAGATCTACGCGTTTCCGCTGGCGTACGTCAGCCACGCGTTGCAAGTGGACGCCCAGGACATCGAGCAGCTGGAGGGCCAGCAGCATTTCCGGTTCCAGGACCGGCAGATCGGCCTGGTGTCGGCGCGCCAGATCCTGCGCGCCGGCGAGGCCGCGCCAGCCACGGATACCTTGTCCGTGGTGGTGGTGGGCGACCATGACCGGCTCTACGGCATTGCCGTGGACCGCTACGTGGGCGAGCGCACGCTGGTCGTGCAGCCGCTGGATCCCCGCCTGGGCAAGGTGCAGGACGTGATGGCGGGATCGCTCATGGATGACGGCACGCCGCTCCTGATCCTGGACGTCGAGGACATGCTGGTGTCCGTCCAGAAGCTGATCGAGGGCGGGCGGCTGTCGCGGGTCGACAGCGGGTCGGGCGCGGCGGCCACGCGCCGCCGCAAGCGCGTGCTGGTGGTGGATGATTCATTGACGGTTCGCGAGCTTGAGCGCAAGCTCCTGTTGAACCGCGGCTTCGATGTGGCGGTCGCCGTGGACGGCATGGATGGCTGGAACATGCTCCGCAGCGAGGACTTCGATCTGATCGTGACCGACGTCGACATGCCGCGCATGGACGGTATCGAGCTGGTGTCGCGGATCAAGGCGGATCCCAGGCTGCAGACCCTGCCCGTCATGGTGGTGTCGTACAAGGACCGGGAAGAGGACAGGCAGCGCGGGCTGGATGCCGGCGCGGACTACTATCTGGCCAAGGGCAGCTTCCATGATGATGCGCTGCTCGACGCCGTTGAAGACCTCATCGGGAAGGCACGGACGTGAGAATCGGGATCGTCAACGATATGCCCCTCGCCGTCGAAGTCCTGCGGCGAGTCATTACATTGGAACCCGGCCTGGAGGTCGCCTGGACGGCGTCCGACGGTCTGGAGGCCGTCCAGCAATGCGCCCGCGACCGTCCCGATGTCGTGCTGATGGATCTCATCATGCCCGTCATGGATGGCGTCGAGGCCACGCGCCGCATCATGGCCGAAACCCCCTGCGCAATCGTCGTGGTCACCTCCGACGTGGCGGGCCACACGTCGCGCGTTTTTGACGCCATGGGTCACGGGGCGTTGGATGCGGTGGACACGCCGGTGGTCGGCGCCGCCGACATGCGCACCGCGGCGGCCCCGCTGTTGCGCAAGATCCGCAACATCGGCTGGCTGATCGGCCGTTACGGCAATCGTGCCGCATTGACGCCGGTCAGCAAGCCTGCGGCGCCCGCCAGCACGCGCCGGCTGCTCGCGGTGGGCGCGTCGGCCGGCGGCCCGGCGACACTGGCCCAACTGTTGCGCGACATTCCCCTGGATTTTCCGGCCGGCATCGTGCTGGTGCAGCACGTGGACGCGTCGTTTGCGGCGGGCATGGCGGACTGGCTCAATGACCAGGTGCCGCTGCCGGTCAGGCTGGCGCGCGAAGGCGAACGGCCGTTGCCCGGCCAGATCCTGCTGGCGGGCACGGATGACCATCTGACGTTGCTGGAGGATGGTACCCTCCGGTACACGGATTGCCCGCGCGAAAGCCTGTATCGGCCCTCCATCGATGTCTTCTTTCATAGCGTCGCGCAGCACTGGCGCGGCGTCGCGGTCGGCGTGCTGCTGACCGGCATGGGCCAGGACGGCGCGCGCGGCCTGAAGGCGCTGCGCGAGCGCGGATGCCTGACCATCGCACAAGACCAGGCCACCAGCGCGGTCTATGGCATGCCGAAGGCGGCCGCGGCCATGCAGGCCGCGGTGGAAATCCGGCCGCTCGAACAAATTGCGTCCCGCGTCATTCAGGCTTTCGCCTGAGCCGCGGCACATCGTTAGCATCAAGGACTCACTATGCTCCCATCCCCCGACGACACGGTCTCCGCGGATCTCAATTCGCATGGGGCGATGGTGTTGCTCGTCGACGACCAGGTCATGGTTGGAGAAGCGATCCGGCGCGCGCTCGTGCCCGAGGGCAACATCGATTTTCACTATTGCTCGGATCCCTACAAGGCCTTGAGCGTGGCGATCCAGACCCGGCCCACGGTCATCCTGCAGGATCTGGTGCTGCCCGGCGTGGACGGCCTGAGCCTGGTGCGCGAGTACCGCGCCCATCCCGTCACGCGCGACATCCCCATCATCGTGTTGTCCACCAAGGAAGATCCCGCCATCAAGAGCGCAGCCTTCGCGGCGGGCGCCAACGACTACCTGGTCAAGCTGCCGGACTCCATCGAGCTGATCGCGCGCATCCGCTACCACTCGCGTTCGTACATGGCGCTGGTGCAGCGCGACGAAGCCTATCAGGCGCTGCGCCAGAGCCAGCAGCAACTGCTGGAAAGCAATATGGAGCTGCGCCGCCTGACAAATTCGGACGGCCTGACCGGCCTGGGCAATCGTCGCTATTTCGATGAATACCTGAATGCCGAATGGCAGCGCGCGGGACGGGACAGCCGCGAGATCAGCATGCTGATGATCGACGTGGACCACTTCAAGTCCTACAACGACACCTATGGCCACATTGCGGGCGACGAAGCGCTCAAGCGCGTGGCCAACACCATCTTCGCCAGTTGCGACCGATCCACCGACCTGGCGGCGCGTTTTGGCGGCGAGGAGTTTGCGCTGGTGCTGCCGGGCACGCCGGGCGGCAGCGCGCGGCTGGCGGCCGAAAAGCTGCGCCGCGCCGTGGAAGCCATGCAGATTCCCCAGCGCGACGCGGGCTTTGGCCCGTGGCTGACGGTAAGCATCGGGTTGGCGACGGCGGTGCCGCAAGAGGGGCAGCCGTGCACCGAACTGATCCAGGCCGCCGACCGGGGCCTGTATGAAGCAAAGCGGCAGGGGCGCAACCGGGTGGTGCCCGGACAGCTCTGATGCGCTTGCCTGCCGCCCCGCCAGCTAGCGGGGTTGGCGGCGGCTGATGCTGGCTGCGCCCAGCATCAGCAACAGGCTGACGGCAACGGCCACCGCGGCCATCGCCATGCCTTCTCCCACTGATCCCTGCTCGAACTGCCGCCACACGAAGATCGACACGGTCTGCACGCCGGCCGGCGCCAGCAGCAGCGACGTCACCAATTCCCGGGACGCCACCGCAAACACCATCAGCATCGACGCCGCCAGCCCGGGCAACACGAGCGGCAGGACGATGCGCCGCAGCGCGCGTGCCGCGCTGGCGCCGTGCACGCGTGCCGCCGCTTCCAGGTTGGCGCCGATCTGCGCCAAGGCCGCGCCGACATAACGTACCGGGTAGGGCAGAAGCAGGCAGGTGTACGACAGCAGCAGGATGCCCCAGGTGCCGTAGGGAGTTGCCGGCCAGAACGGCTGGTTCCACGCCAGGATCAGGCCGACGCCGACCACCACGCCGGGCAATGCCGCGGGCAGCAGGGCCAGCGCGTCGATGAGCGCGGCCCCGCGCACATGACGACCCGCGACGCACCACGCCGCCAGCAATCCGACCGCGCCTGCCAGGAACGCCGTCCCGCTTGCCAGTGACAGGCTGGTCGACAGGGCTTCCCACGCGTCGCCACGCGCATCGAACAGGGCGGCAAAGTTGGCCAGCGTCAGATTGCCGGCCGCGAGGCCGCCCGACACGTTGCGCGTCAGCGCGGCAGCCAGCATCGAGGCCAGGGGCGCCGCCACCGCAATCAACGCCACCGTGGCAAAACCCAGCAGCACGGGGGCGCGCCATGGGCCGAGTTCAACGCGCGCCAGCGGCGCAGGCTTGCCAGTTGTGGTTTCGAAACCCCGGCCCGCCAGCGCGGCGCGTTGGACGGCGTAGGCGGTCAGGGCCAGCGCCACCAGCACCAGCGACAGCAGCGACGCGCCGGGCAGGTCGATGGGCCAGTCGGCCAGCCGGCGTTCGATGGCGGTGGTCAGCACGGCAACGCCCGATTGCGAGCCGAGCGCCGCGGGTACGCCGTACTCCTCGATGGCGAGCGTGAACGCAAGCAGCAGGCTGGCGGCAATGGCAGGCAGCGCCAGCGGCAGCGTGACGCGCACGAAGGCGCGCCAAGGACCCGCGCCGAATACGCGTGCCACGTCCGCCATCCGCGCGCCGATGGCCGCCATGCTGCGCGAGACGGCGAAGTACACGACAGGAAAGATCGCCAGGCCCATCGCCAACGTCACTCCGGTCGGCGAAAACAGCAGCGGGCCAAGATTGAAGCCCGTCAGCTGTTCCAGATAGCCGCGCGGCTGCAGGGCCATCGTCCACGACAACGCGGCGATGTACGGCGGAAGCAGAAAGGGAACCAGGAACAGCAGGTCCCACATCCGCGCCAGCGGCACGCGGAACAGCCCGCGCAGCGCACCGAGTGGAATGCCGATGGCCGCGCTGACCGCGGCCACGCCAAGGCCGAGTTTCAGCGTGCCGCCGATCAGGCTGAGCGTGCCGGGACTGCCCAGCGTCGCAGGCCAGGCGCCGAACGGATCGCGTAGCGAACCCTCGGCCAGGTAGGGAAAGACGGCTTGCAGCGCCACGAACGCCATGGGCAAGGCGACGAGCACCGCCAGGGCGGCCAGGGTGGCGGCCGCCAGGAGATAGATGCTTTTCATGGAGGGGATCGGATGCCGGGCAGGCCGGCATCCCGGCCTGTCAGTGTTGGCCGAAGATCCGGCCGAAGCGGGTCAGCACCTCGGCCCGGCTGGCGCCGGATTCGGTGGCGGTGTCGGGCAGCAGGGCCAGATCCTTGAACACCGGCCGCTTGGCCGCCACGTCCTGACGCGCGGGCATCAGCCAGGCGTCCGCCACGGCGCGCTGGCCTTCTTCGGACAGCACGTAATCCACGAACTTGCGCGCCTCGTCGGCCTGGCGCGCGGTCTTCAGGATCATCATGGGACGCGGAGCGATCGCGGTGCCGCTGGACGGGAAGATGACCTTCACCGATTCGCCCTTGGCGACGCTGGCATACGACACGTAATCCACCGCGCCGAACACCGCCGCCTTGGCGCCTTGCAGCACTGGCGTCAACGCCTGGGCATTGGGGCCGGAGATGGTCATGCCGTTGTCGCGCAGCGTTTCGAACAGCTTCCACGCGGCCTCGCCCTGGGCGTTTTGCAGACCCAGCAGCAGGTCGAGCGACGCGCCTGACAGGGCCGGATCCGGCATGGTGACCAACTGCTTGAATTGGGGGGCGGTCAGATCTGACCAGTCGCGCGGTTCGGGCGTGCCGCTCTTCGTGTTCCAGACGATGCCCAGCGCCGAGATGCCTTGCGCGACATAGGTGGGCGCCTTGAAGCGCGCAGGCACCTGCGCGGCGTTCGGGCTTTCGTAGGCCATCAGCCAGCCGCGCTGGTCCAGGTCCTGGGCGGTGTCCCACGAGGCCGAGATCAGCACGTCGGCGCGTGGGTTGGCCGCTTCGGCCTCCAGGCGCGCCATGACCTTGCCCGTGGTGGCCTGGAACACGTCCACCTTGATGCCGGTCTTGTCCTGGAAGCCGGCTGCCAGTTGCTTGATGAGGCCGCCCGGTCCGGCGGTGTAGACGGTCAGCGCCTTGGCCTGGCCCGAGGCCAATCCGATAGAAAGCGTCATGAAGAGCGTTGCGAGTAGTTGGGAAGAAGGTGCGAGTGACATTTAAGCAGAGTCCTTGTTGACCGGCACGAGTTCGGCGATGCGGCCGTTTTGCATGCGGGCGATCGTGTGCGCCAGCGCATGGGCTTCCTCGTGGTCGTGGGTGACGTAGACGGCGGTCGTGCCGATACGGCGCAGCAGCGCGCCGATCTCGGCGCATAGCGTTTCGCGCAGCGTCCGGTCCAGGTTGGAGAGGGGTTCGTCGAACAGCAGCACGCGCGGGCGGGCGACAATGGCGCGCGCCAGCGCCACGCGCTGCTGCTGGCCGCCGGACAGGTCGGCAGGGCGGCGTTCGGCATGTTCATGCAGACCGACCATGGCAAGGGCGTCGCGCACGAGCGCGGGGCGCTCGCGGCGCGAGACGCCCCGCATTTCAAGCGGAAAGCCCACGTTGCTGGCCACGCTCATGTGCGGCCAGAGGGCGTAGTCCTGAAACACCATGCCCAGGCCCCGGCGCTCCGGCGGCTCGTGCTGGTCCGCGCCGCTGACCACCGCGCCGCCGAACCGGATGTCGCCGTGCTGCGGCCGCAAGAGGCCGGCCAGCGCCTTGAGCAGCGTGCTCTTGCCGCAGCCGGAGGGCCCAAGCAGCGCCAGGACCGTGCCCGCAGGCACGTCCAGGTCCACGCCGTCCAGCACCGTATGGCCGTTAAACGCATGCCGCAGGCCGCGCACGGCGATGGCCGTGCCGCCGGCATTGGAGGCGGGCGCGTTCAAAACCGATGCCGCATGCCGAGGTTCAGGCCGAACTGGTTCTTGCCCGGTTCGACGTTGGCGCCATACTTGCCGCCGACCACGCTCAAGGACGATTTGTCGTCGTTGATGGCGTAAGCCGCCACCGCGTACAGCGTGGTGCGCTTGGACAGATCGTATTCATTGCCGAGCACGATCATGGTCGACTTCTGGCCCGTGCCGGCGGCCTGTACGGCGGGGCAGGCGGCATTGTTCATGTCGTCGCACACCGAGTCGTTCAGGTGGTAGACGGCGGCCGACAGGCGCATGTTGCCCTGCGGCTTGTAGCTGGCGCCCAGCCACGTCATGTTGTTCTTGTAGCTGCGCTGCGTCAGCTTCTGGTCCAGCCAGCGGTAGCCGGCGTAGACCTTGACGTCCTCGAAGTCGTACGACACGCCCGCGACCACGCGGTCTTCGCGGTTGCCGCTGTTGGCGCCCGTCTTGGGTTTGTCAGCGTTCTTCGAGTGATACAGCACCGCGGCGTCCAGACCGCCCGACTTGTAGCGCAGACCGCCGCCCACCATGCGTCCTAGCTTGCTGTCATCGAACGACTGTTCATTGTTCCAGCCGAAGCTGTAGTAGCCGCCGACGGACACGGCCCCCAGCTTGCCGACGTACATGACGGCGTTGTCGGTACGGTCCGAGAACGCGGCGTCAGGCCGCTTGATCGAGAAGTTGGCGTTGTCGAACGGGTTGTACTTGCTCATCCATTCGATCATCAGCGTGTTGTGGCGGCCCAGCGTCAGGCGGCCCCACGTGTTGCTGGAAAAGCCCACGTAGGCCTGGCGCCCGAACAGCCGTCCGCCTTGCAACGTGGTGCCGTTGCTGGAGTCAAAGCCGTTTTCAAGCACGAAGATGGCGGAAACGCCGTCGCCCAGGTCCTCGGAACCCTTCAGACCCCAACGCGAGCCGTTCAGGTTGCCTGCGCTCATGCCCGTCTTGCTGTTGCCGTCGGGACCGTTGCTGAGGTACTGCAAGCCGGTGTCGACCAGGCCATAAAGCTGGACCGAGGTGGCGGTGGCGGCGAGCGCGGCGGGCGCTGCCAGGGAGAAAGCGGACAGGCAGGCGCCAGCCGCCGCAATGCGGAGTGTCGATTTCAAAATGAAAGTCCTCTTTGGGATTCAATCGGAGCCGACACTCTAGGGGCGTGTTGCTACACGTCGATGACACTGCCCCCCATGCATTTCCCACTGCCTGGCGGGTGAGCCGCGGCAAATGGCCTTTGATGATCCCGCCGCAGGCTACCCGCCCGTCTTGCCGTCCTTGCGATGCGACCGGAACAGAAGATGGGTCGTCGCCAGATGAAAGCGCACGGCGATCTCCGCGCATTCGGGATCGCGCGCGCGGATGGCGGCGATGATCTGGCGATGGTGTTCTACGCTGCGCAGCATGTCGTCGCGGCCGTAGAAGTAGAACGAGCCGATGATGATCGGCATGTCCAGCAGGTTCTCGACCAGGGACCGCACCCGCGCGGACTGCGCGGCGTTGAGCAGGGCGTGGTGGAACAGGTTGTTGTAGTGCTGGACCTGGGCGACGTGGTCGGGCGCGCCGGAGTTGACGGCGTCCAGCATGCACTGGTTGATGCGGTCCAGTTCGTCGATCTGTTCGGGCGTGGCGCGCTCGGCGGCGGCCTTGGCGGAATAGGGTTCGAGCAGCATGCGCAGCTCGAAGGCCTCGTCGATGTCGCGGTCCTGCCAGCCCAGCACGACCGCGCCGCGCCGGCCTTCGCGGGTGACCAGGCCGTCCGCGATCAGGCGTTCGATCGCGTTGCGCACGGGCGTGCGGCTGACGGAAAGCTGCGCGGCGATGTGCTCCTCGCGCAGCGGTTCGCCGGGCAGGAACGAGCCGGCCATCAGGCGGCGGCGCAACTCTCCGTATACGTAATCACTGGCGCTCGACATGACGCGGCTTGGCTCTTCTCGGATTTGGAAGCTGGGACTATAACAACGGCGCGCGGGACCATGGGCGCCGAGGCGTTGGCCGCCGCGCAGGCGGGTTCTACCCCTTCACCCCGTGCTCCGCCAGACGCGCCAGAAAGCGCGGCCAGACCTCGGGATTGAGCAGACGCGCCGGCTTGCGCCCGGCGAGCATGTCCAGGATCTGCGTGGCCGAACCCTGCGCCACCTTGCGGCGGCCTTCGTGCGTGACGCCGCCCGTGTGGAAGGCGGCGGCCACGTCCGACCGCTGCAAAAGGCCGCTGCGCGGAGGCGGCGGTTCCACCTGCCAGACGTCCAGGCCAGCACCCGCAATATGACCAGATTCCAGCGCCGCGAGCAGGGCGTCTTCCTCATGGATGCCGCCGCGTGCGGTGGAGACGAACAGCGCGCCGCGCTTCATCCGGCGCAAGGCGGCGGCGTTGACCATCCCTCGCGTGACGGTGTTCAGCGGGCAGTGCAGGCTGACGATGTCTGCCTGTTCCAGCAGCGCATCGAACGAGACGGGCGCGGCGCCGCGTTCGGCGATCTGCGCGTCCGTGAGCAGCGGATCGTACGCAATGACCTTCAAACCGAAGCCCGTTGCGATCCGCGCCACCCTGCGTCCGATCTCGCCGATGCCCACGATGCCGATGACGCGGCCTTCGATCTCGTGACCCATCAGGGCTTCGCGGCTGACGGCGGTGCCGGCGCGCAGCGCGGCTTCCGATTCGCCCAGCCGCTTGACCAGCGACAGCAGCAGGGCAAAGGTCATTTCTGCGACCGATGCGGCATTGGCGCCGGCCTGGTTGACGACCGCCACGCCCGCGCGGGTGCATGCGGCCACGTCCACCGTGTCGTAACCCGCGCCGCCCGAAGACACGCACAACAATTGCGGACACTGGGCCAGCAGGTCCGCCGACACTTGCCAGCGTGCCGGCACCTCGTCCTTGGCCGCACTGACGTGGTATGCATGCGCGCCGGCCAGGCCGGCCGCCGTCACCGCGTCGCCGCCGGCCGGCAGCACGCGCAGGTCCAGCGTGCCGTCCCGCGCAATGGTCTCGTCGAACACCGGATCGATCCACAGATCCAGACGCGCGACGCGCAACTGAGGCCTGCTGAGTGCCGCACCGCTCATGGCTAGACTCCCGTGCAACCCAACGCGCGCAGACGGGCGTCGACCCACGACGTATCCAGCGTGCCCGCGGCAATGTCCGCCAGCATCTTGGTTTCGACGTCGTGCTTTGCCGCTGCGGCCTCAAAAATGGCCTGCGCCTGATCGAACGGCACGGCAAGCAGCCCGTCGTCGTCGCCCAGGATCAGATCACCCGGGGCGATGGTCATGCCGTCCAGCGCGACCACGCAGTTGATTTCGCCGGGGCCGTCCTTGTACGGGCCGCGGTGCGTGACGCCGGCCGCATAGACGGGAAACGCGCTGCGGCGGATGGTGCCGCAGTCGCGGATGGCGCCGTTGATGATGATGCCCGCGATCCCGCGCGACTCGGCGTAGGTCGTCATGATCTCGCCGATGATCGCGTTGGTCAGATCGCCGCCGGCATCGACCACGATGACGTCGCCCGGTTGCGCCAGGCTCAGCGCCTTGTGCACCAGCAGGTTGTCGCCAGGACGCGTGCGCACGGTGAGGGCCGGGCCGGCCAGTGGCGTGCCGTCGTGCATGGGCCGCAGGCGCGCGCCGCCGGCCGTCATGCGCGACATGCAGTCGCTGACGTTGGCGACCGGCACCTGGCGGAATTTGTCGACCAGTTCCTTGCTGACCGCGCGTTGGCGGGCGTGGATTTCAAAACCTGTCATCACTGCTCCTGATAGCGGAATATCTACAAATCGGGTTCACTGCTTCGGAATGCCGGCTTCCTGCACGACCTTGCCGAAGGCGTCGTGGTCCGTGCGGTGGCGGCGCGCCAGGTCTTCGGGCGAGCCCTTGAGCACGCTGTAGCCGGCGTCTTCAAGCTTCTTGATCAGTTCGGGGTTGGACTGCACCTTCTGCAGCTCGCTGTTCAGCGCGGCGATCACGTCATCTGGCGTCTTGCCCGGGGCCATCAGGCCCCACCAGATCGACTGGTTGATGGTCGGAAAACCGCTTTCAGGAAAGGTCGGCACGTCGGGCAGGGCGGGCGAACGCTCGCTCGCGACGACGCCCAGCGCTCGCACCTTGCCGCCGCGGATCTGCGGCAGCAGCGACGCGACGGAGCCCACGTAAATGTCGATCCGGCCGCTGGCCAGGTCGGGGAACGCCTGGCTCCAGCCGCGGTACGGCACGTGCATCAGTTCCATGTTGGCGGCCTTGCGCCACAAGTAGCCGGTCAGGTCGCCCGTGCCGCCGATGCCGGGAATGCCGAGCGAAACCTGGTTGGGGCGCGCCTGCGCGGCCTTGACGACGTCGGCGATGGTCTTGAACGGCGAATCGGGCACCACGACGAAGACGCTGGGCGAAGACGCCACGGGGCCGACCGGCTTGAAGTCCTTGAAGGTGTCGTAGCTGAGCTTGCTGTAGAGCCAGGGGTTCAGCACGATGTTGTCGGTCTGCGCCATGACCAGCGTGTGGCCGTCGGGTTGAGCGCGCGCCGTGGCGTCCAGCGCCAGGTTGCCGCCCGCGCCGGGCTTGTTCTCGACGACGATGTTCCAGCCGGCGTCCTGGCCGATGGCGCTGCCGATCATGCGCGTCAGCGTGTCGGTGCCGCCGCCGGGGGGAAACGGCGAGATCAGGGTGATGGGGGACTTGCCGAGGTCGGCGCCATGCGCGGCGGCGCAGCCCAGCACGAGCGTTGCGGCCAGCAGTTTCTTGAACAGTTTCATTGTCTTCCTCACGAAGTGTTTGCAGATTCGGTCCGCGCTCTGTGGCGCGGTGGAGATGTCAGGACTGGCGGGCCAGCGTGGTCAGCCAGGCCAGGCGCGCCTCGACCGTATCGGGCGCCGGGGCTTCGCCCTTGGCGCGCGCGGCCTCGATGCCACGGGTGGATCGCGCAAAGAGCTGTTCGACGCCATCAAGCACCAGCGGCTCAAGGCCCGCTTCATGCAACTGGTCGCGCGCTTCGCGCACTTCGGCCAGCCGGCGCGGCGCATGCAGCACGTGCGAGCGCACGAACGAGTCCATGAACGCGGTCAACGGCGTGCGGTCGATGTCGGCCAGCACTTCGTACAGCGATTCGCGCAGACCCATGCGCTCGGCCGCCACCAGGCATTCGACGGCCAGGCTTTCCATGCCTTTGGTCATGATGCTGCGCAAGAGCTTCAAACGCACCGCGTCGCCGGGCTTGCCTTCGATGATCCGGACCGTGGCGCCCGCGCTTTCGCCCAGCGCCGTCACCACTGCCGCGCCCTCGCCGGCGCATAGCAGTGGCGTCTTTTCGGCGAGCAGAGCGATGGCGCCCATGATGGCCACGTCCATGAACGGGATGGCGCTCGCGGCAGCGGCGGCGGCCGCCTTCTGCATGTCGGGCGCGCTGGCCGTGGTGAAGTCGGCGTAGACGGCGCCGGCGCGCATGTGGGGAAAGGCCTGCGCGGCGACTTCCGCCGCGCTGTAGCCGTACACGGCCGAGACCACGACGTCGGCCTCGGCCAGCCAGGCGCCCGGTTCGGCATGCAAGGCCGCGTCTGCGGACTTGGCGCGATCTGCCATTTCCGCGTCCGAGCGCAGGTCGCAGATGCCGACGATGCGATGTCCTGCGGCGATCCAGGCCCGGGTGTAGCAGTGGCCGACCTCGCCGCATCCAATCAGTGCGATTTTCATCTTAGAAACACATAAAAAAAACAATACGTGTTTATAGATCCGGGAATTGCGCGAGAAAAGGCCGTGTTTACCCTAGGATATACGCCTTACTAGTACATTAAAAAAACAAAAAGCAGGTCTTTGGTTTGGTAAGGCAGGTCTTGGCGGGGGTGGCATCGGGGTACAGCCGCAGGCCGCTATCCGCCCCGTCCGCCTGAAAGATTCGCCCCGCGCCCGATCGGCATGCATGCGCCCCTACCCGTCACAACCTGCAATGTTTCGCCCGCGGCGCGGCGTTATTGTCTGCAAGATGCATGTCGCGCCCGCCCGGTCGGCTGGAACACCAGAATGAGGCACACCATGACTTACTCGAGCTATCACAAGAAGGACATCTTCGGCCGCCCCTTGCATGCCGAGACGCAGATGATGTCCTATGGCTACGATCCCTATCTGTCCGAGGGGGCGGTCAAGCCGCCGGTGTTTCTGACGTCCACCTTCGCGTTCCGCACCGCCGAGGACGGCGCGGCGTTCTTTGACTTGGTGTCGGGCCGCAAGCCCTTGCCGCAGGGCGAGACGGCGGGGCTGGTGTACAGCCGGTTCAACCATCCGAACCTGGAAATCGTGGAAGACCGGCTCTCGCTGCTGGACGGTTCGCAGGATGCCGCCGTCACTTCCAGCGGCATGTCTGCGATCAGCGCAGTGCTGATGGCGTTTCTGCGGCCGGGCGACCAGCTGGTGCAATCGGTGCCGCTCTATGGCGGCACCGAGACGCTGATCGGCAAGATCTTTCCGGAGTGGGGCGTGGGTTCGCATCCCGTGGCGGACGGGCTGTCGCCGCGCAACATGCGCACCGCGCTGGAAGAGGCCGCAGCCAAGGGGCCGGTAAAGCTTTTCTATGTCGAAACGCCCGCCAATCCGACCAACGCGCTGTTCGATTTCGAGGCCATGAAAAACGAGCTGGACGCGTTCGAAACGCGCCACGGCTACCGGCCGACCTCGGTGTGCGACAACACGCTGCTCGGGCCGATCTTCCAGAAGCCGGCGGAGCACGGGGTGGATTTGTCGGTGTATTCGCTGACCAAGTACGTTGGCGGCCATAGCGATCTGGTGGCGGGGGCGGTCACCGGCAGCAAGGAACTCATCAAGAAAGTGCGCGCGATCCGCAGCGCCTTCGGGTCGCAACTGGATCCGCATTCTTGCTGGATGATCACGCGGTCGATGGAAACGGTGGTCCTGCGCATGAAGCAGGCCGCGCGCACGGCAACCCGCGTGGCGGAATGGCTGGCGGGCAATCCGCACGAAAAGGTGCAGGTGTTCCATCCGGAACAGATCGCCGATCGCGCCTACCAGGAGGTGTACAAGCGGCAATGCACCGGGCCGGGTTCGACGTTCGCCTTCGTGCTGGACGGCGGCCGCGAGCGCGCCTTCCGCTTCATCAATGCGCTGCATCTGTTCCGTTCGGCCGTCAGCCTGGGCGGCACGGAGACGCTGGTGTGCCATCCGGCGTCGACCACGCATTCCGGCGTGCCCGCGGCGGAGCGAGATGCCGCGGGCGTGTCCGAAGGCTTGATCCGGGTGTCGATCGGCCTGGAACACGAGGAAGACCTGATCGCGGACATGGACCACGCATTCCGCAACGGCTGATCGGTACAGGCAGTGCGCCCGCACGCAGGCAGACCGCTCCCGCCGCGTCCCGGGATTTCAGCCCGGCTGAACCGCCCGGCGGGCGCGGTTCAGCAGCACGAACGCGGCGGTGCCCAGCAGCATGATCGTGGCGGTCGCAATCACCGCCGCGTAGCCCGTCTCGAAGGCGCCACGCGCCATTTCGGTCAGCGTGGCCGCCAGTTCCGTGGGCAGGCTTTCGGCGACGACAAGCGCCTCGTCCAGGCTGTCGCGCGCCGCGCCGGTGGCCGCCACGCCCGCGGGCACGGACAGCGACTGCGCATACACGCCCGACAGGATCGAACCCATCAGCGTCACGCCCAGCGCGCCGCCCAGTTCATATGAGACTTCCTCGATCGACGCCGCCATGCCGGCGCGTTCGGGCGTGGCGCTTTGCATGATGGTGCTGGAGGCGGCGGTCATGGTGGCGCCGATGCCCAGTCCCAGCACGCACAGGCTGATCATCTGCGGGATCACCGCCGCATCGTAGGTCAGGAGGTACCCGCCCATACCCGCGCCTGACACCAGCAGCGACAGAAACAGCATGCGCCGGCTGCCCACGCGCCCGAGCAGAAGACCCGCGAGCGGCCCGGCGACAAAGGCGGCCAGCGGCAGCGGCAGGATGAACAGCGCGGACTGGATCGGCGACATGCCCAGCACCAGTTGCAAGCGTTGGCTGAACACCAGTTCCATGCCAAGCAGCGCCGCGGCCGCAAACAGCGCGGCGGCGACGGCCGAACTGAAGGACGCGTTGCGGAAGATGGCGAAGTCGATCAGCGGATACGGCCGCCGCCGCTGACGGCGCACGAAAACGGCCAGCATGGAGGCGCCCGCCGCGCAGGTCACGATGGCGTGCAGCCAGGACGGCGACGCACGCCCCAGTTCCTTGAGCGCGTAAGCGCACAGGATCATGCCCGCCATCACCTGCAAGGAGCCGACCAGATCCCACGGCCGCGATGCGTCGGGCTGGCTTGCCGGGATAAACCGCCAGGCCAGCGGCAACGCCAGCAGCACGATGGGGACATTGATGAGAAACACCGAGCCCCACCAGAAATGCTCCAGCAGCAGGCCGCCCACGACGGGTCCGAGCGCGGCGCCGCCCGAGGCGACCGACGCCCAGACGCCAATCGCCACGGCGCGCTCGCGCTCGTCGGCAAACGCCAGGCGCAGGATGGACAGCGTGGCGGGCATCATCATCGCCGCGCCCACACCCAGCAGCGCGCGGGCCGCGATCAGGACGACCGCGCCGGGCGAATAGGCGGCGGCGAGCGACGCCGCGCCGAATACGGCCAGCCCCATCATGAAAAGGCGCTTGTGGCCCAGCCGGTCGCCCAGCGTGCCCATGCCCAGCAACAGGCCGGACACGACCAACGCGTATACGTTCACGATCCACAGCTTGGCGGATGCGGTGACGCCCAGTTCGTGGGTGAGCCGCGGCAGGGCGGTGTACAGGACCGTCATGTCGACGACGATCAGCAGCAAGGCGCTGGACACGATGGCCAGCACCAGCCAGCGGCCGGGGGTGGCCGCGGCAACAGCGTTCGAATGAGTCCGCTGCATGGTTCTACTCCTTTAAAGACCGTGATTCCGGGGGCGGCGTGCGCGCTCGGGATCACGGGTTGGCATTATCCATCTACATATCCGCCATAAAAAGTTGGATTGCATCTATAAAATCGATGGATTGAAAGGAGGTCACCATGCAATGGACCTTGGACCAATTACGGCAATTCGTGGCGGCGGCTGAGGCCGGGTCGTTCTCGGCGGCGGCGCGCCGCATCGGCCGCGCCCAGTCCGCGGTCAGTACGGCGGTGGGCCTGCTGGAGGCGGATCTGGGCGTGGGACTCTTTGACCGGTCGCGCCGCAATGCGGTGCTGACGCCGGCCGGCGAGGTGATGCTGCGGGAAGCGAAAGAACTGCTGCGGCAGGCGGGCGGGCTGTCGCAGCGCGCGCTGGCGTTTGCCGGTGGCCAGGAGGCGCGACTGTCGATTGCGCTGGACGAGGCCTTGCCGTATCTGGTGCTAGGCGCGCTGGCGCTGGAACTGGCCGAGCGATTCCCGGCGCTTGAGCTGACGCAGTTGAACGGCACCGCTACCGAGGTCGCCGATTACGTGCGGCAGGGCCGGGCCAGCATCGCGTTCCACTTCGACCGGGGCGACCCCGGCAGCGACTTTGCGCACCGTTCGCTGGGCAACGTGGCGCAAGGGATCTTCGTGGCGTCTGGCCATCCGCTGGCTGCGCTGCCGCAGGTGTCGCGCGAAGACCTGGCGCGGCATCGCCAGCTTGTCATGCAGATGGAAGGCGTGGAGGACATGGTGCTCAGTCCCACGGTGTGGCGCACCGACAGCTTCTACAGCATCGCGGGCATGGTGGCCGACGGTCTGGGCTTTGCGATCCTGCCGTTGAATATCGCGGAATACGAGAGTTTCAGCACCACGCTGACGCCGGTGCCGTGCGCGGAACTGGCGTTGCCGATGCTGTCCGTGCGCACGTTGTGGCTGCAAGGGGCCGTGTTGAACGAGACGGAACGCTGGCTTCAGCAGCGCATGGAGCAATTGCTGCGGGTGGGATAGCGCCGCGGAGCGGAAAGCACGTCAGGCCAGCCGCGTCTCAGGTGCGCAGCACGCCAGCTCAGCCGCGTCTCAGCTCAGCAGCGCGGCAACCAGATCGCTGCCCGCCTGCCGGTCACCGCTGAAATCCAGCGCGGCCAGCACGTGCTCCAGATGTTCGTCCATCAGCGCGCAGGCGCGATCGGCGTCGCCGGCGCGCGCCGCCTCGATGAAGGCGTGATGCTCGCGCGACGAGCAATTGGCGTCGTGAGAGCTTTGATACAGCACGGTGATCACCGCGCTGCGCGCCGACAATTCGCGCAGCATGCCGGTCAGCACCGAGTTGCCCACGGTTTCGGCAAGCAGGATGTGGAACTGGCTGAGCAACCGGTTTCTCGCCTGCACGTCGCCGCTTTCCAGGGCCCGGCGTTCCTCGGCCAGATGCGCATCGATGCGGCGGAAGTCGGCGGTCTTGGCGCAGGCCACGAATTCCCGGGCCAATGCCGCTTCCAGGATGCGGCGCACGGCGTAGACCTCGCGCGCCTCGTTCGCATCGGGCTTGCTGACGAAGGCGCCCTTGTCGGGGACGATGTTGATGAGCTTGTCCTTGGACAGCATCAGGAGCGCGGCGCGGATCTTGGTGCGGCTGACCTTGTAGACCCGGGCCAGGGCCTCCTCGCGCAGTCGGGTGCCGGGCGGAAGCTTGTGCGCCACGATGGCGGCGGACACTTCCTGGGCGATGTCGTCGGCGCTGGGGTCTGGCTGGACGTCCTGATTCATGAGGCGCGGCAGGGCTGCCGGTAGCGGGAAATCGTCGGGCAGCCAGTCTAACAAAAGGCGGCCGGGGCGGCAGACATTTCTTGCATACAAAATCTGTCTGCACGCTGCACGCTAAGGGTGCGGGGCTGCGCGCTGCGCGGGGACCGGGGCACCAGCGCCTGCCGGCCTGCCCCTGTCCTCCCGGCGTCCGTCCCACTTGCTCGTCCCGCCAGCTTGCCCGCTACTTGGCCATCAGCCCCAGGTTTTCGATCAATGCCTTTTCCTTGACGAAGGTGGCCTGCGCCCAGGCCTTGTAGTCCTCGCTGCTGCGGTAGGCCGGTTCCTGATTGAGCTGCTTCATGACGTCCATGCTGGCCTGGTCGAACAGCGCCTTCTTGAACGCGTCATGCAGGATCTTCACGACCGCCGGGTCCATGCCCTTCGGACCGGCCAGACCATACGGCGACGTGGACACAACCTTGTAGCCCAGCTCTTGCGCGGTCGGCACGTCAGGCCAGCGCGTGGTGCGCTTTTCGCCAAAGGTGACCAGCAGGCGCATCTTGCCGGAATCGACGAACTGGTCCCAGCCGGTGGCGTCGCTCTGCGCCATGACATGGCCGCCCAGCAGCGCCTGCTGCATGTCGGCGTTGCCCTTGAACGGCACGTGGTTGAGCTTGACGTTGGCGTTGATGGCGATCTCTTCGATGATCAAATGCGGCGACGAGCCGATGCCGGTGGAGCCGTAATCGATCTTGCCGGGCGCCTTGCGCGCCGCTTCGATGTATTCGTTGAAGGTCTTGTACGGCGAATCGGAGCGCACCGTGAAGCCGAAGGTGTAGCCCGACAGGCCCAGGATGAAGGTGAAATCGTTGATCGGATCCCAGCTGCTTTTCTGCATGTAGGGCATGCGCAGCATCGCCAGCGTGTACAGCGCGATGGTGTAGCCGTCCGGCTTGGCGGTCTTGGCCATGGTCGCCGTGCCCAGCGTGCCGCCGGCGCCTGGCCGGTTTTCCACGATGACGGGCTGGCCCAGGTGTGTGGAAGCGTCCTGCGCAACGATCCGCAGGTGGCGGTCGGTGGATCCGCCGGCCGGGAAGGGCACGATCAGGGTAATGGGCTTGGTGGGAAAGTCGGTCTGGGCGCTGGCGGAAAAGGGCAACGCGGCGCTTGCCAGCGTGAGCGTCAGGGTGGCGAGGACAGCGCGTCGCAGGGGAAGTCGATTCATATTGTTTGTCTCCTGGTGGTTTGCCTGATGGTTGTTATGGGCGGCCGGTCAGTCGCGCAAGTCGACCTTGACGGGCAGCCGGGACAGCGCTTCGCGCAGCTGGGCTTTCAGCGGCGCGGGCGCACCGGCGCGGGCTTCTACGGCGACATCCGGTTGCGCATCGGCCAGCACGCGGAAGACGGGATCGTCTTGCGCGCGGCCAGCCGCTTGCAGGGTGCGCGCCACCACGGCCTCGACCGACACGGCGGTCGCCAGGCGGCGCAAATCGGGTTTGTAGATCTTGCCCACGTTGGTCATCGGCATGGTGTCCAGCACGACGACCCGCTTGGGCCGTGCGGGGCCTTCGTCCACGTGCTCAGCGGCGTAAGCCACCAATTCCGCCTCGGTCACCTCGCTGCCTTCGGCCAGCGTGACGAAGGCGATGGGCAATTCGCCCGCGTAGGCATCGGGGGCGCCGACTGCCGCGCAAAGCTGCACCGCCGGGTGTCTGGCAAGCGCGTCCTCGATGGTCTTGGGGTCGATGTTGTGGCCGCCGCGGATGATCAGGTCCTTGGCGCGGCCCTGCAGATGCAGGCGGCCTTCGGCATCCATCAGGCCGACGTCGCCGCTGATGAGCCAGCCGTCTTCGGTGAAGGCGCGCGCGGTGTCGTCGGGGTCCAGAAAACCGGGGATGACGTTCGGCGCCTTGATCAGCACCATGCCCGGCGTGCCGGGCGGCAGATCGCGCGCGGGCTGGCCCGCGGGCATGTCCAGGCTGACGATGCGGATTTGCACATACGGCAGCGGGAACCCCACACAGTTGACGGGGAATTCGCAGCCGGGGGGCGAGATCGAGGTGATGCCCGCCATTTCGGTCATGCCCAGGCTTTCGCTGACGTGCAGGCCGAAGAGGCGCTTGAAGCGCGCGGCCAGCTCGGCGGGCAGGGGTGCGGCGCCGGTGCGGCAGTAACGGAGCGATGAAATGTCGGCGCCGGCCAGCGGCACCTCCGCCAACGCGGCCAGGATGGTCGGCACGCCCTGCAGGGAGGTCGCGCGGTGCTTTTCGACAAGGCGCCAGTAATTGCGCAGCACGTCGCGGTTGCGCAGCAGCAGGGTGGTGGGAATGACGGTTTCGACGCCGGACGACAAGGCCGCCAGCGATGCCGGCAGCACGCCCGCCACATGAAACAGCGGATAGCCATTGATGACCACATCGCCGGGACCTGCGTTTTGCAGTTGCACGGCCGCCCAGGCGGAAAACACCTGATTGGCGTGCGTGTGGATCGCCAGCTTGGGCGCGCCCGTGGTGCCGCCCGTGTGGAAGTAGGCCGCCACGTCGCTGGCGCGGATGACGCGTTTGCTGACCAGCCGGTCGGAAGGCTGGGCCGCGCGCGCGGCATTGAAATTCAGCGCGAAGTCCGGCAGCGCGGGGCGGTCCGCTTCGGCTTCATGCCACGGCGCCACGCGCAACAGCGACTTCAGGGGCGGCACGCGCTCCATCAGACGCAGCGCCTTGGACCACGAGCCGCACTCCACGTCGGATCCATAGGCGATCAGCGCCTTGGCGCCGGCCGTCGTCATCAGCGATGCCAGCTTGTCTTCGGTGAGCAGCGGATTGAGCGGTTGAACAATGCCGGCCGCCTCGCCGCCCCAGAGGGCAAGGTGGTACTCCAGGCAGCCGGGCAGCAGCACGCCCACGGCGTCGCCTTCCCGGATGCCCAGGCTGTGCAGCAGGTTGGCGGTCTGGTGGATGCCGGCCAGCAGGTCCTGATAGGTCCAGCTGATGGCGTCGTCGGCGGGATCCGCGCTGCGCAGGAAGGTCAGCGCGCGCCGTTCACCGAACGCGGCCGCGGAATTGCAGAAAATTTCGTAGGTGCTCTGCACCGTCAGCGTTTCTTCCAGCGGCCGCGCCTGCAGCCGCTGGACGTCCTCTGCGGTGCGCACCGGGAACGGCGCGGCGAAGGGGCGGGAGAGGGTGGCGGAACGGGATTCGATCATGGCCGTGCGTCCGCGTTCATGCCTGCCCCAGCGCAATGTAGCGGCGCAGGTGGTGGTCTTCGTCGCCCAACTGATGGTCGATCATGACCAGGCGCTTGGCGTAGTGCGCCAGCGGCAACTCCCAGGTCATGCCGATGCCGCCATGCAGCTGGATGCATTCTTCGGCCACCAGCGTGCCGATGCGCCCGATGGTGACCTTGGCGGCCGACAGCGCGCGTTCGCGCGTGACACGGTCGGGGTGGTCGACGGCGGCGGCGGCGTTGATGACGGCCGAGCGCGCCTGTTCGATCTCCAGCAGCACGTCGGCCATGCGGTGCTGCAAGGCCTGGAAGCTGCCGAGCGGTGCGCCAAACTGGCGGCGCGTGCGCAGGTATTCCAGCGTGGCGTCGCGCGCGCAGTCCATGGCGCCGACGGCCTCCGCGCACAGCGCCAGGATGCCGCGTCCCACGGCGCGCTCCAGCAACGGGTAACCGGCGTCCGCCTCGCCCAGCAACGCGCCGGGTCCAAGCTGCACGTTGTCCAGCACCAGCTCCGCGGCGCGCCCGCCGTCAATCAGTCCGTAGCCTCGCAGGCTCAGGCCGGGCGTGGCCTTGGTCACAAAAAAGAGGCTGATGCCGGCCTCATCGTCATCAGCGCCCGACGTGCGCGCCGACACCAGGAAGAGATCCGCGTGTTCGCCCGCGTAGACGACGGCCTTGGCGCCATTGAGCACCCAGCCGTCGGCGCTGCGTTGCGCACGCGCCTGCACCTGGTTGAGGTCGTACCCGGATTGCGGCTCGGCGTGGGCCAGCGCGGCGGTCAGGCTGCCGGCGATCAGGCCTTCCAGCGCCTCGCGCTGTTGGGGCGTGCCCTTTGATGCGATCGCGCTGCCCACCATCACCGCATCCAGGAAGGGTTCTACGACCATGCCGCGGCCCAGCGCTTCAAAGACGACAGAGATGTCAAAGCCCGCGCCGCCCAGCCCGCCGTCCGCCTCGGTGAACAGCGCGCCGATGGCGCCCAGCTCTGCGTAGCGTTGCCAGAATTCAGGGCTGTACCCCTGCGGCGATTCGGCATGGCGCATCCGGGTGGCAAAGTCGTATTGCTCGGCGACAAAGCGGCGCAGCATGTCCGAGAGCATGCGCCGGTCTTCGGTATGTTCGAAATTCATGGCCAGCCCTTACAGTCCCAGGATCATCTTGGAGATGATGTTCTTCTGGATTTCATTGGAGCCGCCGAAGATCGACAGCTTGCGGTTGTTGAAGTACTGCGCTGCGGCGCTGTTGGCGCCGTCCGGGCCGATGAGCGGCGCATCGTAGCCATCGTGCAGCGCCTCGGGCACGAAGGGGCGCGCGTACGGGCCCATGGCGCGGCGGTTCAAGGCGCTGATCTCCTGACGGATCTGCGTGCCGCGGATCTTCAGCATTGAACTCTCCGCGCCGGGCGCGCCACCGCCGGCCACGGCCGCGACCACGCGCAGGTTGGTCGTGCGCATGTTGGCCAGCTCGATCTCGACGCGCGCCAGCCGCGCAGCAAAATCCGGGTCTTCGGTCAGCGGGCGGCCATGCCGCTTCTGGCGCGCGGCCACGGCCTTCAGGCGTTCCAGCGCGGCCGTGGACTGGCCCACGCCCGCAATGTTGGTGCGCTCATAGGTCAGCAGATATTTGGCGCACGTCCAGCCGCGGTTTTCCTCGCCCACCAGGTTCTCGACGGGCACGCGCACGTCCGAGAAGAACACTTCATTGACTTCGTGTTCACCGTCCAGCGTGATGATGGGGCGCACTTCGATGCCCGGGCTGTTCATGTCGATCAGGAGAAAGCTGATGCCTTCCTGGCGCCGGCCTTCCTGCGAGGTCCGCACCAGGCAGAAGATCATGTTGGCGTACTGGCCCAGCGTGGTCCACGTCTTCTGTCCGTTGACGACGTAGCAGTCGCCATCGCGCACGGCGGTGGTTTTCAGCGACGCCAGGTCCGAGCCCGCGCCGGGTTCGGAGTAGCCCTGGCACCACCAGTCCGAGCCGTCGAGAATACGCGGCAGCCAGTAACGGCGCTGCGCCTCGGTGCCGTACTTGATCAGCACGGGCCCCAGCATGCTCAGGCCGAACGGCACGATGCGCGGGGCGTTGGCCAGTGCGCATTCGTTGTCGAAAATGTACTTCTGCGCAGCCGTCCAGCCGGTGCCGCCGTATTCCTCGGGCCAGTGCGTGGCCAGCCAGCCTTGCGCGTTCAGGATCGCGTGCCATTCGGTCATGTCGTCACGCGTCAGCAGCTTGCCTTCGCCAACCTTGTCCGCCAGACGCCGGGGCAGCCTGGCGTCCAGAAAGGCGCGCACTTCGTCGCGGAAGGCGATTTCTTCGGGGGTGAATTCCAGATCCATGCGGGTCTCTCAGTAGATTTCAAACAGGCCGGCCGCGCCCATGCCGCCACCAATGCACATCGTGACGACGGCATAGCGGGCGCCGCGGCGGCGGCCTTCGATCAGGACATGCCCAGCCAGCCGCGCGCCGGTGACGCCGAAGGGGTGACCCAGCGCAATGGAACCGCCGTCCACGTTCAGGCGGTCCATGGGGATGCCCAGCTTTTCCTGGCAATACAGGGCCTGCGAGGCAAAGGCCTCGTTCAGCTCCCACAGGTCGATGTCCTGCACTTTCAGGCCGTGGCGCGCCAGCAGCTTGGGCACCGCGTAGACCGGGCCGATGCCCATTTCGTCCGGCTCGCAGCCGGCGATGGCAAGGCCGCGGAACGCGCCCAGCGGACGGATGCCGGCGCGCTGCGCCTCGGCCGCTTCCATCAGCACGCAGGCGGCGGCGCCGTCGGACAACTGCGAGGCATTGCCCGCCGTGACGAACTGGCCTTCGCCGCGCACGGGCGCCAGGCCGGCCAGCGCCTCGTAAGTCGTGCCGGGACGGTTGCAGGTGTCCTTGTCCACCGTCACTTCGCGTTCGGTGACCGCCCCGGTGGCGCGGTCCGTGACGGACATGGTGGTGGTGACCGGAATGATTTCCTCGCGGTAGCGGCCCGCGGCTTGCGCGGCCTCGGTGCGCGCCTGGCTTTGCGCGGCAAAGCGGTCCTGCGCCTCGCGGCTGATGCCGTAGCGGGCAGCCACGATGTCGGCGGTCTCGATCATGGGCAGATAGAGTTCGGGCTTGTTGGCGACGATCCACGGGTCCATGCCGCTGACGCCATCGTCGCGGGTGCGGATCTGCGACACCAGCTCGACGCCGCCCGCAATCACGGCGGGTGCGCCGTCCATCACGATGCGGCTCGCGGCCGACGCGATCGCCTGCAGGCCGGATGCGCAATAGCGGTTGATGGTGGCGCCGCCGACGCTGACGGGCAGCTCCGCGCGGATCACGGCCTGGCGGCCGATGTTGCGCCCGGTGGCGCCTTCCGGATAGCCGCAGCCGATGAACGCGTCTTCGATCAGCGCGGGGTCGATGCCGGCGCGGTCCACGGCGGCGCGCACGGCGTGCGCGGCCAGCGTGGGCCCGGCAATCAGGTTGAATTCGCCCCGCCCCGCCTTGGTGATGGGGGTGCGGGCAGTGGAAACGATGACGGCTTCACGCATGAGGGTTCCTAGGATGAATTCGGATCAGGCGGCGTTCAGGCTGCCGAAGGTGCGGCCGGACTCGGCCAGTTCCACGAGCAGCGGCGACGGCTTCCAGAACGCGGGGTCTTCCTTCGCATAACTGCGGATGTCGGCAAGAATGCTTTGCAGGCCCACGCTGTCGGCGTAGTGCATCGGGCCGCCGCGGTGGCGCGGAAAGCCATAGCCGGACAGGAACACGACGTCGATGTCGGACGGGCGCAGCGCGATGCCCTGGTGCAGCACGTTCGCCGCTTCGTTGACCATCGCGGCCAGGTAGCGGCGCAGGATGTCTTCCTGCGTGAACGGCCGCGGCGTGACACCGGCGCGGCGGCGTTCTTCGTCGATGATGGCAAGCACTTCCGGGTCCGGCGTGCCCTGGCGCGCGCCGTCGGGGTACAGATAAAAGCCGCGGCCGGTCTTCTGACCAAACCAGCCGCGCTCGCAGAGGCGGTCAGGAATCTGCACGTAGCGCAGCGCCGGGTCGCGGGTGGCGGCGCGGCGTTTGCGCGTCGCCCAGCCGATGTCTCCGCCGGCCAGATCGGCCATCTGGTACGGGCCCATCGGATAGCCAAACGCGCGCACGGCGGCGTCGATGTCATAAGGCGAGGCGCCATCCTCCATCATCATGTCCGCCGCCTGCCGGTGCACGGCCAGGATGCGGTTGCCGATGAAGCCATCGCACACGCCCGCGCGCACGGGAATCTTGCGCAGCCGTCGCGCCAGCTCGAAGCCGGTTGCCACGGTGTCCGGCGCGGTGTGGCGGCCGACCACGATCTCCATGAGCTTCATGATGTTGGCCGGCGAGAAGAAGTGCAGCCCCAACACGTCGGCCGGTCCGCGCGTCGCTTCTGCGATGCGGTCCACATCCAGGTAAGAGGTGTTGGTGGCCAGCACGGCGCCAGGCTTGGCAATGCGATCCAGTTGCGCGAAGACGGCCTGCTTGACGGCCATGTCCTCGAACACGGCTTCGATGATGAGGTCGGCCTCGCCCAGCGCGTCATAGCTGGTGGCTCCGGTGTAGCGCGCCATGCGCGCTGCGCGGTCGTCGGCGGTGATCCGGCCTTTCTTGACCAGCAGGTCGTACACCTGTTCGACGCGCGCCCGGCCCCGCGCCAGCGCGGCCTTGTCCTGTTCCACCATCACGACCGGCAGCCCCGCATCCAGCACCGCCACGGCGATGCCCGCGCCCATGGTGCCGCCGCCGACGATGCCCACGCGCTCAAGACGACGCGGGCGCGCTTCCTTCAGCTCGGGGATCTTCGCGGTTTCGCGCTCGGCAAAGAACGCGTGGACCAGCGCCGCGCGCTGCGGGCTGTCCAGGCATTGCAGGAAGAGCGCGCGCTCGATGCGCAGGCCTTCGTCGAAGGGCTGTTCGGTCGCTGCGCGCACCGCGTCGACGATCTTTGCGGGCGAGTACAGGCCGCGGGTGGTAGCGGCGACGCGTTCGGCGGCGGCATCCACCACCGCCAGTTGCGCTTGCCGGTCTGAGAGAGCCTCGGCCGCATCACGGGTGCGGCGCGGGCCGGCGTTCAGCGCCAGCAGTTCGCGCGTGTAGGCAAGACCTGCATCCAGCGGATCTTCCTCAGTGGACAGCGCGTCGACCAGGCCCGAGGCCAGGGCGGCCTCCGCGGGCAAGTGCTTGCCGGTCAGCATCAGGTCCAGCGCGGCCTGTGCGCCCATCAGGCGCGGCGCACGCTGCGTGCCGCCCGCGCCGGGCAACAGGCCCAGGTTCACTTCGGGCAGGCCGAGCTTGGCGGTGGCCAGCGCCACGCGATAGTGCGCCGCCAAGGCAATCTCCAGCCCGCCGCCCAGCGTTGCGCCGTGCAGCGCCGCCACGACGGGCTTGTCGCTGGCTTCGATCTGGTTGCATAGGTCGGGCAGCAGGGGCGGTTGCGGCGGCTTGCCGAACTCGCGGATGTCCGCGCCCGCGATAAAGTTCTTGCCAGCGCCCATCAGCAGAATCGCGCGGACCCGCGCGTCCGTCTGCGCCTGTGCGATGGCGTCGGACAAGTCTCGACGCACGGCGGCGCTCAACGCATTCACGGGGGGATGATCGATGACGATGACCAGAATGTCTTCGTAGCGGCGCGTCTGGGCCGCGCCGGTGCTTGCGCTGTCTGTCATGGACAGTGTCTCCATTGATGCTTCCTGCTCGCGCGCCGCGCCGGCATGCCGGTGCGCCGACGCCTGGCGCGAACGGAGCCTTGGCGGGCCAGGGGTGGCCCGTCTCTTATGGCTTTATTCTTTCGCAGCAAAGATGTCTTGACAATGACATCGATAATTGACACTACGGACAAGAAAATTTGACAATGCACGGCAAGGAGCGCCGCCATGGACACCAAATCCCTTACCCTGCTGGTCGAAATCCTGGACGCGGGCAATCTCAGCGAGGCCGCGCGCCGCCTGAAGATGACGCGCGCCAACGTCAGCTATCACCTGAGCCAATTGGAGCGTTCGGTCGGCATGCAGCTGGTGCGGCGCACGACGCGGCGCGTGGAACCCACCGAGATCGGCCTGAAGCTGTACAAGCACGGGCGCAGCATCCAGGATGAGCTCGCAGCCGCGCGCGAATCGATCGAAACACTGGGCAAGACACCGCAGGGCAAGGTGCGCCTGAGCGTGCCCAGCGGCTACGGGCAGTTCGTGATGACGCCCTGGCTGCTTGAGTTCAAGAAAACCTATCCCGACATCGTGCTGGACGTGCTGTTTGAAAACAGCGTCGAAGACCTGCTGCGCGACGAAGTCGACATTGCCGTGCGCATCATGTCCGAACCGCCGCAGCATCTGGTCGCGCGCGAACTCGGCCAGGTCCGCTACGTGGCCTGTGCGTCCAGGGACTACGCGGAAAGCCGCGGGCTTCCCCAGAGGCCCGAAGACCTGGCCGGCACGCCCGTCATCAGCGCCGCCGTGATCGGCCGGCCGCTGCGCCTGTCGGCGTACTACGGCGGCCAGCCCCGCCAGCATGTCGTCCTGGAACCCACCGTCATTTCCCGCAACTATGCCTTCCTGCGCGACGCCATCCGCGCGGGCCTGGGCGTCGGCGTGGTGCCGGATTATGTGGTGCACGAGGACATTGCGCGCGGCGAGCTTGTCCCCGCGCTGACCGACTGGCGCTTGAGCATTTTTGGGCGCGGCATGTATATGCTGTACATGCCGAATCGACACCATCCGCGGGCGCTCGCAATGATCATTGAATTCATCCTGGAGCGGGCGCAGCGGCAGCACGAGGGCGAGCCGGGTCTGCTGGCAATCAGCAGCGGCTGAACCTGCCGGGCACGCAACTTGCTGACGGCCTTCGCAAAACGGATGTGAGGGGAAAGATGGACAGCGCGACGCCAGTGGTCACTTCGCCGCAGAGGGAAGGCCCGGAACCCGTAGCGGCCGAGGCCGCCGAAAAAAAGGCCGAGCCGGCGGCGGCAAAGACCGATCCTTCCGAGGAAAAAGTCACGGCGCAGGACGCCGGCCTCATCAAGCCGCCGTCGCCCACGCCGCTCGTGCGCGTCAGCGGCTTCTGTCTGGTGACGCTGACTGTCCTTGCCGTGTTGTTTGGCCTGAAGGCGGGGCAGGAATTCATCGTTCCGGTGGTGATGGCGATTGTGGTCGCCTATACCTTGGATCCCGTCGTCGCCCTGATGGAGCGATATCGCGTGCCGCGCTCGCTGGGCACCGTCATCGTGATGTCGGCCATCGCCGTCGGGATCGTGGGCGTCATCTACGTCACGCAGGACCAGGTCGCCGACATCATCAATGCGCTCCCCGAGATATCAAGCAAGCTGTCCCGCACGCTGGGCGGCCTCTTGAGCGGCGACGGCTCCCTGATGGAAAAATTGCGCAACGCAGCAAGCATCCTGCAGGAGTCGGGTGCGCCCAAGCCCGGCGGTCGCGTCGTCGTGGCCAAGTCGGACGGCGGGCTGAGCGACATCCTGCTGTGGGGCTCCAAGGGGCTGGCCACCTTCGTCGGGCAGGCCACCATGTGCGTGTTCCTGGTTTTCTTCCTGCTGCTGTCGGGCAACGCGTTCAAGCGCAAGTTCGTAAAGATGGCCGGCAAGACGTTGTCGCAAAAGAAGATCAGCGTGCACATGCTGGACCAGATCAACAACTCGATCCACATGTACATGGCGATGATGCTGGTGACCAATGTGGCGCTGGGGCTGCTGTCATGGGGCGCCTTCCGCCTGCTGGGATTGGAAAACGCTGCGACCTGGGCGGTGGTGGCGGGCGCGCTGCACATCATCCCGTACTTCGGCCCGCTGATGACGGCGGTCGGCACTGGCGTCGCGGGACTGGTGCAGTTCGGTGAGCTCGGTCCCGCACTGGCCATCTCCATGAGTTCCGTCGCCATTGCGTTGTTGATGGGCGTCGTCGTCACGACCTGGATGTCTGGCCGCATCGCACGGATGAACGCCGTGGCCGTGTTCATCCTGCTGCTGCTATTCACGTGGCTGTGGGGCATCTGGGGAACGCTGCTGTCCGTGCCCATTGCCTTCATCGCGAAGGTGGTGGCCGATCATATCGAAGGGTTGGAGGCGTTGTCGGAGTTCCTGAGCGAGTAGGGCGGATGGCGGTTCCCGGGTGCAATGGCCGGGCCGCCATCGATTGGTATGCTCGGGGCTTGCACCACCGGATCCTTCATGACCGACACTACGCAACCTCAACGAATCGCCGGCGCGCACACCGCGCTAGATGCCGATGCGCGGCGCGCGCAATTGCGCCGCATGAAGATCGGGGCGCTGGCGCTGCTTGTCGCCATGGTCAGCGGCTTCATCACCAGTCACGTCATGGGCGGGCAGGGCGCGTGGGCCTGGGTGCGGGCGTTTTGTGAGGCAGCCACCGTTGGCGCGTTGGCCGACTGGTTCGCCGTGGTTGCGCTGTTCCGGCGGCCGATGGGTCTGCCCATTCCGCACACCGCCATCATTCCCAGCAACAAGGACCGCATCGGCGACAGCCTGGCGATCTTCGTGCGCGATCACTTCCTGGATCCCGACACCCTCATTGAAAAGCTGCGCGTCTTCGATCCCGCCGCGCGGCTGAGCCGCTGGCTGGCCCGGCCCGCGCAGGCGCACGCCCTGAGCGATGGGGCCCGCCGCGTGGCGCTGCAGACGCTGGACCTGCTGGACGATCGGGCCGTGCGCGGTGTCATCCAGGAATTCGTCGTCAGCAATCTGCGCCGCTGGGATGCGGCGGGCACCGCCGGCGAGGTGCTGGGCCTGTTGACCCGCGACGGGCGGCACCAGGAGCTGCTGGACGCCGCGATGGAACGGCTGGGCGGCTACCTGGCCGAGGAAGACGTCAAGGAGCGCGCGTCGACCCTGCTCGTGAAGTTCGCCCGCAAGGAATGGCCGCGCATCATCGCCGCCGTTGACGTGGTCAAGTCCGTCGACAACATCGCCGACAACCTGGCCGACCGCCTGGCGCGCGCGCTGGTCGAAGAGCTGCGCGACGTGCTGTCCGAGCCCGACCACCCCGTGCGCCGCGACTACGAGGCGTGGGTGATGAACTACATCGAACGCCTGAAGACCGACCCGGCGCTGGCCAGCCAGGTCGAAGCCCTGAAGCAGCGCGCCATCGACCACCCCAAGGTCCAGGAATACGTTCAAGGCCTGTGGGACGACATCCATGCGGCGCTGCGGCGCGACCTGGCGGACGAACATTCCGCGCTGGCCGCGCATCTGGAAAGCGCGCTGCTGGCGCTGGCGCGCAAGCTTGGGGAAGACCCCGGCCTGCGAGAAGCCATCAACAACCACATCCTGGGCGGCGCGCGGCGTCTGACCGGACGGCTGCGTGTTGGTGTCACCGAGCACATTTCGCGCACCGTCAAGAACTGGGACGAGCGTCATCTGGTCGACGAACTGGAACTCAGTGTGGGGCGCGATCTTCAGTACATCCGCTTCAACGGCACGCTGGTGGGCGGCCTGATCGGCGTGCTGCTGCATGCGGTGGTCCTCATCGTGAACGGCTAGGCGGGGCTTCGGCCTTTCCCCACACCGTGTCACAACCTTGTATCAGGAACGAAGTTTTCTGGCGGACCGCCCGGCCCCGGTGCTATCTTCATCTGCGCCGCCGGCTGCGCGAGGCGCGCCTTACCGATGGCCGCCCGCAGCTTGCGGGCATCTTTCCAGGAGGCAATTCATGAAGAAATTCTCGATGCTTGTCACGGCGCTGGCATTGGCGGGCGCGTCCAGCGCGGCGCTGGCCGAAGACGTCTCGATGTCGTTCCTGACGCCCGATGGCGTCGGCAAGAGCGCCGGCACCATCACCCTGAAAGACACCAAGGAAGGGCTGCAATTCACGCCCCACCTCAAAGGTCTGCCGCCCGGCGAGCGCGGCTTTCATGTGCACGAGAAAGGCTCGTGCGAGCCCGGCCCGGTAAGCGGCAAGACCGCGCCGGGCGGCGGTGCGGGCGGGCACCTGGATCCCAAGGGCACCAAGGCGCACAAGGGGCCGATGGCGACCGACGGACATCAGGGTGACCTGCCGTTCCTCACCGTCGCGGCCGATGGCAGCGCGACGAAAACCGTGCTTGCGCCGCACCTGAAGCTGGCTGACGTGAAGGGCCGGGCGTTGATGATCCACGCTGGCGGCGACAACTACAGCGACAAGCCCGAGCCGTTGGGCGGCGGAGGCGGACGTATCGTTTGCGGCGTCGTGAAATAGGGGGAGTGCGCCCGCGGGCGCTTTCCTCAAGCCGTGCCGTTGCGGCCGTACTGCCGGTAGCCGTCGCGCTGCGCCAGCCGGTCGTAGTACGCCGCCACGGCTGGCAGCGCGGGCTTTTCGAACGGCGTCTCGAACCAGCGGTTCACCGACAGCCCCACCGGAATGTCGGCCAGCGTGAATGCATCGCCGGCCACATAAGCGCCGGTGGCGGCCAGCCGCTGGTCCAGAATCCCCATGAACCGGGCCCAGTCGCGGCACGACGCCTCGATGGCGGCCTCGTCCCGGTGCGCGGGCGACTGCCGCGCCAACGCCATGAAGGCGTAGCTCCAGGACCGGTTCAAGTCGGTTGCCTGCCAATCCATCCACTGGTCCACCCGCGCCCGCAGCTTCGGCTCGGCCGGATACAGGTGTTGCCCCTGATACTGGCCCGCCAGATAGCGGATGATGGTGTTCGACTCCCACAGCACGAAATCGCCATCCTGGATCACGGGCACCATGGCATTGGGATTGCGCGCCAGGAACTCCGGTTCGGACGTGGGCCGGAAACCGCTGCCCCAGTCTTCGCGATCAAACGGCAAATTCAGTTCAGCGCACGTCCACAGCACTTTACGCACGTTGATGGACGAGGCTTTTCCCAATATTTTCAGCATGTTGGCTACCGCGGGCAGGGCGCTTTTCGGAATCGAAGGTCGTCGCAGTCTAGCGGGCCGGGGAACGTGCCGCCATATACAGATTCGGGCGCCGGCAGGCAGAACAGATGCCGGGGGAACGGCACGTGACGGACAAGACCACATTGCCGCTATCCACGCGCTCCTATATTGCCGACACCGTTGCGCTGATCCTGTTCTTTACAACGACAGGCATCATCAACGAGCGCTGGATCGCGGGAATGACGTGGGAACAGGTGTTCCACGCGCGGCTGATCGGCGGCGCGCTGATGATTCCGGTAGGTAGGCCTTACGGTCTCTGGCGCGATTGGATAATGCGGCGCGCGAAGGACACGCGCGCGTCCCGGCTGCTTTGGGATAGCGTGGCGCTGATGACTTTCCAGGTGCCTATTTACGCCGCGATCATCGCGATCAGCGGGGCATCGGGCGAGGGCCTGTTGCGAGGGATATTGGGCGCGGCCGTGATGATGCTGGTGCTGGGCCGGCCTTACGGCGCGTTTCTGAATGCGATCAGGCGCGTGTTCGGTCTGCCGCCGGGAGGGTCGCGGCCGATGTCGCTTAACGAGTAAGCCGTGCGCTTGGGCCTGTCGTGATTGCCGCTCGACGAGTACCCGGACTTGAAGTGTACCGGGTACTAATCGAGCGTCGGTGGTATTGCATCTGCGACGCGGGTTTTACATCGTCGGTTGCGGAATCGGCGTTTCCGCCGGCATCGAGCCCGTCATGCGCGCCGGGCAACCCGACAGACCCCACTTCGTCACGATGCCCTTTTCGATCATGAACTTCTCGACGCACACGTGATAAGCCGAAATCGGGCCCCAGATTTCTTCGTACGAAATAATCCTTGCACCGCTTTCAAGCGTGTAGCTCTTCTTGGGCGGTCCCCACTTGGAAACCAGTTGCTCTTCGGTGCTGCCTACCCATGCTGCATTGACGTCGTTGTAGGTCTTGTTCCGCTTGCCGGTAATCATGCTCATCTGCGCGGAAGTGCAACCCGCGAGCAGCGCAGGCAAAACCACAAGCAGTGCAATTTTTCTCATTTTGATTGTTACCCCGAAGATCGACGATTGAGACCGAGGCGCTTGAACGCGGCACGTTGTTGCTTGACGTTGTGCGTGCATGTCTCACGCACGGCGGCTGCCGCGCGGTGAGGCTGGCCTCGCTTTTTCATGATTTTTGAGGCGCCAATGTATCAGAAAGGTACACGGGCGACCGGTAACAATTCTGACGGTATGTATGGCCTGCAAGCCCCGCCACGTTTGCGGCGCGCGGGGTGTTCAGCGCATGCCGCTCCGCCCATTGCCCTCAACAACGCCCACGCGACCCGAAATTCTTTCGGTATATGCTTGCCGCCAAAATGCACTGTGCCAGTGCATGAAACTCTGTCTCCACACCATGACCAAGGCCTTGTTAGTCGAAGACGATGCGAAGCTGGCGCGCCTGATTGCGCAGTTTCTGGAACAGCACGGATTCAATGTTGTTCAGGCGTATCGTGGTGATCATGCGGTGGATGCGTTTCGTCGTCATGAGCCGGCCATCACCATTCTGGATCTGATGCTGCCTGGCCGGGACGGCCTGCAGGTCTGCCGGGATCTGCGTGCGTTCTCGTCTGCGCCGATCCTGATGCTGACTGCCCGCGAAGACGACGTGGATCAAATCCTGGGTCTGGAATCCGGTGCAGACGATTACGTCATCAAGCCCGTGGAACCGCGTGTTCTGCTGGCGCGGATACGCGCCCTGATGCGTCGTCACAACCAGGCTGAAACGCAGCCTGAACTCCTGGTGTTCGGACCGTTGTCGATCGACCGTCAGACCCGCGCGGTCGTGCTGGCCGGCGCAGAGGTCGACCTGACGACGCTGGAATTTGAAATGTTGTGGGCGTTGGCTAGCCAGGCCGGCCAAGTGCTGACGCGCGACGATCTGCTCAACGCCGTGCGCGGCATCGAGTTCAACGGGCTCGATCGCACCGTGGACGTGTGCATCAGCAAGTTGCGCCGCAAGCTGGACGACGATCCGCGTGACCCGGCGCGCATCAAGACCATCTGGGGCAAGGGCTACCTGTTCTCGCCCAAGGTCCACGAGCTGGGCAATGCTTAGGTTCGTCCTGCGCATTTTCGTGGTGCTGGCCATCGGGTTCGTGCTGTCGAACGAAGTGGTGGACCGGGCGGCGAACTATCTCTTTGAGTCCGAGACAACCAACTACACGCGTGAAGCCGTGCGCGGTCAGCTGCATAGCCTGAAGCAGGAACTGGCCCATGTGCCGCCCGAGGCGCGCCCCGACTACGTGCGCAACACGTTGGCGCCCCATTACGGTTTGGCGTTGCAGGTCCTGAATCCGGCCGACTACAACGCGGCGGAATTTGCGCTGACCGATGTGGAACGCCGCACCATCGACGCCGGCGGATTCTTCCTGCGCGACGACCAGATGAGCTTCGTGGCCGCCATACCCGGTCCGGGCGCGCAGTGGCTGATGGTCAAGCTGCCGCCCGAGCCGCTGGTCGGCACGTGGGTGATCGTCGCCATCTACGCCGCCCTGGGCGTGATGTTGTGTGGATTCATGCTGGTGTGGGCGCTGCCGGTCTGGCGCGATCTGGAAGCGCTGAAGACCGCCGCGCAACGGATGGGACAGGGCGACCTGCGTGTGCGCGCCGAATTGTCGCGGTTTTCCAGCATCCGTGGGCTGGGCGACACGTTCAACCAGATGGCCGATCGCATCAGTGCGCTGATCAGCAATCAGCGCGAGCTGACCAACGCGGTGTCGCACGAACTGCGAACGCCCATCGCCCGGTTGTCGTTCGAACTGGACATGATCGAGCAAGAGGCCGACGCCGCTGCGCGCAAGCGTCTTGTCGAGGAAATGAAGAACGATGTCGCCGAGCTGGACAGCATGGCATCGGAGTTGCTGATGTACGCCCGCCTGGAGCACAAGCGCGACGACATCCCGCTCCAGCCCCAGGATGCCCGCGGCTGGCTCGATTCCGTTGTGCAGCACGCGTCGTTTGAGGCTGAGCGGGCGCGTGTGCATTGCGAGGTGACGCACTGTGATGCGGGCGAAGTCCGGCTGCATCCGCGTTACATGACGCGCGCGTTGCTGAACCTGCTGCAGAATGCCATCCGGCATGCCGGCGGAAACGTTCAGGTTGGACTGGCCAGTCCAGAGCCTCTGCATTACGTGCTGACGGTGGATGACGACGGACCCGGCGTGCCGCCTGCGGATCGTGAGCGGGTTTTCGATCCCTTCATCCGGCTCGACGAGAGCCGCGCGCGCGGCACCGGGGGAACGGGACTGGGATTGGCCATCGTGCGCCGTGTGGCCCGATGGCACAACGGCGAGGCGCTGGTGTCCGACAGTCCGCTGGGCGGCGCCCGCTTCGTTATCCGTTGGCACGCCGCCTGACCTGACCTGGCGCGCGCACAACGCACGCGCAAAGATCTTCACAAACTCCCTACAAAGCAGGAAGGATCGCGCGGTGGCGCATCGATAGCATCTCGGCATTTCTCTTTCACGGGGTTGCCGTCATCCATGTTCTCGCTTGCCCGCCTGATTGCCATCGGATCGCTCTTCGTCGCTGTGGGCGGTTGCCAGGGGTTGCCACCCGCCGCGCCCGCGACGATCCTGAAAGGGGACTATGCGGCGGTGGTCGACTACCTGACCGAGCGCATCCCTTACGAAATGGACGTGTCCAAGGTTCCCGGCCTCTCCATTGCGGTCGTGGACGATCAGCGCATCGTCTGGAGCACAGGTTTCGGGTACGCGGACACGGCCCGGCATCGAGGGGCGACCGGCGACACACTGTATCGCGTGGGCGCCATCAGCAAGGTCGTCACGGCGGCGGCCGTGCTTCGCGCCGCGGACGACGGCTTGCTGTCGCTGGACCGGCCGGCTGACGACGCCTTGACGTACGGGCGCCTCGAACCGCGCCGCGACGCCGCGCAGTGGATGGATGCTGCGCCGTTCACCGCCCGCACGCTGCTGGACGTGCATCCGGCCACGCTGGAAGACACGATGGGCCGAGCCCGTGCCGACATGGCGTATGCCTTGCTGGGCGACATGGTGGCGCATGCGGCACAAGAACCGCTTGACGCGTACGTGAGGCGCACCGTTCTTCGACCCCTGAACATGCCGCGCGCGGGATTTCATCCGCACGAGCGCATGAAGGGGCATCGGGCGGCCGGCTACCGGCGCGGCCAGCCCTGGGCGGAAGCGCCACAGCCTAACGCGGCGGCAGATGGCCTGTGGATGAGCGCGTCCGAGATGGCGCGCTTTTCCAGCATGCTGTTCGGGCAAGGCAGAGCCGGCGCCGGATCCGGGGCCGGGCAGGTGCTGTCCGAGCGATCCGCGCAGACGTTGCTGGGTTTGGAAACCGTGGCCGTTAGCAGCATGGATCTGGATTGCCGCCTTGCCTTGTCATGGCTGGCCGCGCCTTGCGGCGACGAATTGGTGAGCGCGACCTCGCTACGCGACCATAGCGGTGCGACGGAAGCGTTCCACTCGCGGTGGGTCGTTGCGCCGCAGGACAGACTTGCCGTGATGGTCATGAGCAATGCGGATTCGGGCGAGGCGCTGGTCGGCTCGGTTGCGACGCTGACGATGCGCCTGATGCGCCAGGCCAGGCATGGCATGTAGTCGCCGCCCGGGGCGGCTGTCGCAATGCGCCGCGGACAACATGTGAAGCTGTTTTAAGGGCCGCGCAAACTTCTTCACAATTGTTCAAAGGACGCCGGAATTATGCCGGCCACCTGCCGATACATTGCCCGCCAGCGGCCGACCGGCCGTGCAATCAGCAGGGAGGCCGCAGGTGTCGGAAATCGTTGTGTATGTCAGAAGCAAGCCGCAGCTTGGCGACCAGATCGTCGCCATGCCGACGCTGTATCAGCTCAAGACATGGTGGCCGTCGCGCCGCATCAAGGTGGTCGCGCGTGACGACGTGGGCAGCTTCTACCGCGCGTTGCCCTGGGTCGATGAGTTCGTGCGCGCGGCTACGTTCTTCGATTATTTGCGCAGTCTGAGAAAAGAAACGCGCCTGTCCGTCAGCCTGCATCACAGCAGCGAGCGCTTCGGCGTGGTCAACCTGCTGCGCCCGCCGTCGATCCGTTTGGGGTTCCGCAACGCCCGGATCAGCGACCTGGCCTGGACGCATTGCCACCGCAAGGACGTCACGGAATACATCGGCCAAGCCAATCTGCGCGTGCTGGCCGCATATCGGCCGTTCAACCTGCAAGGCGCAACGCGCGCGTGCTTCCAGATGCTCGCTCGTCCGCACGTGCACTCGGTGCTGGGCGCCGACGTGGTGATGATCCCCGGGGGTGGCGCGGGCGCTTTCAAGCGGTGGAGCCTTGCAAACTACGTGAGGCTGGCCGATAGGCTCAAGCCGCTGCTGAGTGCCGGCGCCCGCTTTCTGTTCGTGCTTGGGCAGCAGGAAAACGCCGAGCGGGAAGCCCTGCAGGCGATGCAACGGCCCGACTTTTCCATTGCCTATTGCCGGCCCATTTCGGAATTGAGCGCCGTCATGTTGCGCGCGCGCCTGGTGGTGGCCAATGACTGCGGTCCCTCGCATATCGCGCAGGGCGCTTGTGTGCCCTATGTCGGCATCTTCAACGAGGCGAATCCCGAGTGGTTCTGGCAACGGCCCGGGTCGGCGTTCGTCGTCCCACGGCACCCCCAGAGCGGCATCAACTCGATCACGCCCGGTGAGGTGCTTCCCGCCTGCCTGGATGTACTGGATCATCATGCGCATTCTGCATACGCTCGCTGAGCGCAGCCTCGGCGGCCTGGAGTTCCGCACGCTGGAGCAGGCTAGCTGGCTGCACGACCGTGGCTACGAAGTCGCGATCGCCTCGCCCTCGAACAGTGCCGTCAGCCACGCCGCGCGCGAGCGCAAGCTGACGACCATAGACATCGATTTCAATCCCGCGTACTCGATTCGGACCGTCTTGGCGCTTCGCCGGGCCGTCCGATTCCTTCGCATTGAGGTCATCGACAGTCACAGCCGTGCCGACGCGAAGACCGCCGCGCTCTGCCGTGACCTGTGCGCCGTCGTCCGGACGCGTCACTTCGCCAAACCCATGCGTTCCTCCCTGCGTCGCCGGCTGGAATGGGCGATCGGGTGCGATCACGTCATCGCAACCAGCGAAGTCGGCAAACAGGAGCTGCTGGCGGCCCGGTTGGCCGCTGAAGACAGGATCAGCGTTGTCGGGGAGTGGGCCGGGGACCCGTTCTTTTCGCCCAATGACGCGCTCGATGCGAGCCTGCACATCCGTCGCGCCCTCGGGGTGCCCACGCCCAGAGCCGCATACGTCGTCGCCACCATCGGGATGCTGCGGCCAGAAAAAGGGCAGGCTGATCTGCTTCACGTCGTGCAACGCCTGCGCATCCGAGGGGTGCCGGCGGTGGCGCTCGTCGTAGGCATGGCGACCGCTCGCACGCAACCCTATGCCTATGCGCTTTACCGTCTGGCGATCGATCTTGGCATTTCGGACTATGTGGTGTTTGCCGGTCACCGCACCGATGTGCCTGACATGATCCGCGCGGCGGATGTCGTGCTGGTTCCATCCGCAACGGAAGCCTGGTCGCGTATCGTGCCCGAGTCGTTTGCCGCAGCCCGGCCTGTCGTTGCCAGCGATGTGGGCGGATTGCCGGAGATCGTCGTGCCCGGCCAGACGGGCTGGCTGGCCGCGCCCGGCGATATAGCGGGCTATGCCGACTGCATCATGCAGATTCGAAACCGGCCCTGGCGTACCCACGCCATCGTTGCCAATGCGCGGGCGTTCGCGGATACGCACCTGCGCCTGGGCGAACAGATGCTACGCACGCTCGCGGCGTATCGACGCGCCATGGGCGCCAGCTTGCCCTCTGACGGCCACAAGTGCGAGGAGGCGTCTGCATGAATGTGGTCGACGCAATCTGCAAGGTGGCGGAAGGTGGGCCGGTGGGGTGCGCGCGGCCGGCCGATGGCCCGATCCCGGCGCGCGGTGCAACGCCGCAGCCTTTGGAACCCATGGCCGGCGGGCATCTGCTGGCGGGCCATGGCGAACACGGACGCACGGGCGTCCTTCTGATTCATCGGGTGGGCGGCCTGCCAAGCGAGCTGCACGAGCTGGCGCGCGGCCTGAATCGGTACGGCTACGCGGTGCTCGTGGTCAAGCTGGCGGGGCACTGCGGCTCTGTGCAGGATCTGGCGGGCGCAGGGTGGCTGGATTGGTTGGCCAGCGTGCGGCGTGGCGCGGATGTGCTGGCGAGCCGGGTTGATCGCGTGATCGTCGGCGGCGTGTCCACGGGGGCCGTGCTGGCGCTCGCCCTTGCGCAGGAACGTCCGTTCCACGTGGCCGGTGTGCTGGCGCTGTCGCCCGTATTTCATCATGACGGCCGGACGGTTCCGCAACGGGTGAGGGTGGCCTTACGGCTACTGGCCGCGAGGGCACTGGGCATAGGCCGGCATCGGGCGCTTCAGCGCCGGGAGCGCGCGGCGGGCTTGCCGCGCCTCCCCTGGGGGTCGCTTGCCGAGATGCGCAAACTGGCGGCCTCGGTATCGCGTCACTTGCACATGCTGCGCGCTCCGTGCCTTGTCATTCATGCGCGGCAGGATGACGTTGCGCCGGTATCGGACGCGTTCAAGATCGTGAAGAGGGCGTGCAACACGAATGTGCAGCTGCAGTTGCTGACAGATCGCCGTCACGTGGTCACGATGGGCCGCGGGTGCGGCGATGTGGTCTCGCGGGTGGCGGCGTTTGTCAGCAACACATGCCTTAACCCTTCGCCGCCGGCAGCGCCTTCAGCAACGCTTCGTTGAACCGCTTCGGGTCCTGTACCTGGGGGGAATGGCCAAGCTCCGGCCACGTGACGAGCTTTGCATTCGGGATGGCCTTGGCCGCCTTCGGGCCCAGCTCAGGATAGTTGCCGAGCTGTTTTGCCACCTCGGGCGCCGCGGCGTCCTTGCCGGGGGCGGTGTTGTCCTTTTCCCCGATGAGCAGCGTGGTAGGCACGGCGATCTGGCCAAATTCGTGCACGACGGGCTGCGTGTAGAGCATGTCGTAGGTCAGCGCCTGGTTCCACGCAACGCGTTCGCGGCCTTCGCCTTGCAGCATGCCGGCGGCCATGAGGACCCACTTGTCGTAGTCGTCGCGCCATTGGCCGGCGTAGTAGGTGCCCAGCTGGTACTTCTTCATGCCCTCGAAGTTGGCCTTGAGCTCGCGCTGATACCAGTCGTCGATGCTGCGGTAGGGCACGCCTTTCTGTTTCCAGTCTTCGAGGCCGATGGGATTGACGAGCACCAGGGCGTCGGTTTGCGGGCCGTACATCAACGCGTAGCGCGCGGCGAGCATGCCGCCCATGGAGTGGCCGACGATGCTGGCGCGGTCTATTTTCAAATGATCGAGCAGGGCGTGGGTGTTGGCGGCCAGTTGATGAAACGAAAACTGGTAGGCCTGCGGCTTGTCGGATTTGCAGAACCCGATCTGGTCGGGAACGACGACGCGGTATCCGGCTTGGCTCAGGGCGGCGATGCTGGCGTCCCAGGTGGCGCCGCAGAAATTCTTGCCGTGCATGAGCACGACGGTCTTGCCGTTGGGCTTGGCGGCGGCCACGTCCATGTAGGCCATCGACAGCTTCTGGCCTTGCGTGTCTAGCGCCAGCCGCTTGACCTCGTGCGGATACTCAAAGCGCTCCAGGTTGGGGCCGTAGTCCGGCACCTTGGGGGCGTCTGCCGCGATGGCGGTGCCGGCAAGCGCCACGCCCGCGCAGAGTGCGCTCAGCCGGAGATGTTGGGATCGTGTCATTCATGTGACTCCTGTTATGACGCCGGCCCGCTGCCGGCGCTGTACAACAGGGACAGCAAAAATGGGGCCTGGGTTCCGCAGGCGGTGAACTCGAAGGCCATCGTCATTCTCCCTGCGTCGCGGAGGTGGCGGACGGTGCCGGCAGCAGGCCGCCGGTGCCTGGCGGGTAATGCGACGCTGCATATTGTCTGGCCTTGGCCCGGAAATAGGCTTCGACCCACTTGAAACGCTCGCCGTCCTTGGCAAGCCCGACGGTGTTTGCAATGGCGGCGAGGCTGATGGTGTGTCCGCCCGCGCCCCAATTGCCTTCCGACACTTCCTCGATGATGACCAATGCGCCGCTGCCGTCTTGGCGCGTGGCGCCCAGGCTTTCCATCATGGCTGCGTGTACCGACGCGTGGACCTCGGACTTGTGCTGCTGGCTCATGTAGCCTTCAGGAATGCTGACGCGGGCGAGCAGGCGGCCGTGGGTGCGGATGGGCGTGTCGTCGATCTTACCGCCAACCCACCAGTCTTCGGCGGGCACTTCGGTGAACAGCACCGACGCGAAGGCCAAGCCGCCCGGGGTGCGGGCGCCGCCTTCCATCGTCAACAGCACTTCCGTCAGCCGCTTGCCCATTTCGTTCTTGCTGGCGGGGTCGAGCATCCCCTTTGCGTAATACAGCTGAATCACTGGCATGACATTCTCCTCGCATCCCCCAGACGGGGGGCAAGCGGCGTGTGAATACAAGCGCCGCTTGCAACGCAGGTTGATCTGGACGGCGTTACTGGATGGTTTCAATAATGAGGAGATCGGCGCCTTCACCGTCCGTCTGAATCGTGATGGGGCGATCGCCCCAAACGCCTCGGCTATCGCGGCGCGCCAGCGTGATGTCATCGACGCTGGCCTCTCCGTCCAGCACGAACACATACACGCCATGACGATTTGATTTGGGCGTGTATTGCAGGTGCATTGCCTGGTCGGCCACCAACCTTGAAACCGATACGTCCTGGCTGATTCGCAAGGCGCCGTCGGCGTTGCCCACCAGTTGCGTAAGCTGATTGCGGCGCGTGCTCGCATCGAAGTGGCTGCGCGTATAGGAAGGCGGCGTCAGCAGGCGGTCGGGCAAGAGCCACAGATACAGCACTTGCATATCGGTGCTGGCCAGATTCAATTCGGAATGCTTGCCGCCGGAGCCGGCAGAGAAGGCGTAGAAGTCGTTCGGTCCGAGTTGATCGATGTTGCCTACCGTGTTCACATGCGTCAGCGTGCCCGCCAGGACGAACGCGCAAATGATGAAGTCATGGTGGCGGTGCATGTTGTAGCCGCTACCGGTGCCACTGAATACTTCCTCGCCAAAAACGCGGATCCGGCCGAATCCGGGAATGCCGGTTTGGTAAGCGCCAAAGTTGAAGCTGGAATGGCGGGTCACCATGCCTTCGGGGTGGCCGGCGATATAGCTGGACGCTTCGCCCGTCGACAGAAATTTTTCAAAGCCGCGGTCGTGCGCGCGCAGCACAAAGTCTTTGTTCATGATGAGTTCTCGGCAGGCGTTCAGACGAGGGCGTGCGCGGCGGCTTCGGCGCTGGCGTACGGAAGTTCGACCATTTCGAACCGGCTCTTTGGGGTGCCGCAGTCGGGGCAGACCCAATCGTGGGGAATGTCGGCCCATCGGGTTCCTGGCGCAATGCCGTGTTCGGGCAGCCCCAGGGCTTCGTCGTACAGAAAGCCACAGCCAAGGCAGACGTGGCGCTTCAAAGGTTCATCCACAGATGTCTCCATTGGGCCAATTCGCCTCGGCCCGGGGCGAGCGCATCAGGTAGCGCGTGACGCATTTATATAGCGCGTCACGCGCTACTGCAAGGGATTTGATATAGTGACGGTTCGATTTTTTCCAGGGGATCTCGATGGAAAGCGTCACCAATTTGCGGGAAATGGTGCTGGCGCAACTGCGCTCCCGCATCGTGTCGGGCGAAGCGGCGCCGGGCACCATTTATTCCGTGCCGGCAGTGGCGACCGAGATGGGGATGTCCACGACCCCGGTACGCGAGGCATTGCTGGAGCTGAGCCGCACGGGCCTGGTCGCGCCGCTGCGCAATCGGGGGTTCCGTGTGGAAGCGGCTACGCCCAAGGACCTGGAGAACCATTTTGACGTGCGCATCATGCTCGAATCGGGGGCGCTCGTCGCAGTTGCGCGGGCGGGTCTCACCGACGCGGCGCCGCTGATTGAGCTGGCCGATGCGGTTGCCGCCGCCGTCAAGGCAGGCAATGTCGCCGATTACATCGAAACGGACCGCCGGTTCCATGAAGCGTTGGTGTCGCGCGCGAACAATCCGCTGCTGACACGAATGATCATGGACCTGAGAGCCGACATGCGCCTGTATGGAATCAATTCGCCGGAGGGTCTGGAGCGGCAGCGCGCGTCCGTGTCGGAGCACTACGAAATGATCGAGTTGGCGCAAACGCGGCAGACCGAGGCAATTGCCGCGTTGATCACCCGGCATATCGAATCCTGGAAGCCGCTGCTGACGGCCGCGCTGCAGGACGTGTCGGCGGGGAGTGCGAGGGCCCGAGCCTGATCAGCGCCCGGCGCCCCGTGCACGGCGGTTGGCGGAATGCCTTCCCGCCGCCCCCTCACGTCGCATAGAGATTCGTCAACGATGCCTTGACGAAACCCCCATCCACCACGAGATCCTGGCCATTCACATACGACGACGCATCGCTGGCAAGAAACGCGACCGCGCCGCCAATGTCCGCCGGCCGCCCGATCCGCCGAGCAGGAATGCTTGCAATGCGCTTGTGCAGCACACCTTCATTTCGATAGTGCGGTTCGGACAGTGGCGTGCGTATCATGCCGGGGCTGATGGAATTCGCGCGTATGCCCAGCGGTCCCCACTCAACGGCCATCTGGCGCGTCAGCGCCTGCAGCGCCGCCTTGGTCGTGCCGTAAGCGCCGAGCCGGGTTGGCGTCTGGGCGGAGATCGATGACACATTGATGATGCTGCCGCCCTGTTGATCCCGCATCAACGGAAACACGGACTGCGCGCACAGCAACGCGCCGCGCAGATTGATGCGGAAGATGCGGTCCCACAGCTCAAGCGGCAGCGCCTCCAGTCCCACCGGCGCCCCGCTGACGGCGGCGTTGTTGACCAGTATGTCGCACCGTCCAAATCGGGTTCGCACCTGGTTGGCCATTTCTTCAACCGAGGCGGAATCGGAGACATCACAACGCACGTTCAGGCGGCCATCGGCATCCGAGCCGGCAGGGCATGCGTTGACATCCACCTGGACGACGGCGGCGCCCATCGCATGCAGGTGCTCGCAAATGGCAAGACCGATTCCGCCGGTCGCGCCGGTTACCACCGCCACGCGGTCCTGCAAGGCATCGGAGGAAAAAGGAAGTTTGAAAGGCGTGTCCATGCGCGCTTCCTATTTGTTCTTCAGGTCGGCCACTTTCGCCAACCCTTGCCAGATGACGGCGTCGCGTTTGATGGATGCTGCGAATTCCTTTGCAGACATGTCCGCCGGCACGATCATGTTCTGGCCTTCGATTTTTTCCCGCACGTCCGGCGTGTGCTGCGCGCGATAGATCTCGGCGTTGAGCTTGTCGATGATCTCGGCCGGCGTGCCGGCGGGGGCGAAGACGCCGTACCAGCCGTCCGCCTCGAATCTGTAGCCTTGTTCCCCCAGCGTCGGGACGTCCATCGACGCGGGCCAGCGCCTTGATCCGGTCTGGCCCAGGGCGACCAGCTTGCCGCTGCGCATGTGGGGAATGGGCGAGGCGATGTCCATGAAGCCGACGCTGATGTTGTTGGCGATCAGGTCGGTGCTCTCGGTTACCAACTGCTTGTAGGGCACGTGCGGCATGTCCAGGCCGTAGTGCGCCTTGATGCCTTCCATGGCCAGGTTGCCGGACGAGCCGGTGCCCCACGAACCATAGGCGAGTTTGCCAGGATTGGCCTTGGCGTACGCGACCATGTCGGCCAGGTTCTTGAAGCCGGTGGTCGGATTGGCGACCAGCAGGATTCCGGCGGCCCCGACCTGGGCGATAGGGAGCAGGTCTTTTTCCGCATCGTACGGCAGCGAGGGAAGTACGACCGGATTGAGCAGGATGGCGGAGGAGGGGGCGAACAGCAGGGTGTAGCCGTCTGGCGCCGCCTTTGCCACCGTGTCGCACGCAAGCATGCCGTTGGCGCCGGGCTTGGCTTCCACGACCACCGGCTGGTTCAGCGCCTTGGCAAGCGGCGCGGCGATCAGGCGCGCGAAGATGTCGCCGCCCGCGCCGGACGAGCCGGCGACGACAAGGCGGACGGGGCGCTCCGGCCACCCGCCTTGGGCGGCAAAAGCGTTCACACCCAGGCCCATCAGCATGCCGCCGAGCAGGATGGCGCGTCGTGTGGGTAAAGGATGGGTCATTGCAGCGTCTCCATAATTTTTGATTTATTGGAGCTTTCAAATTCTAGGTAGCCGTACCGGATTGGCTATAGCCGAAACCGCAGTTCAGAACTGCGCGAAACGAAGAAGTCGCGGCCACCGTTGTCGGCAATGGCGATGACGCAGTGCTGCGTTTTCTGCAGGAGAGTTCTTCGGGATGGTGGCTAAATCAACGGATGGGTGCTCTATACACTTTTTGTGGGTCAACATATGAAGAGCCAGCCATGCCTTTCACGCTTCGCCGCCGGTCGCCGCTTCGCTTGCCGTTTCTTCAGACGATTCGTCTGTCGATCCGCCCGCCATTTCGATTGCTGTTGGGTAGCGCGGTGCTGACGGCACTATGTTCGTTTTCCGCCACGGCGCAAACAGACTATCCGACGAAACCGGTGCGGCTCGTGGTGCCGTATCCGCCGGGCGCGGCTACCGACGCGATCTCGCGCGCGTTTGCCCAGCAGTTGGGAACGATCATGGGGCAGCCCGTGGTCGTCGAAAACCGGCCTGGCGCGGGTTCGGCGATCGGCATCACGGCGGTGAAAGGCCGGCCGGCCGACGGGTACACGCTGTTGGTCCATGCCGAAGGGTTCTACAGCGCGAAATTGACGACACCGGGCGCGGGCTACGCGTTTTCGGATTTCGAGATTCTTGCGCCGTTAGGTCAGAGCAGTTACGCCTTCATCGTGCCAGCCGACAGGGGCTGGAATCGTCTCGAGGACCTGAAGGGGGCAAAGCGCGAATTGGATATCGGCATCGCCGACCTGGGCGTGGGCACTTATTCCACGCTGGCCGCGCGACTGGCATCAGGCCTTCAGACGCAGTACCGTCCCATTCCCTTCAAAGGCGGCGCGGAAGGCCTGACGGCGATCCTGGGCGGGCAGATCGACGGCTACTTCACCACGATTGGCACGACGCAGAACGTCAAGGACAATCCTCACGTCAAGGTGTTGGCGTATACCGGGCGGCCAGGAAGCACCTCGCATCTGCCCGGCGTGAAGACGTTCGCAGAACTCGGCGTGCCGGACATGGTATTTCACAGCAGCTACAGCGTGGCCGTGCGGACGGGCATCCCTGAACCGGTGAGAGACAGGCTGGCAGGATTCGTCAGGCAGGCGGTCGCGTCTGAAGAAATGAATAAGGCGCGCCGCGATCTGTACCTGGACGAATACAGCGGGAGTCTGGACGAGTACAAGCAAGAGCTTCTGGGCCTGGCTGCGGAATTCGAAGCCAGCGCGCGGGCCCGCAAGGCGGAATGATTTCAGGAGGCCACGGCTTCCGGTTGCTGGCGCAAGCGCAGTACCGGCGATGTGAACAGCACGGCAAACTGGATGAAAAACCCCAGGGTCGACACCCAAAGACACGCCTCCACCCCAAACCGCGCCGCCAGCGTCGCGCCGATCAACGCGCCGATGGGCCGCGCGCCGAAGTTGGCGGTCACGATGACGGATGACACGCGGCCCAGCAGGGCGTTGGGCGACACCGATTGACGCAGCGTGGTGGTGGTGATGGTCCACAGGATCGGCCCGGCGCCGAACAGAAAGAACCCCACCGCCGCCCATGCCCCTGACGGATAGACCAGCGTCGACAAGAGGATGAAGCTGGCCAGCAAGGCGGACAGCGGGCCCGCGCCAATCATCGCGCCGAACGGCAGGCGGCGGGCGAGCCACGGGGCGGCCAGTGCGCCGGCCAGCATGCCTGCGCCATAGACCCCCAGCGTAATCCCCACGCCCGCAGCGGACAGGCCGAGGCGGTCGACGGCGTAGGCGACGTAGATCGCCAGCAGGACAAACCAGGCGGTATTGAAAAAGAGGGCGGTCAGGAGGACCGGACGCAGCAGGGGATGGGTGGCGACGAAGGCCGCGCCTTCGCGCAATTCGGTGAGCGGATGACGGCGTTGGGCCGTCTTCGGCGCGTCTCGCGGCAGGCCTGCCAGGAAGACGGCGGCCAGCAGCGACAGTGTGGTCGCGAGCACATAGGCGGTGGAGGCGCCCATCCACCCCACGAGCGCGCCGCCCGCCGCGGGGCCGGCCGAAAACGCGGCGCTGCGCGCCAGTTCCAGCCAGCGGTTGGCATTGGAGAGTTCACCAGGCGGAACCAGCTTGGGCACCAATGCAGGCGCCGCCACGTTGTAGGCGACGGTGCCCACTGCCCCGGCGAAGCCCAGCGCGGCGAGCCATTGCAGGCTGAGGCCGCCGGACCACAACAGCGCCAGCAGTACGATCAGGCTTGCCGCGCGCACGGTCTCGGCGGCGGTCATCAGCGAGCGGCGCGACATCCGGTCGGCCAGCACGCCGGCGGGCAGGGACAGCAATAGGAACGGCAGCGTCTGCGCGGTTTGCAGGTAGCCGGTCTGCGCGGCGGTGGCGCCCAAGGCCAGCACGGCATACAGCGGCGCGGCGGCGAGCGCGATCTGCTCGGAGAACTGTGCGGCCAGGTTCGACGCCGCGAGGCGGCGGAAAGCGGAGGGCAGGGCGGGCATGGACGGGGCGGCGGGCGCCACAGAAACGGCAAGGGCACGATGATGATCGTACCCTTGCGGCCCTGCACTCCGGTCCTTGCTGGGACGCGTCCCGATCAGGGAATCGGGGGGTAGTCGCCGAAGCCGTCAGGCCAGGTGGTCAGCACGTCGTAGCCGGTCTCGGTGACGACGACCATATGCTCCCATTGCGCGGACAGTGAGCGGTCCTTGGTGACGACCGTCCAGCCGTCGGGGAGTTGCTTGGTCTGCGGCTTGCCGGCGTTGATCATGGGCTCGATCGTGAACATCATGCCGGGCTGCAGCACCAGGCCTTCGCCGGGGCGGCCGTAGTGCAGCACCTGCGGGTCGTCGTGATAGATCTGGCCGATGCCGTGGCCGCAGTATTCGCGCACGATGCTGAAGTGCTCGCGATGCGCGACGGTCTGGATGGCGTGGCCGATGTCGCCCAGCGTGGCGCCGGGCTTGACGGCCATGATGCCGGCGCGCATGGCTTCGTACGTGGTGTTGACCAGGCGGCGCGCAAGCGGACTGGGCTGGCCGACGTAGTACATGCGGCTGGTGTCGCCAAACCAGCCGTCCTTGATGACGGCCACGTCGATGTTCAGGATGTCGCCGTTCTTGAGCACCTTGGCCGACGGGATGCCGTGGCAGATGACGTGGTTGACCGACGCGCAGATGGTCTTGGGAAAGCCGTGGTAGCCGACGTTGGCGGGCGTGGCTTTCAGCACGTTGACGATGTAGTCGTGACAGACGCGGTCGAGCTCATCGGTGGTGACGCCGGGACGGACGTGTTCGCCGATCATGTGCAGCACTTCGGCCGCCATGGCGCCCGCCTTGCGGGCCATTTCGATGTCGGCGGCCGATTTGATGGAAACCTTCTTGGCCATTTATGCGGCCTCCTGCTGTAAGGGTTGCGGCAACCCTTGCGAGAGGGAGGCGATGGTGAAGCCTTCTGCCTGGTCGATGCGGATCAGCAATTGGCAGATGTCGGCGTGGCGCAGTTCGGGATAGAGCTCGGACAGCATGCCGATGCGCATCCAGTGTTCGGCCTGGGAATTGATCGAGCGGCTGAGGGCGCCGCTGGCGACGCGCAGGTTTTCATGCATCTGCTCGGAAATCTTGACGATACCCATAGTGGATGTTCCGTATATGTTTTGTATATGGAACGTATCGTACTGCGGCGGGAGGCCGTGTGCAAATCGGCCCTCAGGCTTCCTTGCTTTCCTTGCGCGGCTTGGCGCGCGTGGACTTTTTGGCTGCGCCCGCGCGCGGCGCATCCTTCGGTGCGGGAGCTGCCGCGGCGGTCATCTGTTCCATCCACATCAGCGCGTCGGTGTACGACAGGAACTGCTGGAGGTAACCGGGCGACATCTCGCGCATCAGGGTCAGCGCGCGGTGCACGAGCTGGTTCGAGTTGAGCGGGCCGGCGTTCTTGTGGACCCGTTCCTGCGATTGGCGGACCTGGCGGTCGGCGCTGAAGCGGGACCAGAGCGCGCGGAATTCATCGAGCAGCGGCAGCTCGGGGTAGGCGGCGCGCAGGCCTAGCGGGTCGCGGGAATCGTCGGAGCCAAGATAGGCGATCAACTCGGCCAGCGGTCCACCCCACACGGCGTCTTGCGAGGCCGCTGCATCAGCCTCAGCGCCTGCATCCGCAGCCGCATCCTCCGCGCCGATCAACTCCCCCTCATACGCCGCGATCAGACCCGCCAGCCGCTCGTCCAGCCGCTGACGCACCGCGCCGTCGTACGCGGCCGCCCGGCGGTCCAGCGCGTCGATCAGGTGAAAGCGCAGCGGGTTGACGCGATCCGCGCCGTTGGCGCGCCAGGCGTCCAGCACCGCACGTGCATTCAGGCTTTCAGCGCGGCTGCCGTCACTGCTCACCGGGCTTACCCGCTTCGTTGGACGGCTTGGGGATGGGCGTGATTTCCACGCGGCGGTTCTTGGCGCGGCCTTCCTCGTCGGCGTTCGACGCCACGGGTTGCTCGGCGCCAAACGCCGCGGCAAACACCGTTGACGACGGCACGCCTTCGTCGATCAGGGCGCGCGTCACCGTGAGTGCGCGCTGGGCGGAAAGGTCCCAGTTGTCCGCGAAGCGGCGGTTGCCTTCGCGTACCTGCTGGTCGTCGGTAAACCCGCTGACCATCAGGATTTCGTTGTGGGTCTTCAGGTAGGCGGACAGCGGCTCGATCAGGGTTTTCAGGATCTCGCGGCCCTCGGGCTGGAGCTGGTCGGAGTTCAGCGCGAACAGCACGCTGCCGCTGATGCCGATGCGGCCGTTGATGAGTGTCACGCGGCCGGCGGCCAGGGGGCCCGCCAGCGCCTGCTCCAGGGTTTCGCGGCGATGGGTTTCTTCCTGGCGCTGCTTGACCTCTTCTTCCAGCTGCGTCGACAGCTGCAACTGCACCGCGACGACGCTGACCAGGATGAGGACGAAGGCGCCCAGCAGCACGGACATCAGGTCGCCGAAGACGGCCCAGGCGGGCGCCGTTGCCTCCACGCCGCCGTCGATATCCTCGCTCATGCCGTTTCCGCTCCGGCGGTGGCGCGCTGGGCGGCCAGCTGCTGCAGGTTCTCGATGATCTGCTTCTGCGACATCAGGCTCAGGTCGACGACCTCACGGGCCTGCGCCACGTAGTAGGAAAGCTGCTCGTCGCCGCGCGCGATGGACTTGTCCAGCGCGGCTTCGATGCGTTGCAGATGCGCCGTAAGCTTGTCGTTCGATTCGCCGAAGGCCTGCACGGCCGCGCCAAAGGATTCGCCCAGGCTGGCGACTTCGACGGCGCTGCTGGTGACCAGCGACGCCACGTCGGACAGCTTGCCGGTTTCGGATTCGACCTGCGCGGTGAACTGCGCGCCCACGCGTTCCAGCATGTCGGCCGACGAGGCGACCAGCCCGTCCACGGCGGTGCGCTGCTCGGCGGCGGTATGGTTGACGGCGTCCAGCAGCGTGCTCAGCGTTTCAAGCAGGCGGTTGCGCTCCTGCAGCATGTCGTTGTCGCGCACCATGCTGTCAGACAGCTTCTGGCGCAGTTCGCCGATGACCTCGGCGGCGGCGCGGGGCGCTTCAGAAGCCGCTTGAACCAGACGGCCGATCTCGGCGATGGTTTCACTGGCGTGGGCCTGCGTCTGGGCAGTGATGTCCTGCGCGGTCAGGCTCAGCGTGTCGCAGATTTCCTGCTGCAAACCGGCAGCTTGCGCGCCGGCCTGCTGCCATTCGGTGCGCAGCGCGTCGGCCATGGCCGCCAGCTTGCCGGTCCAGGCGGCAAGGCGTTCCTCGTCGTTGGCCGCCAGCGCCGTTTGCAGGGCAGTGTGCGATTGTTCCAGCGTCTGAAGCAGCTCGGCGGCTTGGGTGCCGAAGGCGGCGGACGCGGTTTCCAGCGCCTGGCGATTGTCGCGGGCAAGTTGTTGGCCGGTTTCTTCCTGGCGCGCCTGCGCATCGGTCCAGGCCTGCGTGACGCCGCCGGCTGCCGTTTCCAGGCGCGTCGACACGCTTTCCAGCAGGGCGGCCTGCTGCTGCGTCTGGGCAGTGATGTCGCGGGCGGTCTGAGCGAGCGCGTCGCTGATTTCGAGCTGGCGCAGGGCGGCCTGGGTGCCGGCCTGTTCCCATTCCTCGCCCAGCTTGGCGGCCATTGCCGTCAGCGAACCGGTCCAGGCGGCCAGACGTTCCTCGTCGCGCGAGGCCAGCGCGGTTTGCAGGTCGGCGTGCGATTGATCCAGCGTGCGCAGCAACGCGTCGGCATGCTGGCCAAAGGTGGCCGCGGCGGTTTCCAGCGCGCGCTGGTTGTCGGCGGCCAGTTGTTTGCCCAGGTCTTCCTGCCGCGTTTGCGCGTCGCGCCAGGCTTGCGTGACGCTGCCTGCCGCGGTTTCCAGGCGAGAGGACACGTCCTGCAGCAAGCGGGCCTGCGCCTCGGTCTGGCCGGTGATGCCGCGCGCGGTCTCGGCCAGTGCGTCGTTGATTTCCTGCTGACGGGCCACGGTGTTCGCGCCGGCCTGTTCCCATTGCTGGCCCAGCTTGGCGGTCATGGCGCCCAGCGTATTGCTCCAGACGGCGAGGCGGTCTTCGTCGCGGGCGGCCAAGGCGGCCTGAAGTTCGGTGTGCGATTGGTCCAGCGTGCGCAGCAGCGAGGCGGCGTGCTGTTCGAAGGCCGCCGTGGCGGCTTCGAGCGCCGCCTGGTTGCCCGCGGCCAGCTTGCTGCTGGATTCTTCCTGGCGGGCGAGCGCGCGGGTCCATTGGTCCGATACGCCGATGGCGGCGGCTTCCATGCGGGCCGACACGCCTTCCATCAGCGCAGCTTGCGCCGCGGCCTGCTCGGCCACGTCGCGCACGGTCTGCGCCAAGGTGTCGTTGATTTCCTGCTGGCGGGCGGCGGCTTGCGCGCCAGACTGCTCCCATTCCTGGCGCAGCGTGGCGCCCATCGCGCCCAGCGTTTCGGTCCAGGCGGCCAGGCGCTGCTGATCGCGCGATGCCAGATCCGTTTGCAGCGCGGCGTGCGAGGCGTTCAGGGTGCGCAGCAGCGATGCGGAATGCTGCTCGAAGCTGGCGGCCGCGGCGGTGAGCGCCTGCAGGTTGTCGCCCGCCAGCTTCTCGCCGGCTTGCTGCTGGCGCGACAGCGCGTCGGTCCAGGCTTGCGACATGTTGCCGGACGACGCTTCCAGGCGCGCCGACACGCTGTCCAGCAGGTTGGCCGAGCGTTGCTCGAAGGTCTGGGCGAAGCGATCGAGCGAGGCGCGCAGGTCTTCGGCCATGGCCTCGCTGGCGCGCTGCTGGCCGGCCACAGCCTGGCTCCAGATGCCGGCAACGTCGGTCGTCGCGGCTTGCAGGCCGGCAGTCAGGCCTTCCAGTTGCTGGCGCACGGCCTGCGAGACCGTGTCCTGCAGCGTGGCGGTTTCTCGCGACAGGCTGTCCATGGTCGCTTGCACGACGGGCTGCAGCGCTTCGCCGGCGGAGCGCGCGCTTTGCGCCACGCTGTCCTTCATGGACTGTTCCATCACGGATGCGAGGCGGGCGTAGGCGGCTTCGGCCTTGCCCTGGAAGGCGGTCTGGCTGGCGATCTGACGTTCGTTCAGCGCCTGATTCTGCTGTTCCATGCTCTTCATCATGGATTCCAGCTGGCCGACGATCGCGGGCATCGCGTCGGCCTGACGTTGCATGACTTCAGCCTGGCGCTGGAGCAGCTTGAAGGATTCTTCGCGCTGGTAGCTTTGCGAATACACACGCAGCGTGGTCGCGGCCTGGGTGTCCAGGAGTTGCGCCGCGTGGACGCGGTCGCGGCGGCACAGTGCGGCCAGGAGGCCCAGCATGGCGGATGCGGCGACGCCAGCGATCGAGGTGCCGAACGCAAAGCCCAGGCCCTTGACGGGTGCGGCCAGCGACGCGCGGATCGCGGCCAGATCGGTGGAGCTTTCAAGCGCAAGGCCAGTGCCGCGCAGCGTGACGACCATGCCGAGGAAGGTGCCCAGCATGCCCAGCAGAACCAGCAGGCCGACGAGGTAGGGCGCCAGCGTCGGGCCGGGCAGGCCCACGCGCTCGCCTTCGATACGCAGGCGCGCCGCGTTGCGCAGGCCGGCCGGCACCTTGTCCAGCCAGGCGCCCAGGCTGCCGGGCGCTTCCTTGATGTCCGTCACGGCGCGTGACAGGGCGGTCGTTGCCTGCTGGTAGCGCAGCAGCTCGAGCGCGCCGGCCAGGTAACAGACGCCGATCAGCAGCGTCACGGCCAGCGCCAGCGGGTTCGTTCCCGCGTAACCAGCGCCGATCCAGCCCACAACGGCCAGTCCGGCCAGGAAAACCACGATATTGATCAGAGTCTTGGACATAGTGTCCTAATTAGCTGGTGCGAAGGGCGGCAAGCAACCCTTCGACCGGTTGTAAACGAACATCCAATTCGGCCAGCAGCACGGCGCGCATGTCGGCGCGGAACGTGTCCAGCCAGGCGCCCGCGGTAATTGCCGGGACGGGCGCCGCCGCGTTGGCTGGCGCGGCGTCAAGGGCTGCGACCGCTGCATCGCCGTCAGCCCTTGCATTGCCCTCCGTCTCCGCAGCGGTATCAGCCGGCGCGTCGGCGTCAGCCAAGTCCTGCGCCTCGGCAGCAGCCTGGGCTTCTGCGGCGGCCAGCGCCGCTTCCTCGGCCTTGCGCAGCCGGTCAAAGTGCGTCTGCAGCAGCTTCGGAATCGCGCCGAGCAGGGCCCGCTCCTTGGGCAGCAGCGCGCGGTCCATGATCGCGTCCACCACGGCCAGCCGCGTCCATTCGCCATTGCGCGCCGCGACCATCCCGCGCAGACGGCTGCGCAGATTGCCGATGCTGGTCTCCATCGTGTGCTGCAACGACAGATACCGCTGGCGAAAACTCGAGTAATCGAACTCATCCTCGGCCAGGACGGCAGCCAGTTTCTTGGCTGGCGCCGGTACCGGGGCAATCCGCTTGGCGGCCGTGGCCGCCGTGTCACTGGCGATGGCGTCCGCCAGGGTGGTGCGCACGCGCACGCATTCGCGTTCTTCGGCGCTGCTGAACAGGCGGGCGCCGGGCGCAATGACCGGCGGGCTTGTATTCAAGGCCGCCGACAGGGCGATCGCGTCCGTCCAGCCAAGCCATTGGCACAGATGGTCGGATAGCGACTGCCTGGACTGCTGGACTTCCGCGTCCGTCAGGCGAGTCAGCAAGCGAATGAGCGTCGGGCCGCTTAAACCTGTGCGCCGGGGGGCTTGCAACATACCACCAGAGTCAAAAAGGGGGGAGTTTACACGCTGCGACGGGCCGAGAGGGCCTGTACAGGCGGTCCGGGCGGCCGTCCGGGTCACAAAACGGGGCCGTATCACGGACGCTGCGTCCAAGGCGCTGCAATACTGTGTCGCCGCCCAGCGAGCAGGAACCCTGGGCCCGCATGGCCGTCGAACGTTCCATGGATGCCCGCACCCCCTGGCGATTTGCCCGACGACTTCTCATCCTCGCCGCGTTGGCCGCCCTGGCGGTCTGGGCCTGGCCGCGTCTGCCGGAGGCGGCGCGCGCGCCCTGGCACATGGCGCGGCTGTCCTGGCAGGACGCGCCCGTGTCGCTGCCCGTGCCGGTGCAGGGCGTGGCGCCCCGGCGGCTGGCCGATACCTGGGGCGCAGCGCGGGCGGGCGGGCGCACGCACCAGGGCATCGATATTTTTGCCAAGCGCGGCACGCCGGTGGTGTCGGCGACCGAAGGCGTGGTCACGCGCATCGGCGAAAACACGCTGGGCGGGCAGGTCGTCTGGGTGATGGGACCGGGCCGGCAGATGCACTATTACGCGCACCTGGACGGTTACGCGGATATCCGCCGGGGCCAACTCGTTGCCCCGGGCGACGTGCTGGGCTTTGTGGGCAATACCGGCAACGCCAAAGGCACGCCGCCGCATCTGCATTACGGCATCTATGCAGGGGGCGGCGCGCTCAACCCGTATCCGCTGTTGACCGCGCCCAGCGCACCGCAAGGTTCGTCTCTGCCCGTATCGTCCGCGCAATAGCCCTGCAAGCAGCCCGCTGCGCGGTGTAGATTGGTGCCCGGGCCAGAACAACGGGGCAGGCAGTGCCGCACTTTCCATGGACTTTCTGATTGAAACGGCGGCGCGCGCGTTGGCCGCAGGCGACCCGCTGGGCGCGTTGAACCAGGTGGCGCTGCGCAGCGACGCGCCCGCGCTGGCCTTGCGCGGCATTGCCTTCGCGCAACTGGGCGATCTGCCCCGCGCCAGGACGCTGCTACGTAGCGCCGCCCGTGGGTTTGGTCCGCGGCAAGCGGTGGCGCGGGCCCGCTGCGTGGTTGCCGAGGCCGAGATCGCGCTGGCTTCGCGAGATCTGGGCCACCCGGACAAGGCGCTGGATACGGCGCGCGCCACGCTGAAGGCGCACGGCGACGTGGTCAACGCGGCGCATGCCGGTCATCTGACGGCGCGCCGCCAGTTGCTGCTGGGGCGGCTGGAAGACGCGGAGCACACCCTCGCGCAGGTGGATGCCGGCTCACTGCCTTGGGCGTCGCGGGCCATCCAGGACCTGATCGTCGCGGGCATCGCACTACGCCGCCAGCAGGCGGCCGCCGCTCGCGCAGCGCTGGCGCGCGCGGAACAATGCGCGGAGCGGGCCGGAATTGCGGCGCTGATGGCGGAAGTGGCCCAAGCGGCGCGGACATTGGACGAGCCAGCCGCCCGGCGTATCGGACTCGACGGCGAGTGCACGTTGTCGCTGGACCAGGTCGAAGCCTTGCTGGCGTCCGGCACGCTGGTCGTGGATGCCTGCCGGTTCGCTGTGCGGGGTGGGCAAACGGCTGTCGCGCTGGCTGGCCGTCCCGTGCTGTTTGCGCTGGCGCGGGCGTTGGCGCAAGCCTGGCCCGAGGATGTGACGCGCGACGCGCTGATCGCCCAGGCGTTTCGCACGCGCTACTTTGACGAGACGCATCGTGCGCGCCTGCGCGTCGAGATGGGCCGCCTGCGCACCGCGATCCGCCCATTGGCCGGTGTCCACGCCACTCGGCACGGCTATGCGCTTGCGCCTGCGGGCGCTTGCGACGTTGCGGTGCTGGCGCCGGCCGGCGACGAAGCGGATCCGGAGCAGGGGGCGCTTCTGGCCTTTCTGGCTGATGGCGAAGGCTGGTCGAGTTCGGCGCTGGCGCTGGTGCTCGGATCGAGCCAGCGCACCGTGCAGCGCGCGCTTGACGCCCTGGCCGAGACCGGCAAGGTGCAGGCCTTCGGCCAGGGGCGCGCGCGGCGCTGGATGCTGCCGCCGGTGCCTGGATTCACGACAAGCTTGTTACTCCCGGCGATTCTGCCCGCCCAGTAGCATGGAAGCACCCCTACAAAAGGAAGCCACCATGAAACGATCACAAGCCGAAATCCTCCGTGAATATGGCCCGTTCCCGGGCGTCGAGGCCGTCCATGGGCTGACCTATGACGGCAAGCAGGTGTGGTTCGCCACGGGCGACAGCCTCGTTGCCCTGGACCCGGCCACCGGACAGACGTCGCGCTCGCTCGACATCACCGCGAATGCGGGCACGGCCTTTGACGGCACGCACCTCTATCAGATCGCCGATGGCCGGATCCAGAAGGTCGATCCGCAAAGCGGCAAGGTGCTGTCCACCATCCCGGCGCCCGGCGGCGAGGGTGTATCTGGCCTGGCCTGGGCGGAAGGCAGCCTGTGGGTCGGCGCCTACCGCGACCGCAAGATCCATCAGGTCGACCCCGAAACCGGCAACGTGCTGCGCACCATCGACTCCAACCGCTACGTGACAGGCGTCACATGGGTGGACGGCGAGCTTTGGCACGGCACGTGGGAAGCCGAAGAAAGCGAATTGCGGCGTCTTGAACCGCGCACCGGCGAAGTGCTGGAGGCCGTCGAGATGCCGGCGGGCATTGGCGTGTCGGGCCTGGAATCCGATGGCGGCGCCCGGTTTTATTGCGGCGGCGGCGAAAGCGGCAAGGTGCGCGCGGTGCAGCGGCCGGGCAAGCCGCAGGATTAAGAAAAAATGGGGAAAAACAACAGTAGATGGAAATGAGAAGGATTTGCATTTAAACTTCCTGCCGATTTGTCACCCTTTTGACCCACTCGGTAGGAAGCCCAATGCAAGCAGAAAGACGCGCCCGACGCGGCCACATCGTTCACCCACGTTTCATGCTGCGCCGCACGTCGGCGGCGGTTTTCCTGGCGTTGGCCTCGGGGGCCGTTGCCGCGCAGGACGCCAACGTGTCGACGCTGCCTTCGGTGCAAGTGGTGGGCGAGAACGCCAATCCGAACACCACCGAGGGGACGGGGTCCTACACGCCGCGCGCCACGGCGGCCAGCACCGGGTTGTCGCTGTCGCTGCGCGAGACGCCGCAGTCGGTCACCGTGATGACGCGCCAGCGCATGGATGACGAAGACATGCGGTCGCTGGCGGACGTCATGGGCAGCACGCCGGGCATTTCGGTGCAGAACTTCGATAGCGAACGCTACACGTTCAATTCGCGCGGCTTCAGCATCACCAATTACATGTACGACGGCGTGCCCACGGCGTTCGACGTGGGCTACGCGGCGGGCGAGTCGTCCGTCGACCCCATCATCTATGACCGGGTGGAGGTCGTGCGCGGCGCAACCGGCCTGATGACGGGCGCCGGCAATCCGTCGGCCTCCATCAACCTGGTGCGCAAGCACGCCGACAGCCGTGAGTTCAAGGCGGACCTGAGCGCGGGCGTGGGCAACTGGGACACCTATCGCGTGACGGCCGACCTGTCCACGCCGCTCAATGCCGAAGGCACTGTGCGCGGCCGCATTGTGTCCGCCTACCAGGACAACCATTCGTTCCTGGACTACTACCAGAACAAGAAGAAGGTCTTTTACGGCGTCGTGGACGCCGACCTGACCTCGCGCACGACGCTCAGCGTGGGCTACAACTACCAGGACAACGAGCCGCAGGGCAGCAGTTGGGGCGGCTTTCCGCTCTGGTACGCCGACGGCGGCCGCACCGACTGGCGCCGGTCGCTGAATACCGGCGCGCGGTGGACCTCGTGGGGCAGCACGACGCAGGGCGCGTTTGCCAGCCTGGAGCATCGCTTCGACAACGATTGGCGCGTTCAGGCCGTGGGCTCGTATTCCAAGAACGAAATGGACGGCAAGCTGCTGTATCTGTACGGCTGGCCGGACCGCGAAACCGGCCTGGGCATGGGCGCGTCGCCCGCCTGGTATCTGGGCGACCGCAAACAGAATGCGCTGGACCTGAAGGCCAACGGTCCATTCACGCTGTTTGGCCGCCGCCACGAAGCCGTGGTCGGCGCCAGCTTCAACCGGCAGAAGGGCGATTTCAACTACCGGTCCGCCATCGATGCGGCCGACGTCGGCAACTTCCTGAACTGGAACGGCTCGTATCCCGAACCGGACTGGAACGATTCCATCATCGCCAACCGCTACACCACCACCCAGACCGGCTGGTACGGCGCGTTGCGCCTGAACCTGGCCGATCCGCTCAAGCTCATCGTGGGCGGGCGCTACAGCACGTGGAAGACGAACTCGATCGGCTTTGGCGGAGAAGGCCGCACGGAGTTCGACAAGAACGCCTTCACGCCGTACGCCGGCCTGCTGTACGACATCAACGACACCTACACGGCATACGTCAGCTACACCGGCATCTTCAATCCGCAGACCTACCAGAACCGCAACGGCAACTGGTTGGATCCGCTGGAAGGCAAGTCGTACGAGGCCGGCATCAAGGGCGAATGGCTGGAGGGCCGTCTGAACGCCAGCGCCGCGATCTTCCAGATCGACCAGGACAACGTGGCGCAGGTCGACCCGGGCCAGATAGTGCCGGGCACGACCAATCAGGCCTACACGGCCGCGCAAGGCACACGCAGCCGCGGCTTCGACCTGGAAATGTCGGGTGAAGTGACGCCGGGCTGGAATGTGGCGGCGGGATGGTCGCATTGGACGGCCAGCGACGGCGAGGGCAACGCGATCCAGACCGACCAGCCGCGCAGCCTGGTGCGCGTCTTCACGACGTATCAGTTGCCGGGCGACTGGAACCGCCTCACGATCGGCGGCGGCGTGAACTGGCAAAGCCATGTCTACACCATCGCCAGCGGCCCGAACGGCGACGAACGCGTCAGCCAGGGCAGCTACGCCATCACCAACCTGATGGCGCGCTACCGCTTCAACCGCAGCCTGTCGGCGCAGTTGAACGTGAACAACGTGTTCGACCGCAAGTACTACAGCCAGATCGGCTTCTACAGCCAGGGCGCGTGGGCCGCGGGACGCAGCGCGATGCTGACGATGCGCTACCAGTATTGATCGCGGGCGATATGCGGGCCGCCTTGCACGGCCCGGCTTTACCCGGGCCCGGCATTACCCGGCCCGGTCTCAAGCCGGCCCGACCGGTCCGGAGGCTGCCCGTGCGGCCTCCGCGATGCTGGCGATGAACGCCTTGGCGGCCTCGGGCATGATGCGTCCGGCCAGCGTCTGCACCTCGAAGTGACGTTCGTTCATTTCGCGGTCGCGTAGCGGCACGGCGACGATCTTTCCCCATTGCAGGCGGTTGCGGATGGCCAGTTCACCACAGAAGGCCACGCCGCCGCCCGCGCTGGCAAACCCGACCAGCGCGTCGATGCTGCGGCTGGTGAACGCCGCCTCGCAATGCAGTTGCTGGCGGCTGCAACTGATGTCGATCAGCTGGCGCAAAGTGGAATCGGGGCTGGGCAGGGCCAGGGGATAGGCGATCAGCTGCGCCAGCGCCATCTCGCGCCGGTCGGCCAGCGGATGGTCTGCCGCCAGGATCGCGCGCACCGGCGCCGGCACGCGCGCTTCCACGCGGATGTCGCGCTGCGACGTGAGGCTGAGGGTGATGCCGATATCCGCCGAGCCGTCCCGGATGCGCTGGGGGATCTCCTGCTGCGAGCAGACGTCCAGCGAAAACCGGATGCCCGCGTAGTGCTGCCGGAAAGCCGCGATGGCCGCCGGCACGAACTCCGACGCATAGCCCTCGGTGCTGACGATGCGCACATGGCCCTGCCGCAGGCCGCGCAGCGCCAGGATGTCGCCCGCTACCCGTTCCACGTCCTGCTGCATGCGCTTGGCGTGCGCGGCCAGGAGTTCGCCGGCGGCGTTGGGGACCATGCCGCGCGCGCGGCGCTCGAACAGCAAGGTGCCAAGTTCCCGTTCGATGCGGGCGATCTGGCGGCTGACGGCCGAGGGGGCCACATCCAGGCGCCCCGCGGCTTCACTGACCGAGCCGGTGCGCACGACTTCCAGGAAATAGCGCAGGGAAATCTCCTGCAGGACGCGGGGGTTCATGGTCAACTCCAAGGTTTGCGGAAAACGCAAAGAAGAATTCTAACCATTGATATTGCTGCAAAGCGCTGGCCGCCTCTAGGATGTGGGCATTATTTGCGCTTCCCATTCGCTACCACAGCCATGTTTCAATCCGACGCTCCTTCCCAATCCCCCGTTCTGGATTCCCTGCGGCAGGCCAAGCCGGTGCTGTGGACAGGCCCGGACATGCCGGCGCCCGCAAGCGGACCGGGTGCGCATTTCCTGATGGATCAGGTGCTGTCGGCGCAGGAACGCTTTACGCGATTCGCGCCGCTGCTCGCCGAGCTGTTTCCGGAGTTGGCCGAGACGGGCGGCGTGATCGAGTCGCCGCTGCTCCCTGCCGCGGCCATGCAGGTAGCGATCGGCCTGCCGCCGGACGCCGGCCGGTTGTGGATCAAGGCGGACCACGCATTGCCGGTGGCCGGCTCCATCAAGGCGCGCGGCGGCATTCACGAAGTGCTGGAATTTGCCGAATCGCTGGCGCTGCGCGAAGGGTTGCTGCTGCCGGGCGATGATTACCGCAAGCTGGCCGGTCCGGAAGCTCGCGCCGTGTTCGGCCGGTATCAGGTCGCCGTGGGTTCCACGGGCAACCTGGGCCTGTCCATCGGCGTGATTGCATCGGCGCTGGGGTTCCGGTCGGCCGTGCACATGTCTGCCGATGCCAAGGAATGGAAGAAGGCGCGTCTGCGGGCGCGCGGCGTCGAGGTCGTGGAGCACGCGGGCGACTACGAAAAGGCCGTGGCCGCGGGCCGGGCGCAGGTCGAAGCCGATCCTTTTGGCTATTTCGTGGACGACGAGCGGTCGGCGTCCCTGTTCATGGGCTACGCCGCCGCCGCGCTGCACCTGCGCGTCCAATTGATCGAAGCGGGCGTGCAGGTCGACGCCGAGCATCCCCTGTTTGTCTACCTGCCTTGCGGCGTGGGCGGGGCGCCGGGCGGGATCGCCTTCGGCCTGACCCAGCTGTACGGCCCGCACGTGCATTGCTTCTTCGCCGAGCCGGTGCAGTCGCCGTGTTTCCTGGTGCGCATGATGGCCGGCCAAGGCGAGCTGCCGGGTGCGTCCGCGTCCGCGTCGGTGTACGACGTCGGCCTGACCAACGTGACCGAGGCCGACGGCCTGGCGGTTCCGACGGCGTCCGAGCTGGCGTACGCGGCGGTGGGCGCGCAACTGCGCGGCGTCTACACCGTTGAAGACGACACGCTGTACGCCGACCTGGCGCGCCTGAAGGACAGCGAAGGACTGCGCATCGAACCGTCCGCGGCCGCGGGTTTCAGCGGTCCGCGCCATCTGTGCGGCACCGACGCCGGCCGCGCATGGCTGCGCGCGCACGGCCTTGCCGCGCATCTGCCGCGCGCGACGCACCTGGCCTGGACCACCGGCGGGCTGTTCGTGCCGGACGAAGAATATGACCGATTCCTGAGCCGCGGGCGTTCGCTCGCGGCCGGCAACTAGGCGCCGACAGACGCGCCGCTTATCCACCACCTCCCCATCGAGCACCGCCATGAAAACCTCGTTTCTTGCAGTCAGCCTCGCTTTTGCCAGCACCGTCGGCGCCGTCGCGCCCGCAGTGGCCCAGGACGCCTATCCCAGCCGGCCGATTACGCTGGTCGTGCCTTTCCCGCCGGGTGGCGCCACCGATGTGCTGGGCCGCGTGGTGGCGCAGAAACTGGGGCAGGAATTGGGGCGCACGATCGTGGTGGAAAACCGCGCGGGCGCTGGCACGGTGATCGGCGCCAGCTTCGTCGCCAAGGCCGCGCCGGACGGCTACACGCTGCTGGTCAGTTCAGGCACGACCTTCACGGTCAACCCGGCCATTCAAGCCAACCTGCCGTACGACCCGGTCAAGAGCTTCGAGCCGATCGGCATTGTCGGCCGCACCGGTCTGGCGCTGCTTGCGAACCCCAAGGTGCCCGTCAAGGACTTGAAGGAGTTCGTGGCCTATGTGAAGGACCCGGCTCACGATCAGCCGCCCTACGGATCGTTCGGCACCGGCACCACCGCGCATTTCGTGGGCGAGGCCTTTACCTCGGCCGCCAAGCTGAAGATGACGCATGTGCCGTACAAGGGCAGCTCGCCCGCGATGACTGACCTGATCGGCGGACAGATTCCGTTCTCGGTCGACACCGTGGCCGCGGCCCTGCCGCAAAGCAAGCAGGGCAAGGTGCGCGTCCTGGCGGTGTCCGCGCCCAAGCGCTCCGCCTTCCTGCCCGACGTGCCCACGTTCGCGGAACAGGGTTATCCGTCGGTCGCGATGGATACGTGGCTGATGGTCGCCGCGCCGCGTGGCCTGCCGGCCGACGTGAAGACGCGGCTGGAGAAGGCGCTCAAGGCGACCGTCGAATCGCCCGAGGTGGTCAAGAGCCTTGAGGCGCAAGGCTTCGAAGCCGCCTTCGCCAGCGCCGCTGAAGGCGAGGCGCTGATCCAGCAGGAACTGCCCGTCATGCGTGAAGTGGCGCAGCGGGCCAACATCAAGATCGACTGAAGGAAGACGACGATGGCATTGGACGACACCCTGGTATCCCTGACGGCGGTCGAGCTGCGGCGCATGATCGGCGCCCGCCAGCTTTCGCCGGTGGAATTGCTGGAGGCCTGCATCGCGCGCATCCAGGCCGTGAACCCGTACATCAACGCGGTGACCGCCACCGCCTATGAGCGGGCGAGGGCGGAAGCGCGCGCCGCCGAGCGCGCCGTGATGGCGGGCGAGCCGCTGGGCCTGTTGCACGGCCTGCCGATGGGGGTGAAGGATCTGGAACCCACCGCCGGTGTGCTGACCACGTACGGCTCGCCCTTGTATCGCGGCCACGTGCCCGACGAGGACATCGAGCTGGTGGCGCGCCTGCGCCGCGCCGGCGCCATCGTCGCTGCCAAGACCAACGTGCCCGAAATGGGCGCGGGCGCCAACTCGCGCAACACGGTGTGGGGCGCGACCGGCAATCCGTTCAATCCGAATTTGAACGCAGGCGGTTCGTCGGGCGGCTCAGCCGCAGCGTTGGCCGCCGACATGCTGCCGGTCTGCACGGGCTCGGACACCGGCGGCTCGCTGCGCATTCCCGCGTCCAAGTGCGGCGTGGTCGGATTCCGGCCGTCGCCGGGCGTCGTGCCCAGCGTGCGCAAGCCGCTGGGCTGGACGCCGATTTCGGTGGTCGGGCCGATGGGCCGCACGGTGGCCGACGCCTGCCTGCAGATGGCGGCGTCCGCGGGCATGCATGCCGGCGATCCGCTCAGCTATCCGCTGGACCCGCTGCAATTCCTGAACCCCGGCGTCGCGGACCTGGGCTCGCTGCGTGTGGCCTACACCGAAGACTTCGGCGCGTGCGACGTGGATGACGGCATCCGCGCCACCTTCCGCGAAAAGATCGCCGCGATGCGGCATCTGTTTGCCGCCTGCGATCCGATCGACCTGGATGTGGGCGAGGCCCACCGGTGCTTCGACGTGCTGCGCGCCGAAGCCTTCGTGGCGGGTATGCGCGACGCCTACGAGAAGGATCCGTCCAGCCTGGGTCCCAATACCCGCGCCAATTTCGAAATGGGCGCGGCGATGAGCCTGAAGGACTGCGCGTGGGCGCAGGCCGAGCAGACGCGCCTGATCAAGCGCTTTCAGCGCGCCTACGACGATTACGACCTCATCCTTTCGCCCACCACGCCGGTGTCGCCGTTTCCGTGGACGCAGCTGTACGCGGACAAGATCAACGGCGTTGCGCAAGAGAACTACTACCGCTGGCTGGCACTGACGTATGTGGTCACGCTGACCACGCACCCGGCGCTGACGCTGCCGTGCGGGCGCGACGCCAAGGGCATGCCGTTCGGGCTGCAGATCGTGGGCCGCTTTCGCGCAGACCGTGAAGTGCTGGCCGCGGCGCAGGCGATGGAGCAGGCGTTTGCGGGCTCGGACGTGCTGCAGCGCCCAAGGCCGGATCTGGCGGCGTTGCGTCCTGCCGAGCCGGCGTTGACGTCGATCGTGACGTCGCCGCCACAGCTGCACGGCGGGGGAGATGCGGGTTCCGTGTCGGCGGTATAGCCCCGCCTTTCAGCGCATCGGGCCAGCACGCCGCGCCACGCGGCCTGCTGGCCTTTTGCTATTTCAGGCTAGTCCGTTTTCTAGGGTAATTCCTGACTAAAAGCTGATTGTCAGCCGTTTGTCAGGCAGGTTTAATCACTCCAAAGTTGCGCATCAGACGCATCAACCGGCATCGGATGGCTCGCAGCAGCCAATCTGTGCCACACCCTTGCAGCCGTAGTAACAACACGCTGGTCCATGTAGTCCACCCCAGGAGACAACAAGCCATGCAACACGTTACAAAGCCCCGCCGCCGCAAATTCATCTCCGGCGCAGCCGCCGCAGGGGTCGCGGCGCTAGGATTTCCCGCCATCGCCAAAGCGCAGAACGCGCCCATTTCCTTCCGCTTCCAGAGCACCTGGCCCGCGAACGACATCTTCCACGAATTCGCCCGCGACTACGCCAACAAGGTCAACGAGATGGCCGGCGGTCAGTTGAAGATCGAAGTGCTGCCCGCGGGCGCCGTGGTCAAGGCGTTCGACTTGCTGGATGCGGTGTCGGCCGGGACGCTGGATGGCGGCCACGGCGTGGTGGCCTACTGGTACGGCAAGAACACGGCAGTTGCGCTGTGGGGGTCCGGTCCGTCTTTCGGGATGGATGCCAACATGCTGTTGGCCTGGCATGAATACGGCGGCGGCAAGGAGCTGCTGGTCGAGATCCAGAAGGCCATGAACGTGAACGTGCAGTCCCTGATGTACGGACCGATGCCGACGCAGCCGTTCGGTTGGTTCAAGCGGCCGGTCACGAAGGTCGAGGACGTCAAGGGCGTGAAGTTCCGTACCGTGGGCCTGGCCATCGACATGTACACCGCGATGGGCGCGGCCGTGAATGCGCTGCCCGGCGGGGAAATCGTGCCGGCCCTGGACCGCGGGCTGCTGGACGGGGCGGAATTCAACAACGCGTCTTCCGACCTGGCGCTGGGATTCCAGGACGTCTCCAAGATCTGCATGCTGCAGAGCTTTCACCAGAGCGCTGAGCAATTCGAGGTGCTGTTCAACAAGGCCAAGTACGACGCCTTGCCCGAACACCTGAAGCACATCCTGAGCTATGCGGCGCAGGCGTCCAGCGCGGACATGTCCTGGAAGGCGGCGAACCGCTATTCGCAGGACTACATCAAGCTGCAGAAGGATCACAACGTCAAGTTCTACAAGACGCCGGACGCGATCCTGCAGCAGCAGCTCAAGATCTGGGACGAGATGATCGCCAAGCGGTCGGCCGAGAATCCGCTGTTCAAGAAGGTGCTGGAATCGCAGCGGGCGTTCGCGGAGCGGGTGGGGCGCTGGCACGGCGACACCACCGTCAACTACCGCATGGCCTACAACCACTACTTCTCGCGCAGCACCAAGCCGGCCTGACGCCGTCCTGCGCCGCACCCGCGCGCCGCCTGGCCGGCGCGCGGGGTTTCGCCATGCGTCCAGGTTCCGTGCGCGCCGGCGGCAGGTTTGCCGCGGCCTGAGCGGATCCGACTCCAGGACCTTCGATGATCCGAATCGTACGTTTCATAGATAGCATCTCCACCCTTGTGGGCAAGACCTTTGCCTGGCTGATCGTGGTGCTGACGCTGCATGTGTGCTGGGAAGTCGCGGCGCGCTACATCCTGAACCAGCCCAGCGCCTGGGCGTTCGACCTGCAGATGATGTATTACGGGATCCTGTTCATGATGGCCGGGGCGTATACGCTGGCCAAGAACGGGCACGTGCGCGGGGACATCCTGTACGGATTCCTGCCGCCGCGTGTGCAGGCGGGGCTGGACCTGCTGCTCTTCATCGTCTTTTTCTTTCCGGGCGTCATCGCCCTGGTGTGGGCGGGCTGGTACTACGCCGGCTATTCCATCGCCATCCGCGAGCATTCCTCGCTGATGGCCAACGGGCCGCCGATCTATCCATTCAAAGCCTTCATACCCGCTGCCGGCGCAGTGCTGCTGCTGCAGGGCGTGGCCGAGGTCATGCGCTGCATCCTGTGCCTGAAACAGGGCGCGTGGCCGTCGCGTGAAGAGGACGTCGAGGAAGTGGACGTCGACAAGCTCAAGGAGATGGTGCACGTGAAGGACGAAGACATCGCCAAGCTCGATCGTTACGTCAACTCCGGGGAGTCCCAGCGATGAAAATCCACAAGGCATTGTGGTTCGGCCTGTCGTGCATCGCGCTGGTGCTGCTGATGATCGCGTTCTTGACGCCGTGGGACAACCTCACCACCGGCCACATCGGGCTGCTGATGCTGGCCCTGATCGTGGTGGCGATCATGCTGGGCTTTCCCACGGCGTTCACGCTGATGGGCATGGGCGTGCTGTTCACGTTCCTGGCGTATTACATGCAGAGTTCGGATCCGGGGCGGTCGCTCGGACAGACACTGGACCTGATGGTGCAGCGCACGTACGCCACGATGACGAACGATTCGCTGATTTCGATTCCGCTGTTCGTGTTCATGGGCTATCTGGTCGAGCGCGCCAACCTGATCGAAAAGCTCTTCCGGTCGATGCATCTGGCGCTGGCGCGGCTGCCCGGCGCGCTGGCGGTGGCCACGCTGGCGACGTGCGCCATCTTCGCGACGGCGACGGGCATTGTGGGGGCGGTGGTCACGCTGATGGGGTTGCTGGCAATGCCGGCGATGCTGAAGGCGGGGTACAGCGTGCGCCTGACGGCAGGTTCGATCACGGCGGGCGGCTGTCTGGGCATCCTGCTGCCGCCGTCGGTGATGCTGATCGTGTACGGCGCCACCACGGGCGTGTCGGTCGTGCAGTTGTATGCCGGTGCGCTCTTTCCCGGGCTCATGCTGGCGATTCTGTACATGGTGTACGTCATCATCGTGGCCAAGCTGCGTCCCGACATGGCGCCGCCGCTGCCCGAGAGCGAACGCGGCGTGCCGCTGTCGCCCGACACGGCCGCGTTGGCGGCGGGCCCCTACACGCGCGCCGTATCGGGCATGCTGGCCGCCATGTTCAAGGGCCGGCGCAACAGCGCGGTGTCGTTTGGCTATCTGACGCGCAATATGGCGATGGCGTTGTCGCCGTTGTTGGTCACGGTGCTGATGCTGGCGGTGGTGCATCATGCGCTGACCAAGCCCGCTGTGGAGTACGAGATTCCCTCCGAACTGCAGTTGGGCTCGGGCGGCTTCGATTCCGGCTCTGGATTGAGCGAACCGCCCACGGACGGCTTGGCCGAGCCGCCGTCCAATGACCTGCCCGAACCGCCGTCCAATGAACTTGCCGAACCGCCGGGTAGCGCGCCCGCCGCGTCGGGCTTGAGCGAACCGCCGGGCACGCCCGCCGCCCAGCCGCCAGCAGGCGCGGCCGCACCTGCACAGCAGGCCGCACCCGAAACGGCCGACGCCCGCAAGCCCGCGCCCACCGGCTTCTGGATCTTTGCAGGCGTCTGCGCAGTGATGCTGGCAGTGTTCTACGCCGCGCTGACGTGGGCGCGGCTGGAAATCTTCAAGATGCTGATGGCGTCGTTCTTTCCGCTGGCGGTGATGATTGCGGCCGTGCTCGGTTCGATCGGCTTTGGCCTCGCCACGCCCAGCGAGGCCGCCGCCATGGGCGCGATGGGCGGGGCGTTGCTGGCGCTGGCGTATCGCAGGCTGAATCTGCCGGTGCTGCGCGAATCGGTGTTCCTGACGGCCAAGACCAGCGCCATGGTGTGCTGGCTGTTCGTGGGGTCATCGATCTTCTCGGCGGCGTTCGCGCTGCTGGGCGGCCAGCGGATCATCGAGGAATGGGTGCTGTCGCTGGGTCTGACGCAGATTCAGTTCCTGCTGCTGGCGCAGATCATCATCTTCCTGCTCGGCTGGCCGCTGGAATGGACCGAGATCATCGTGATCTTCATGCCGATCTTCGTGCCGCTGCTCAATACGTTCGGCATCGATCCGCTGTTCTTCGGCTTGCTGGTCGCGCTGAACCTGCAGACCGCGTTCCTGTCCCCGCCGGTGGCCATGTCGGCGTTCTACTTGAAGGGCGTGTCGCCGCCGCACGTGACGCTGAATCAGATCTTCCTGGGCATGATGCCGTTCATGGGGATCCAGGTCGTCGCGATCTTCCTGCTGTACATGTTCCCGGCGATCGGCATGTGGCTGCCGACGGTGCTGTATCGGTAAGGCGCGAAGGTGTCAGACACCTGCTTTCACTCGGGTGTCAGACACCATTGCTGAGATACACCACGGCCGCGACGAGCCAGGACGCCGCCAGCGCCACATAAGCCAGCAGAAGGATCTGCGTAACGGATGCCGGCCAATGCTTGCCCAAGCCGGCGCTTTTTCCCAGCGCGCCCAACAGGTAACCGCCGTTCGCGCCCGGCAAGGGCAGCAGGTTCAGCGCTGCCGTGGTGGCGGCGGTCAGGCCCAGCAACGTGGAAAATGGCAGACTTTGCGCGGCGCCATCCACGCGCGCCAGCAGCGCCTGCGCCGTGTGCAGCGGCGACAGCGCGCCGCTGATGATGTTCGCAAATCCACCCGTCAGCGCCTGCACGCCCGCCATGCCGCCGAGCAGCGCGCACGCCAACGCGATCAGCGCGAGGCAGCCGGAAGCGCCGATGAACAGTTGCGCCCAGAGCGGCTGCGCTTCCAGGTGTTGCGGGTGAATGTCCGCGTCATCCGCCGGCATCGTGTCGCCCGCCGTCTGGAAGCGGACCGCGCCGCCGATGGGCAGCAGCCGGATGCTGAGCTTACCCATCCGCAACAGGCGCGGCCCCAGCCCGAACGACAGTTCGTCCAGCGCCACGCCCAGCGCACGTCCCGCGAAGGCCATCACCATCACATGCAGCAGGGCACAAAGGACAACGGCCAGCAGCAGGCCGATGGCCCCTGACGCCACCGTCACTCGCTTTCCGCCTTCGACAGCGACACTTTCCCGAATGTCATCCACACATGCGCCGTCTCGGACGCCTGCGCGCGATACGAGCCGGAGGCTTCACCCAGCCGCATGGCGACGGCGGTGAACTCCCAGGCCTGGGCGTCGTCGCAATCGACTTTGCGTTCGGTATAAGCGGGCAGTCCATGCGCACGCCCGAACGCCAACGCCAGTTGCGCGTGCTCGGCCAGCTCGGCCGGCACCGACGGGTGGTCCCAGCCCCACAGGAAACTGCCGTCCTCGCTGTTGGACGTGCCGATGATCTGCACCGGCGCGGTGGCGACGATGCCGCCGGGAAGCTGGAACACGATCAGCCCGCTATCCATGTCCACCGACCATTGCTCGGCCTCGTCCAGGTGCCAGGTCGCGCAATGCGCCGTGGTGGCGGCCTGCATGCCTTCCATGCTTTGGGCGATGAAGTTCTGGACGTCGAAGGGCTTGGTGGTGTCGGACATGCTCGCTTGTTCCATCTAGATAAAGGGGCCGGTGATGATACGTGAAACGCGTTTGTGCGCGGCAATGAGGGAGGGCGCGCCGTCGCAACGGGCATCGGCGGCCGTTGGTCCAGCAGCTCAATACGTCAGCGGCGCGCCCGTGACGACCTCATACAAAAACCGGTCCAGCGTCTCGGTCTGGCCGTCGGGCCGGTCGAAGTAGGGCGCCTTTTCCAGTTCGGCCAAGGTCGATTCAAGATACGCGTGGATCAGCGGGAAGCGAGGACCGTGCTCGGCTTCGCCCGCCGCCATCTTGATGGCCAGCAAGTCATTGATCTCGGCGCGCAACGCGGTGTCGGTGATGATGACGTCGGCCAGATCGGCAAAGCGCATCGGCGGAACGCCCCGGCCGCTGTCGATCCATTGGGCGGCTAGCACCGGGCGCAGGACGTACAGATACTTCTTCAGGCGAACCGTGTCGCCCTGCAGCGATTCGCGGAAGTTGCGGCCGGCCATGGCAACGTAGTGCCAGCGCCCCTTGGTGCTGGAGAAGTACGCGCTGCGGAAATGCCGCAGCCACGCGCTGACGGCGTCGTCCTGGCGATAGATGATGGGCGAATCCAGCCACTCGAAAAGCGTGGGGTTGGAACCGCGCAAGAGTTGCAGAGACTTGCGCAGCTCCCAGCCCGAGACGTCCAGTTCGTCGTCAATCGGCAGTTCGATCACGTCGCGTTGCGGCGCCACGCGCAGATACCAGTCCAGCTTGTGTACGTACAGAAAGCGCACGTCGTAGTCGCTGTCGGGCGAGGCAAAGCCCCAGCCGCGGCTGCCGGATTCGCAGGCGAGCAGGACGCGCACGTCGTGGCGCTGCTCGATGTCTTGCAGGGTCGCCATCACGCGTTCGCGGACGGCGGGGTCGATGGGGTGGGCGTGCAGGATCGAAGTCATGCCCCGCATCCTAGCACCGCCCGGCCATCGGCCCGGCTCCGGCTCAAAGCTGGCTCATCCCGCCGTCCGCAATGATCTCCGTGCCAACGATGAAGGCCGATTCGCGCGCGGCCAGATGCAGGACGGTTGCGGCGATTTCCTGCGGCGTACCGAAGCGGCCCAGCGGAATCTGCGACTGGATGCTGGCGGCGGTCTTCTCCAGCGTGTCGGCGTCCAGGCCCAGCTTGCCGTAGATCGGCGTCGTGACCGGACCGGGGCTGACGACGTTGACCCGAACGCCGCGCGGCAGCCATTCGGCCGACAGCGTTTTCGCCAGCGAGATCAGCGCCGCCTTGCTGGCCGCGTAGATCGACGACGCCGGCATGCCGATATGGGCATTGATGGACCCGTTGAGCACGATGGAGGCGCCCGCGTTGAGCAAGGGGTCCAGCGCCTGCAACTGGAAAAACACGCCCTTGACGTTGGTGTCGAACGTCTGGTCCCACAGGTCTTCGGTGGCGTCGGCCAGCGTGGCGAATTTGGCGATGCCTGCATTGACGAAGACGGCGTCCAGGCGCACGCCTGCCGAGGCCAATGCGTCCGCCAGGGCCGCCGCCGCGCCGGGCGCGCCAGCGGTGTTCTGGATGACCAAGGCGTTGCCGCCCAGGGTGACGCGGGTCTTTTCCAGCGCCGCGGTGTCGCGTCCGGTGACGATGACGCGGGCGCCTTCGGCGGCAAAGGCTTGGGCGGCAGCGAGGCCGATGCCGCTGGTGCCACCGGTGACCAGGACGGTCTTTTGTTCAAAACGGTTCATGACGGGTTCCTTTGGTGTGGAGGTGAGGTGTAGCCATGTTGCGCCTGGCCCGGTGGTTTGTCGTACGATCTGACGCACAAACACGTTCGAAGAAATTGCACATGTTTGGCCCGGAACGTGTATCCCTAGAGGTACAGCCCACTATGTTGAGTCCGCGATGCTGACTGCCAATGAACTCTCACTGCTGGAAGCCATCCGCGATAGCGGCAGCCTGTCCCGGGCGGCCGCCCGGCTGGGCAAGGCGCCGTCTTCCGTGTCGCACGCCGCGCGGCAACTGGAGGAACGCTTCGATGCCCTTTTGTTCGACCGCCGCGGGTATCGGCTGCAACTGACGCCCGCCGGCCAATTGCTGGCGGACGAAGCCGCGCGGCTGGCGCAGGACGTCAGCCGGCTCACGCAGCGCGTGCGGCAGGTGGCCAGCGGCTGGGAAGATCGCCTGCACATCGTCAGCGACGAGATCCTGGAATTCGAACTGATGGCGCCGCTGGTCGGGGCCTTCGACAAGCTGGATTCAGGCGTCAGGCTGCGCTTCACGCACGAAGTGCTGGGCGGCACGTGGGAAGCGCTGCGCGAGGGACGGGCAGACCTGATTGTGGGCGCGACCAACGAGCCGCAGACCATGCCGAACCTGCAATGGGCGGCGTTGGGCGAGATGGAATGGCTGTTTGCCGTATCACCGCGCCATCCGCTGGCCAAGGCAAAGGGGCCGTTGCGCCAGGACCAGATCCAGCAACATCGCGCCGTCGTCGTCGCCGACACGGCGCGCGGCTCGTCGGCGCGCGGGTACGGCAGGGTAGGCGGGCAGGTGACATTGGCCGTGCCCAGCATGCGCGCCAAAATCCTGGCACAACGCGAAGGCCTGGGCGTGGGTTGGGTGCCGCGCCACCGCGTGGCCTCGCTGCTGGCGCGAGGCGAACTGGTCGAGATGGCCACCGAGACGCCGCGCGAGCCCAACCTGCTGTACCTCGCCTGGCGCGGCGATCACGACGGCCGGGCGCTGCGCTGGTGGCTGGACCAGTTGCGCCAGCCGCGCATGGCGGCGGCGCTGATGCGGGGCATCGACGGGTTCGCCTGACGCGTTGTAGTCTTGACCGCGTGCGGCAGCGCGGGCCTCCGGCGCGCCAGACCGCAAACAACAGTCCAAAGGACGAACATGGAAGAGACAAGGCAGGAAACCGCGCTCGATTGGGGGTCGCTGGTCGACGACCTGAACCGGCTGCTGCGGCTGAAGACCACTGTCATCGGCATGAAGCTTTACGAGCACGAAGCCGACATGGCGGGGGTGAAGGGCCTGCGCCGGCCCAAGGCCACGCACACCACGGACCAGATCGTGGGCATGGCGGCAAGGCTGGGCTGGACGGTTGGCATTACGGGCGACGATCTGGTCGGCGCGCAATGCCGCGCGGTCATCGGGCTGGGGCCACAGGACGAAGATTGGAAGCGCGGCAAGGAATATGTGGGGGTCTGGCACGCGACCGAAGCCGATGCACGGGCGCGCCAGGAGGCGCTGACCTGTGTGCCGGCGGACAAGTATCGCGCCATGGTCGTGTCGCCGCTGGCATCGGGGCGCCTCGACCCGCCGGACATCTGCCTCGTGTACGCCACGCCGGGCCAGATGATCATCCTGATCAACGGCTTGCAATGGAAGAACTACCGGCGCTTTGACTGGAGCGTCGTGGGGGAAACCGCCTGTGCGGATTCCTGGGGCAGGGCGCTTGCCACCGGCGAGCCCAGCCTGTCCTTGCCCTGTTTCGCCGAGCGCCGCTATGGCGGCGTGCCCGACGAAGAAATGCTCATGGCGCTGCCTCCCCGCTATCTGCCGATTGCCATCGAGGGCATGAAGGAGCTGGCAGCCAATGGCCTGCGCTATCCCATCGCGCCCTATGGCATCCAGAACGACGTGCGCGCCGGCATGGGGGTGAGCTACGCGCAGCCGCCCAAGGCTCAGGGGTGAATGCCGGCGTGCAGCGCCGCGGCCAGCGCGCGCGCGGCCGGTCCCAGCGGCCGGTCGATACGGTGCGCAAGATAGGTTTCGGTGGTGATCTGGCTGTCGCGGCCCAGGCTGGCGGTGGGCACGCGCAGCAGGCGGCCCTCGGCCAGGTCGCGCTCGACCTGCCACAGCGGCAGCCGGCCCCAACCGAGCCCGGACAGGATCAGCGCGTGCTTGGTGTCCTGGCCGCTGACGCGGCAGGTCTGCGGCGACAGCACGGCAAAGTCGCGGCCCTCCGACAGCGACGAGGGATCGGACTGCACGATCTGAAGGTGATCCGCCAGCTCCGCCGCGGTAAGCGCGCGGCCGGCGCGCGCAGTCTGCGCCAGGGGATGCGAAGCGCCGACCACGGCCACCATCTGGATGGCGCCAAGCGCCTGCACCGCAATGCGCGGATGCCGGAAATGCTCGCCTGCAAGAATGCCCAATGTGTGCGTGCCGGCCAACAGCGCGTCGACCGGTCCGCCCAAGGGCAGCACCGAGACACGCATCGCCACCGAGGGATACGCCGCGCGCATGTGGTTCAGCGCCGCACCAGCCCGTTCGATCGGAAAGAGCGTATCCACCACCAGCGAAAGCTCCAGCTCGACGCCTTCGCCCAGGCCTTGCGCGCGGGCGCGCATCGCATCGACCCGCAGCAGGATGTCGCGGGCATTGGCAAGCAGCGCCTGGCCCTGCGGCGTCATGACGGGACGATGGCCGGTGCGGTCGAACAGCGGCACGCCCAGTTGCGCCTCCATGTTGGCAATGGCGTGGCTCACGGCGGACTGCACACGGGACAAGCGGCGGGCGGCCGCGCGAAAGCTGCCGGTGTCTGCGACGGCGGAGAACACACGCAGTTGGTCCAGGGTCAGCGCGTCAATCATGGGAAGGTTGATCTATTTGTTCGATCAAGATCGTCGAAAGGTTATCACTTCGCGGAATCAATTTTGCGAGGCATGATGCCGGAATCTTGGTGAAAGCGAGGGTGGGATGGACAAGGTCGAAGGGGCGGAACGTGCCATCGGGCACCCGCATTGGGGCGCGGTGCTGGCCATCGTTGGCGCGGGCGTCGTGGCGGCGTTGCAGGTGGGCAAGGTCATCATCGCCGCGCCGCTGCTGCGCACGGATATGGGGCTGGACCTCACGTCCATTGGCACGCTGACGGCGGTATTTTCGATATTGGGCATGGTGGGCGGCATCGCGGCGGGCGGGGTCATCGCGCGCTTTGGCGCCCGGCGCATGCTGATCCTGGGCCTGGCGGCGACCGCGGCGGGCACGGCGGTGGGCGCGCTGGCGCCCGGCTATGGCGTGCTGCTTGGCTCCCGGGTGATCGAGGGACTGGGTTTCCTGATGATTACGGTGGCGGGGCCTGCCGCGCTGCAGCGCATCGTCACCGGCGGCAGCCGCGATTTCGCCTTTGCACTCTGGAGCTGCTACATGCCGGCCGGAATGGCAATCGCGATGCTCGCCTCGCAGGCGTTCGACGACTGGCACGCCTATTGGTGGTGCGCGGGCATCGCTGCAGGCGTGGCGCTTGCCAGCATCGCCGTGCTGGCGCCGCCCACGCCTCGCGGCGCGCCCCTGTCGTGGCAGGGGCTACGACAGGACACGGTCGACACCATGGGCGCGGCCGGCCCGATGCTGCTGGCGCTGTCATTCACGCTCTACAGCCTGATGTTCTTCGCGCTGTTCACCTTCCTGCCGGTGCTGCTCATGGAGCAACTGGGGCTGACGCTGGCGGCGGCCGGGCTGTACAGCGCCATTGCCAGCGCCGCCAACGTGGTGGGCAATCTGGGCGCGGGCGTGCTGCTTGCACGCGGCTGGCGGCGGTCCACCTTGATCGCCTGCGCCAGCGCAGTGATGGCGGGTGTGTCGCTGCTGATCTTTGGTTCCGCGCTGCCGGCCATGACCACCTTTCTGCTGTGCGTGCTGTTTTCGGCAGTGGGCGGGCTGATCCCTGCGACGCTACTTGGCACCGCGCCGCAGGTGGCGCCACGTCCGGCGTTGACCGCGGCGTCGGTGGGGCTGGTCATGCAGGGCAGCAATCTGGGGCAGGTCATCGGACCAGTGGCGGTGGGCGGCGCGATCGACCGCTTTGGCTGGTCGTCCGCGTCGTTCATCGTGGCGGCGGCAGGACTGGCGGGTGTGGCCGTCGCCTGGCGCCTGCGGCGCGTCGGGGGCACCAATCTTTGACAAGGCTTGGCGGCGCGCGCCGTCGGTCACTCGGTGCCGGTCATGAGGCGGGCGCTTCGCTGTAACCGGGCTGGCCTATCATGGAGCGGCCGAACACGTTGGAGGTTACATGCACACGCCCGCCCCGCGCCTGGTCATCTTTGATTGCGATGGCGTCCTGATCGACAGCGAAATCATCGCCGCGCGCGCCCAATCCAGCGCCCTGGCCGAACACGGCATCGCCATCACGCCCGAAGAGGCCGCGCTACGCTTTGCCGGCATTCCGGATGCGGACATGTGGCGCACGTTGCAGGCCGAGCACGCCTGCGCGTTGCCCGAAGGCTTCGCGCGCCAGTATGCCGATCGGCTGGATCGCACGTTCCGCACCGAACTGCGCCCCTTGCCGCACGTGCACGAGACGCTGAAGGTATTGAAGGAACGCGGGCTGGACCTGTGCGTCGCGTCCAGCAGCATGCCGGCCAAGCTGGAGGCCGCGCTCAAGATGGTGGGTCTGTGGGAGACGTTTGCACCGCATGTGTTCAGCACGGCGCAGGTGGCCAAGGGCAAGCCGGCGCCGGATGTTTTTCTGTACGCAGCGCGGCAGATGCGGGCCGCGGTGCTGGATTGCGTCGTGGTCGAGGACAGCGTGCCGGGTGTGCGCGCTGCCCGCGCGGCGCGCATGCGGGCGGTGGGGTTTGTGGGCGCCTCGCACAACGGACCGCAGCAGCGGCAGCGGTTGCTGGACGAGGGCGCCTTTGAAGTGATCGACGATCTGCGGCGGCTGCCGGAGATCATCTGAGAGGGGCTGCCGACCTATGCCGCGGCGGGCATCTCGCCGTGCAGCAGGTAATCCATCAGTTCGCGCACGGAACGCATGGCATTGCCGAACGGCAGTTTGGACGCGCCGCGGAAGAAAAGACCGCGGCTGACTTCGCCACGCATCGCGGCCGCGAGTTTCAGGTCGATGCAGAATTGGCCGAACTTGGCGATGCCGTCGCGCAGGCCGCATTGCGTCAGGCAGTCCATACGCTGGCTGCAGCGGCGCGGATCGGCACGGGTGTTGGCTTGCAGCGTGCCTTCCTGGCGAAGGTAGCGCGTCAGCCACGGCGTGGCGACCGCACGTGCCGGCAGGCCGGCCACGCTGGTGAATTCCGCCAGTTCGGCGGGGTCGGCGTCGATCAGGACGCGCTTGAAGTTTTCGTGGGCGTCGCCTTCGTGGGTGACGGCGAACGCGGTGCCGACCTGCACGCCATCGGCGCCGTTGCTGAGCCAGTGGCGGACCTGTTCGTGGCTGCCGACGCCGCCCGCGACGATCAGGCGGGGGGCGTCACGGCCCAGTTGCAGTTCAGTGAAAAGGGCGTGGCAATCGGCCAGCACCTTTTTGAAATCGAAGCGTTCGCTGTGCAGGTCGTCGATTCGTGCAGCGCCCAGGTGGCCGCCCGCATAACCCGGGTGTTCGATGACGACGGCGTCGGCCAGACGGCCCTTTTTCATCCACTTTTTCAGCACTGCTGCAACGCCGCGCGCTTCGGAGAGAATGGGCACCAGCGCCACTTTGGGGAAATCGGCCGTCATTTCAGGCAGGTCGAGCGGCAGGCCGGCGCCCATGACGATGGCCTCGGCGCCGCTTTCGCAGGCCTGGCGCACCAGCGCGGGATGGTCGCGCACCGCTTTCATGACGTTTACCGCCACCAGGCCGCGCCCTTGCGCCGTATCGAGCGCGGCGCGGACCTCCCGATGCAGGGCCTCGCGGTTGGCGGTGTCGATCGTGTCGCGGTCATTACATTTTTCGGTTTTTTCCACGAGATCGGCGTGGTGATGGCGCAAATCGACGCTGGCAATGGTGCCCACGGCGTTCTGGCTGGCAACCGCGCCGGCCAGGCGATGGGCGGATACGCCAACGCCCATGCCGCCCTGCACGATGGGCAGCAACTCGCGTCCGGCGAGGGTGAGTGATTTGAACCACGTCATGATATGAGTCTTTCCTCTGGTCAAGAGAGCAGAGGCTAGAGCAACGTGGGGAGCGCCGCCTTGCGAAGGATCAAGTGGTGCGGCAATGGGCGGGGGCCAGACAGCTCCCGCCCATCCGTCACGTTTTTATCCCAGCAGCTTGATGATCGCCGGCACGGACAGCACGGCGGTGTAGTAGCCCATGAACTGCACGCCGGTATTGAAGCCGAACAGGCGCGACAGCAGGCCGCCGATGAGGCCCATGGTCAGGATGACGAGCAGGCCCAGGAATTGGCCTTCCCAGACGCTGATCACGATGATCAGGCCGACAAACGTGGCGATGATGGCCTCGTGACTGACGCGGCGCGACACGAACAGCGCGGCGCGGCGCGCGAAGTTCATGGCGAAGGGGTAGGACACCACTGCCGCCAGCAGCACCGCCAGCATGCCGTAACCCAGGAATTCCCAATGGCTCAGCAGGTTGTGCAGGTTGTGCGTCTGGCCGGTTGCCGAATCCACCGTGAACCGCGGCGGCGCGTTAAAGAGCGGCGCGGCCGGTCCCGCCGCCACGGGGCTCAGGGGCAGGCCGAAGGCGATCAGCGGAATCAGGGCCTCGGCGATGTAGGTGGCCTCGGTCACGCCGTTGCGCGCGCTCAGCACCGTCGTCAGCCGGTGATAGGCGTGCTTGACGCGCGAACCCACCAGCTCGCCCAGCACGACGGTCATGGCGACCGGGCTGAACACGAAGGTGGCGCTGGACACGGCTGCGGTGGCAAGCGTCCAGCGCGTCTGCACCCGGTCCATGACTTTCAGCGGGTTCGGAAAGTAGCCCGACCAGCCCTTTACGTCAGGCGCCAGCGAGAACGTGCGCACCTTGTCGCGCATCATCTTGCCGCGGCCTTGCGGCGACAGCACGGTGAACAGGTCGGCGATCAGCGGTCCGATGGCGATGCCCAGGAAGTAGCTGATGCTGAGCTTGACGCCGTACTTGGCCGTCAGGCTTTGCAGCGCAATGATCACCATGACGAACGGCACCAGCAGCGCCACCGCCGCCCAGCGCCCCGCGGAAAAATACGCGATCAGCAATGCGGCGGCCAGGAAGATCCATGGGGCGGACTTGGTGATGGCGGCGCCGAACGGCGCCAGCAGCACGGCGAACAGCACCGCCAGCGGCACCGCGACAAAGGCGGCGACGATGGCGCCGGACACCATCTTGCGCAGCGCAATGTGCGGCACGCCCAGCTTGCGCAGCATGTTCGCGTCCTGCAGCAGCGGCGTGGCCAGGGTGTCGCCCGGGATGCCCAGCAGCGCGGTCGGCACGGCGTGCGTCATATGCTTGGCCACCGCGCCCGCCAGAAAGAACGTGAAGACGCCGGCGGGCGGCACGCCCAGCAGCACCACCAGCAGGGTCAGCGGCGCCAGCGTCGTGGTTTCGTCGGTGCCGGACACCAGGCCAATGGCCGCAAACACGACCGCGCCCAACAGGCCCATGCCCGCAGCCACCATGATTTGTTCAAGCAGTTCGGGGCTCATGCCAAGGCCTCCTTGGCGGCGCCGCGCCGGGGGTCGGCAACATCGGCGGCAGCGGCAGAGACGGCGGGCGCCGCCGGCTGCGCGAACAGGTCGTACAGGTCCAGTTCCTTCAGCTCGCGCACCACGGCCTCGGGCAGGTCCGCCAGCGTGCCCAGGCCGCCGGGCTGTTCGGCCAGTTCGGCCAGCACTTCGGCGCGCCAGGCAGGATCGTGCGTGGCGCTGTGCTCGACGACCTCGCGTTTGGGCGGGAACAGTCGGGCGCAGATCACGCCAGCCAGCACGCAGCCCGCCAGCCCGGCCAGCATCGCGTACGCGTGCGCAAGCTCGGGTGACGCCACCACGCCGCGCAGCCAGCGGCTGGCGGCAAAGAAGCCGGCCACGCTGACCGAGATCCCAATGCCGATGGCCCAGGCCAGATGCCTGAGATCCACGGTGTCGCTCCAGACTTCAGCCAGGCGCGTGGACGGCGCCTGTGGGCTTTGTTTCATGTCTCTCTCCTGTGTTTATCGGACGGCGCGCGGGGTGACCGGCGCCGCCTCGGGTACTCGCCGTGCGGGTTATCGGGACGCGCGCAGCTCCTCCAGCAAGGCCAGCGCGCGGTCGGTGCGGACGTCTTTTTCCGCGGCCATGCGCTTGGCGACCTCGTCGATCTCCGCGCCCGTGGCGCCGGCCACCAGCGCGATGTTGCGGGCGTGCAGCGCCATGTGGCCGCGCTGGATGCCTTCGGTGGCCAGCGCCCGCAGCGCGCCCAGATTCTGCGCCAGGCCGACGGCCACGGCGACTTCGCCCAACTCCTGCGCCGAGCGCACGTCCATGATCTTGAGCGCAAGCCGCGCCAGCGGATGGGTCTTGGTGGCGCCACCGACCAGGCCCACAGGCATGGGCATTTCGATGCTGCCGACCAGCGCGCCCGACGTGTCCTTTTCCCAGTGGGTCAGCGACGTGTAGCGGCCCGAGCGGGCGGCATAGGCGTGCGCGCCGGCCTCGACCGCGCGCCAATCGTTGCCGGTGGCGACGATGACCGGGTCGATGCCGTTCATGATCCCCTTGTTGTGCGTCGCGGCGCGGTACGGGTCGATGGCGGCGAACGTGTAAGCGTCCAGCACGCCTTCGATGATCTCGGCGCCGCTGCGCTCCTTGGTGTCCAGCGTCTGCGGCGTCAGGCGCACGCGGGCGCGGGCCAGCCGCAGGTCGGCCAGGTTGGACAGGATGCGCAGGCGGACCGAGCCGCCGACAATTTCCTCGACCAGCGGGGCCACGGCCTCGGCCATGGTGTTGACGGTGTTGGCGCCCATGGCGTCGCGCACGTCGACGATCAGGTGCATCACGATCATCGGGCCGCGCGGCGTGTCCGGGAACACGTGGACCTCGATGTCCTGGCAGCCGCCGCCCAGTTCGATCAGCACCTTGTCGCGGCTGTTGGCCAGCGTCAGGATGCGTTCGCGTTCGCGCAGCAGAGCAAGGCGCGCGCCATGCGGGTCGGTCAGGCCCAGGACCTGCACCTGTGCGCGCATGAGCGGGCGGGTGCTGGACGTCTCGAAGCCGCCGCCTTCGCGCGCCAGCTTGGCCATGAACGAGGCGGCCGCCACCACGGACGGCTCTTCCACGGCCATCGGCACCAGCACGTCGCGGCCATTGACCTGGAAGTTGCCCGCCACGCCCAGCGGCAGCTCGAACGTCCCCAGGACGTTTTCGATCATGCCGTCGGCGCGGGCCAGGTTCAGCGCGCCGGGCTCGCCCAGCATTTGGCGCTCTTCATCGGTGAGCGAGGCGGCGTCGGCAATGAAGGCCAGGCGTTGGGCGGGGGTGAGGGCCCGGAAGTTGGGCAGGCGTGAATCAGCCACGATGGCGTGTCTCCGTATAAGAATCGAGTGGCCTGATTCTAGGTAAACTGTACCGCTATTCAGAGGTACAGTTTGGGCAAACAGTACCATCGCACTGCACCAATTTTGGCAACGACAAGACGGGGATCGCAACGTGGATGACGCCAATTCGCCGGGCAGGCCGCAGCGCGCGGCGCCCATCGCCGAGAGCCTGGCCAACCTGATCGGCCAGCAGATCGCCGACGGCGTCTACCGCGCGGGCGACAAGCTGCCGTCCTTGCGCGAGCTGGCGCAACTGCACCGCTACGCCAAGAACACAGTCGTGGTGGCGTTTGAAATGCTGGTGGCGCGCGGGCTGGTCGAACCCCGGCGTGGCTCGGGCTTTTACGTGCTGGACGTCGATCACGCGCGCCCGGCCGCGGACGAAGAGCCGGGGCAATTGAGCCGGGCGATGGACATCGTGTGGCTGATGCGCGAACAGCTCAAGACCCAACCGGATGCGGTCGCCGTGGGCGACGGCTTTCCGCCGGTGGAGTGGCTGGCGGACATGCGCATGGATCGCTATCACCAGAAGGTGGTGCGCACGGGGCTGGGCGCGCTGTTCCGCTACGGCAGCCGATTTGGCTATGCGCCGCTGCGCGAAAGCCTGGTCCGCAAGCTGGGCGACGTGGGCATCAACACCGCGCCGTCGCAACTGGTGCTGACGCATGGCGCCAACGAGGCAATGGATCTGGTGATCCGCTACTTCCTGCCGCCGGGGTCGACGGTGCTGGTGGACAATCCCGGCTACTACCCGCTCTTTGGCAAGCTGAAGCTGGCCGGCGTGCGAATGCTGGGCGTGCCGCGCCTGCCTGACGGGCCGGACGTCGTTGCACTGGAATCGTTGCTGCAGCGCGAAAAGCCGCGCCTCTTCTTTACGCAGTCGATCGCGCACAATCCCACCGGCTCGGACATGTCGCCCGCCAAGGCCTACAAGATCCTGCAACTGTCAGAGCGCTACAATCTGATGGTGGTCGAAAACGACCCCCTGGCGGACTTCAAGCCCACGTCGTCGGTCAGGCTGTCGGCGCTGGATCAGCTTGAGCGCACCATCTACATTGGTAGCTTCTCGAAGTCTTTCTCGGCGGCGTTGCGCGTGGGTTTCATCGCGTGCAACGCCGCGCTGGCAAGCGACCTGGCCGATCTGAAGGCGCTGGTGCACGTCAGCAGTTCTGAATATTGCGAGCGCATGGTGGACGTGATGCTGCGCGAGGGCCATTACGAGCGGCATCTGGTGCGGCTGCGGCAGCGGCTGGAAGCTGCGACCGGCCAGGCGTTGCAGGTGCTGGATTCGCTGGGCGCGCAGGTGTTCACGCGGCCGACCAGTTCGTTGTATCTGTGGGCTGCGTTTCCCGGCGTGGCGGATTCGCTGACGCTGGCCGCGGCGCTGATGCCCGAGAAGGTCATCATGGCGCCGGGCCGCGTGTTCAGCGTGGATCCCACGGCGGTGTCGCCGTGGTCCCGCTGCAATGTGGGCGCCGTGGTGTCGCCGCGGTTCCACGCCACCCTGGCTGCCCATCTGGATCAGCGATAGGAGAATTCCTGAAAGGCCTGCCGCAGCTCACCCTGCGCCTGGTTGCTGAGCGCCCGCGCGATGGGTGCGCCGGGCGCGGCGCGTGCGGCCTGCACTGCAAAGCGGCGCACGCCGCGGCGGGCCAGTTCCCGCGCCAGCGCCATCAGCCGCGATTCGTCCAGCCAGTCGGGATGCCACGTGATGCGGCATTCGAAATCCAGTCCGGCGGACAGCAACTGCGTCAGGCACGCCAGCGCCGGTCGCTGGGAATCGCGCCGGCCCGTGATGTCGTCGTAACCCTTGGCGTCCGCCTTGATGTCCATGCCCACCCAGTCCAGATGACGCAGCACGTCGGCCAGCCGTAGCGGGTAGATACCCGCGGTGTGCAGGCCCACGCGGTAGCCCATGCGTTTGACGTCGCGGATCATGGCGGGAAGGCGCGGCTCGCTCAGCGGCTCGCCGCCGGAGAACACAACGGCGTCCAGGAGGCCCTTGCGGGTTTCGAGGAAGGCGCGGACCTCGCGCCAGTCGTAGCGGGCGGCGCGCGTCTGGAGTTCGACGTTGTGGCAATAGTGGCAGCGCCACGGGCAGCCCGAAATGAAGACCACCGCCGCCAACTGGCCGGGCCAGTCGACGGTGGAAAAAGGCACCAGCCCGCCCACGGCGGGCGAGTGCCGGGGCAGGGGCTGGATAACCGGCTGCGGCGGTGCGGCATAGGCCGGCCGATCCGCCAGCAGGCGAATGGCCTGGGCGGCGGGCCGGCCGGCGCCGCCGGCCTGCGAGTTGCCCTGGGGCGATCCGCCTTCAGGCACTGCGTTCGACGAAGAAGCGGCGCTCATTGAATTCGCCCTGTTTGCCGGTGTTGAAGGAAGAAACCGGGCGGTGGTAGCCCATCACCCGGGTCCAGACTTCGCAGCGCACGCGCTGGCTGTCGTCCAGTTGGACAGCGGGAGCGGACGCGGCGACGGGAGCGGTCAAGGTTTGCATAGGTTTTCCTCGGAAAGTGATGCCGGACGCTTGCCCGGCGGGTAAAGGACGGCGCGCGCCGGAAGGTTGCGCACCGCCCCGGATCCCGGCAACGCTAGGCCGGGGTGCAGCAAGACGATTGCTTGGCCAGCAGTTCTGTATCGCACTTGGGGCAGAACTCGTGGTGCCCGGCCAGGTAGCCGTGATTCGGGCAGATGGAGAACGTGGGCGTGACCGTGATGTACGGCAGGCGGAAGTTGGTGAGCGCGCGGCGCACGAGTTGCTTGCAGGCCTCGGCGGTGGAGACGGCTTCGTTCATGTACAGGTGCAGCACGGTGCCGCCCGTGTACTTGCTTTGCAGCGTTTCCTGCAGTTGCAGCGCGTGGAAGGGATCGTCCGTGTAGCCCACCGGCAACTGGCTGGAGTTCGTGTAGTAGGGCTGGGCGTCCGTCCCCGCTTGCAGGATGCCGGGATAGCGCTTGCGGTCTTCGCGGGCGAACCGGTACGTGGTGCCCTCGGCCGGCGTGGCTTCAAGGTTGTAGAGGTGGCCGGTTTCTTCCTGGAATTCGGTCATGCGCTGGCGCACGCGGTCCAGGAGGCGCACCGCAAAGGCGTGGCCGGCGGGCGTGGTCACGTCTTCGGCATCGTCCGTGAAGTTGCGGATCATCTCGTTGATGCCGTTCACGCCCAGCGTGCTGAAGTGGTTGCGCAGCGTGCCCAGGTAACGGCGGGTGTAGGGGTAGAGGCCCTGATCGATGTAGCGCTGCACGACCTTGCGCTTGGTTTCCAGGACATCGCGGCCCAGCGCCAGCAGGTAATCCAGCCGCTCCATCAGCCGCGCTTCGTCGCCGCGGCACGTATGGCCCAGCCGGGCGCAGTTCACGGTCACCACGCCGACCGACCCGGTCTGCTCGGCCGAACCGAAGAGGCCGTTGCCGCGCTTCAGGAGTTCGCGCAGGTCGAGTTGCAGGCGGCAGCACATGGAGCGCACCATGTGCGGCTCCAGGTCGGAGTTCAGGAAGTTCTGGAAGTACGGCAATCCGTAGCGCGCCGTCATTTCAAAGAGGCGCTCGGTATTGGGATGGTCCCAGTCGAAATCGGGCGTGATGTTGTAGGTGGGAATGGGGAACGTGAACACGCGGCCCTTCGCGTCGCCGGCCATCATGACCTCGATGTACGCGCGGTTGATCATGTCCATCTCGGCCTGCAGGTCGCCGTAGGAAAACGGCATTTCCTCGCCGCCCACGTAAGGGATCTGGTCCTTCAGGTCGGCCGGGCAGGTCCAGTCGAACGTGAGGTTGGTGAAGGGCGTTTGTGTGCCCCAGCGGCTGGGCACGTTCAAGTTGAAGATGAGTTCCTGGATGGATTGCTTGACGTCCGCATAGGTCATCGCGTCGCGGCGGATGAAGGGCGCCATGTAGGTGTCGAACGAGCTGAACGCCTGCGCGCCGGCCCATTCGTTCTGCAGCGTGCCCAGGAAGTTGACGATCTGGCCGATGGCGGCCGACATGTGCTTGGGCGGCGTGGATTCGACCTTGCCGGGAATGCCGTTGAAGCCTTCGGTCAGCAACTGGCGCAGCGACCAGCCGGCGCAGTAGCCGCTGAGCATGTCCAGGTCGTGGATGTGGATGTCGCCTTCGCGGTGGGCATGTCCGGCTTCAGGGGTGAAGACGTTGGACAGCCAGTAGTTGGCGGTGACCTTGCCGGCGACGTTCAGGATGAGGCCGCCCAGGCTGTAGCCCTGATTGGCGTTGGCGTTGACGCGCCAATCGCGCTGTTCCAGATACTCTTCCATGGCGCTTTCGACATCGACCAGCGTATGGCGCAGCGAACGCAGGCGGGCGTGCTGCTCGCGGTGGACGATGTAGGCGCGCGCCGTGCGCCAGTGGCCTGCCTGGACCAGCACGTCTTCGACGCGGTTCTGAATGGTTTCGACGCCGGGGCAGACGTTGCCGTCCAGCTTTGCGATGACGGTGCCGGTCAGCGCGCGTGCGCCTTGCAGGTCCAACTCCCCGGTGCTTTGGCCCGCCGCCGCCATGGCTTGCGCGATCTTCTCGCTATCGAATGCAACGACGCGGCCGTCGCGCTTGAGGATGTGTTGGATTTCCATTGTTGGCACCATATGTAGTGGAGTGCGAAGACTCTATCACCACATATGGTGCTGGAACCGCTGGATGTGGATGCCGGTTGACCCGCATCAAATGGCCGAAAACCGTCGTGAATTTGCGCAATGCGGCGATCGGTCGCACCCGGTGCCTGCCGCCGGCCTGGTACCTGGCGGCCGCGCCCGGTCCGCGACCGGATCAGAAGCCGATGCTCACGCCCAGCAGGGAAATCGCCACCGCGACCGCCGCCGTGCCGGCTGCCGGCCGCGGGGTCCAGGACAGCAGGCCGAACCACAGCAGCGCGCCTGCGGACAGCCAGCCCAGCCAGACCGCCATCCCCAGCACGTCGCCCCACAGGCCCACGCAGGGAAGGATGGCCAGCCCCATCAACAGGACCCCGGCGCCGCGCAGGACGCGCGTGTGGCCGGCGTGCGGATTGCGCGTCCAGACCTGGTGATAGTGACGGGGGGTGGCGAGCGCCAGGCAAGCCATGCCGGCGTAGGTCAGCAGCAAGGCCATCGCGATGGCGCAGAGGTCGTTCATGGTCATGCGGCTGCTTTGTTGCGCGGGTCGCTGTGCCTGCCGGGTGGCGCGACGCCCTTGCGCTGTTGTGGGTAATGCCCCCGATTCTACGGGAATCGGCGCGGCGTCCGGCTTTGGAGCGCTTTGTATTTTCTGCACAGCTTCCGGGCCGCCACTGCTCGGACGGCGGCAATCGCCTGCCCGGATCGGCGGACGCAGCCTCGGGAACGCGAATTGCTGTGTTCGCGCCTCCATCGGAAGCGATCGCCCGCCGTGCGCATCGTTGATGACCTACGACAAGGAGCCCAACCATGAAACGCAAAGCCGGAAACGCCCGCCAGATCAAGGAGCTGCTGTACCAGGCGCTGGAAACCGAGATCGGCGGCCTTGCCATTTACGAGACTGCGGTCAGCTGTGCCATCAATGAAGACCTGAAGAAAGAATGGCTGGGCTATCTGGAAGAAACCCGCACCCATCGCCGTGTGTTGCTGACGGTGTTCGAACAACTGAAGATGGACCCGCAGGCCAAGTCGCCGGGCCGCGACGTGGTGCGTCACCTGGGCGAATCGCTGGTGCGGGCGATGAAGATGGCCATCAACGCCGGCGACCCGGCCGCGGCTCAGCTGGTGGCGACCGAATGCGTGGTGCTGGCAGAGACCAAGGACCACGCCAACTGGTCGCTGATCGGGCTGATTGCCGAGCAGCAATCGGGCGAAGAAGCCAAGATCCTGAAGCAGGCCTATGACGCCGTGGCTACCGATGAGGACCATCACCTTTATCACACGCAAGGCTGGTCGCGCGAGTTGTGGATCGAGTCGCTGGGCTTCCCGGCCGTGCTGCCGCCGCCCGAAGAGGTAAAGAAGGTGGAAACCGCGATTGGTGCGTCCCGTGCCGAGCAGGCGCGCGAAACGATGCTGACCCATTAAGGAGAAAAAAATCATGGCAAGCAAGAAGCCAGCAAAGGGCGGCGCGCTCGACACCGCCTACATGAATACCGACAGCGGTCCGGCCACCGGTCCCGCCGGCAAGCCGACCCACCCCGCGCTCCAGCGCGCGGCTGCCGTGGGCGCCACCACAGGCGCCATCCCCCATAACGCCAACAAGGAAGCGGAGTACGGCGAGCAGGCCGCGCGCTGTCCCTACGCTGGCGCACACGTGGGCACGGTGGACCCCGCCGTGGGCGCAAGCTCGCTGTCCGAGAAGGAAGTGTCGGACAAGACAGGCGACGCCGCCACGCCGGGCGTGAACCAGAACGACGGTACGTTGCCCCGTGTGCGCGCGGACGGCGGCGGCCAAGCCCTGACCACCAATCAGGGCGTGCGCATGAGCGACAACCAGCACTCGCTGAAAGCAGGGCTGCGCGGGCCGGCGCTGCTGAAGGACTTCATCCTGCGCGAAAAGATCACGCATTTCGACCACGAGCGCATCCCCGAGCGCATCGTGCACGCGCGCGGCTCGGCGGCCCATGGCTACTTCGAGTGCTACAAGCCGCTGACGGACCTGACCGCTGCGTCGCTGTTCGCCGAGGCCGGCAAGCGGACCCCGGTCTTCGTGCGCTTTTCGACCGTGGCTGGCGAGCGCGGGTCCAAGGATACGGCGCGCGACGTGCGCGGCTTTGCCGTGAAGTTCTACACGGACGAGGGCAACTGGGATCTGGTCGGCAACAACATGCCGGTGTTCTTCATCCAGGACGCAATGAAGTTCCCGGACCTGGTTCACGCGGTCAAGCCCGAACCGCACCATGGCATGCCGCAGGCGGCTTCCGCGCACGACACCTTCTGGGACTTCGTGTCGCTCATGCCTGAATCGACGCACATGCTGATGTGGGCGATGTCGGACCGCGCGATTCCGCGCAGCTACCGGATGATGCAGGGCTTTGGCGTGCACACGTTCCGCTTCGTCAACGCGCAGGGCGAATCGCGGCTGGTGAAATTCCACTGGAACCCGATCTTGGGCACGCATTCGCAGGTGTGGAACGAGGCGGTCAAGGTGTCGGGCGCGGACCCGGACTATCACCGGCGCGATCTGTGGGAAGCGATCGACGCGGGCCATGGCCCCGAATGGGAACTGGGTGTGCAGGTCTTCACCGAGGATCAGGCCGAAGGTTTCAGCTTCGACGTGCTGGACGCCACCAAGATCGTGCCCGAGGAACTGGTGCCGGTCGTGCCGATTGGCCGCATGGTGCTTGACCGCAACCCCGACAACTTCTTTGCCGAGACCGAGCAGGTGGCGTTCTGCGCCGCGCACGTGGTGCCCGGCGTGGACTTCACGAATGACCCTCTGCTGGCTGGCCGCATCCATTCCTACGTCGACACGCAGATCTCGCGTTTGGGCGGCCCGAACTTCCACGAGATTCCCATCAACGCGCCGCTGGCGCCGGTGCACAACAACCAGCGCGACGGCATGCACCGCCAGGCCATCCATCGCGGCCGGGTGGCCTATGAGCCCAATTCGCTGGCCGGCGGCTGCCCGTTCCAGGCGGGCATGGACGGCTTCGTGTCGTTCCCGGAACCGGTGACGAGCGATGAATTGCGCGGGCATCCCGAAAAGTTTGCCGAGCACTACAACCAGGCCACGCTGTTCTACGACAGCCAGACCGCCTGGGAGCGCAAGCACATCGTCGATGCCTTCGCGTTCGAGCTCAGCAAGGTGACCGTGCCGCAGATCCGCCAGCGCATGGTGGCGTCCCTGCGCAACGTGTCCGACGAGTTGGCCCAAGGGGTGGCCGATCAGCTCGGCATGGCGCTGCCGGACCCGTTGCCGCGCGCCATAAAGAATCCGCCCAAGCCCGAGGTGCAGGTGTCGCCATCGCTGTCCCTGACCGCGCGGCCGGGCGACGGCAGCGTGGCCACGCGCAAGGTCGCCATCCTGGCGGCTGAAGGCGTGGATGGCCAATCCGTATCCGCGGTGGCCGACGCGCTGATTCAGGCGGGCGCCGTCGTGCGGCTGGTGGGTCAGCGCATTGGTCCCGTCCAGACCGCCGACGGCGGCGCGTTCGATGCGGATGCGTCGCTGGACAACCATCCGTCCGGCGTGTTCGACGGGGCGGTGGTGGCGGGCGGCGCGGATGCCGCGGCGCTCCTGGCTGCCGACGGGCGGGCGCTTGAGTTCCTGCGGGATGCCTACCGGCACGGCAAGACGCTGATGGGCATCGGCGACGGCGTGCAGGTCTACGCGGCCGCAGGCATCGATCCCGATCCGAACGATGGCGGTCTGCTGCTGGGCGGGGAAGATCCGCAGGCGTTCATCGCGGCGCTGGGCAAACACCGCCATCCGGAGCGGGAGACCACGCCACCGAAGGTATGAGGACGCGCCCGCACGGGTAAGAACGGATCATTGACACGTGCGGGGCGGCTGCGAATACTGAGCCGGCAGGTCGGACGCGCGCAATCGGCGCGCGTCCTTCTTAACCGGGGAGGCCGTATGAATCGCGCGTCCGTGTTGCCTGTGAAGTTCCTTGGCTGGCTCTGCGCCAGCCTTTTGACTTTTTCCGCCCTGGTCAGCGTCTCACCGTCCGCGCGGGCCGCGTCGGCGGCCGAGATCGGCGCCGACGCAATGGCGGCGCTGGAGCAGCTTTACTCCCAGGATCCACGCATGCGTGAACTGGGCAAGCAGGCTGTCGCGGTGCTGGTGTTTCCCGACATCATCAAGGGCGGCTTCCTGGTCGGCGGCGAGCGCGGCTCGGGCGCATTGATCCGCCGCGGGCAGGTCGAAGGGTTTTATTCGATATCTGCACTGTCTTTCGGGTTCCAGGCCGGCGCCCAGCAGTTTTCGTACGCGCTGTTCTTCATGAATGAGCCGGCGCTGGCGTACCTGGATCAGAGCGACGGGTGGAGTCTGGGGGCGGGGCCAAGCCTGGTCGTGGTGGATCAGGGCTACGCCGCCACCATCTCGACCACCACCTTGACGCAAGACGTGTACGCGGTGCCGTTTGGCGAGCAGGGCCTGATGGCGGGGATGGGTCTGCAAGGATCGAAGATCAGCCGCATGGATCCGAACTGAGTCATTTGCAGAAATGGGGGCGGGACCCCGGTTGGCGTCCCGCCGGCCGTCATTCCAGCGTTATGCCGGCACGCTGGGCGATGGCGCTGAAAGTGGCGATTTCTATCGCAATCTGCTCGCGGAAAGCCTGACCTGGCAGGAAGACCGGATTCAGTGACAGTTCCGATACGCGCTTGCGCACCTGAGTGTCCTGCATGATTTCCGCCATTACCCGGTTCAAGGTGTGCATGACCGGAGTCGGCGTGTTCGCCGGCGCGACCAATCCGTACCAGCCGACGAACGACACCTCCGGCATGCCGGCTTCGGCGAAGGTCGGCACGTCCGGCAATTGCGGCATGCGTTGCTCGCCGGTGACGGCCAGTGCGCGGATCTTGCCGGCGCGCACGTGGGCGGCGGACGCCGACACCGTATCGACGGCTAGCGCGATCTCGCCGCCGATCAGCGCGGTCATGAGTTGCGCGCTTCCCTTGTACGGCACTGGCGTCATCTTGGCGCCGGCAGCCTGCGCGAACATCTCGCCGGTGAGGTGGGGGGCGGACCCGGAGCCGAACGTGCCGTACATCAGTCCGCCCTTGGCGCTTTCCTGTCGCGCGAGCTCGGCCGCCTGTTGTGGCGTCGCCGCGGGCAGCGCGTTTTGCGCCAGCAGCACGACGGGCGCCATGGCGACGATGCCGATGTGCTCGAAGCTGCGCACGGGATCGTAGGGCAGCGAGGGTTTGAGTGCGGGCAGGACGCTGTACGTGGTGCTGCCCGACAGCATGAGCGTGTAGCCGTCGGGCGCTGCGCGGGCGACGGCCTCGGCGCCGATAAGCGTGGAGGCGCCGGGGCGGTTCTCGACGATGACGGGCTGACCCAGCTTGCCCGTCAACTTGGTGGCGAGCAGGCGCGCCACCGCGTCGGTGGCGCCGCCCGGCGTGAACGGGACGACGATCTTGATGGCCTGGTCCGGATACGCGGCGTGGGCATTCGCGGCGGCAAGTGTCAACGCCAACAGGGCGGTGCGAAGTCTGGCGGTCATGATGGGGCTCGGTCGGATCAGGCGTAGGTGGACGATTGGGAGCAGGCTTGTTCGAGCAAGTCGGCGCCCTGGGTGCCGAGGTCCCAGAAAAGGCCGGCCATGATGGCCAGGCCTTCCCGGGCGACGCTGCCCAGCAGGTGTTCATTGGGCGCGTGCTGCGCGCAAGCGGGGTAGGAGTGCGGCACCCACAGGGTGGGAAGGCCAAGCTGGTCGGCAAAAATGTCGTTGGGCAGGGAGCCGCCCAGGTTGGGCAAGAGGGCCGGCCGTTTGCCGGTGGTGCGCTCCAGCGAGGCGGCGGCCCAGCGCACCCACGGGGTGTCGGGCGACAGGCGCGTCGCGCCCGCTTGCATGCCGACACGAACCTCGACGTCGTCGAAGCCGCCCCGATGCAGGTGTTCGACCACGTGTTCTTGCAGGGCACGCCAGTCGGTGCCGACCACGAAGCGCAATTGGCACCAGGCCGACGCTTCCGGAGGAATGGCGTTCACGGGCTTGGCGGGGTCGCCGGCGCCGAATGTCAGGACGTCGAGACTGTTCCAGCCAAATACCTTTTCCGGCGAGGTCAAGCCGGGTTCGCCCCACCAGTCGTTGATGTCCGGATCGTCGTCGCCACCACCGACTTCCAGGTCTGCCAGCGCCAAGGCGACCGCAGCGGGGATGGGCGGGGGGCGCAACCCGGGCACGGCGATGCGGCCGTTCGCGTCCACCAGCGAACTGATCGCATGCGTCAGCCGGATGGCCGGGTTGGAAAGCAGTCCGCCCCAGTTGCCGGAATGGTAGCCGCGTTCCCGAGCCCGTACCTTGAGTTCGAAATTGACCGCGCCGCGCGAGCCCATGAACAGCGTGGGCCGCGCGGCGTTCAGGCGCGGCCCGTCGCTGGCGATGAAGACGTCGGCGGCCAGAAGATTGCGGTGCGTCTTGCAGAACGCAGCCAGGCCGGGCGAGCCCGCTTCTTCGCCGGTTTCGATGAGCCAGATCGTATTGAACCCCAGCACGCCGCCGCGGACGGCGATGACGCGCGACAGCGCTTCAAGGTTGATGGAGTGCTGGCCCTTGTTGTCGGCCGTGCCGCGCCCGTACCAGCGGTCGCCCTCGACCTGCAGGCGCCAGGGGTCCCGGCCGGCGTCCCATTTGGCGGCGTTGCCTCGCACCACGTCGCCGTGACCGTACATGAGGACGGTCGGCAACTCGGCCGCTTCGATGCGGCGTGCGACCAGGATCGGCAGGTCCACCCCGGCAGGGTTGCGATGCACTTCACAGGAAAAGCCCAGTGCCGACAGGCGCGGGACCAGTTCGATCGACAGGTAGGCATGCTGCGCCGGGCCCTGGGTGGAGACTTCGCTTTCGGTGGTGTACGCGATGCGGCGCGCGAGGGTGTCCTGAAGGACGCCGCTGTCATACGCTTCTGTCGCGTGGAGAATGGCTTGTTCGCGGGTCATGGCGGTTCTCGGGGCAGTACGGAAAAACAAAAGTATTACGGTTCTACGCGTGCCACAATTAGATATTTCGCACCTTTGCGTTGCCATAAAGGCATCTCATCCAGGAGCCATCCATGATCTCCCTCGGCCTCAGATATTTCCTGGAAGTCGCGCGCTGCGGTTCGATCGCAGGCGCGGCGGCCAGCCTGCACGTGGCGGCATCCGCCGTCAGCCGGCAGATCGCCAAGCTGGAAGACAGCCTGGGCATCGTGCTGTTCGAACGCCAGGCGCGCGGCATGGCGCTCAGCGAGGCCGGGCTTCAACTCGCGGCATACGCCCGGGCGGCCGCGCTGGAGGCCGAACGCGTCACCAAGGAGATCCGGCGGCGCAGCGCGCTAGGCGACGTCACGATCCGGCTGGCCTGTAGCGAGGGATTCGCACACCGATTCCTGCCGCTATGCATGGCCGACTTCAAGCAGGTCCGGCCCGAGACGCGTTTTCATCTTCAGGTGGACCGGCCGGAGGAGGTGATTCGCCGGATTCTCGAGGGAATGTCCCAGATCGCGCTGCACTACACGGTGGCGCAGGACGATCGCCTGAAGACCGAACTGCTGACGCGCGCGCCGGTTTACGCGGTGATGTGCCGGCAGCATCCGCTTGCCGCGCGCCGTGCGATCAGCTTGCGTGACCTGGCCGACGTGCCGGTATCGGTTGGCGACAAGGGCACGACCGTGCGGCAACTTTTCGATACCGCGTGCGCCAATGCCGGCTTGCATATCGAGCCGGCCTACGTGTCCAACAATTCGGCGGCCTTCCTGCCCATGCTGCCGGGCAGCCGGATCGTGGCGCTGACGGGCTACCTGACGTTGATGGGGGATCCGCAGGGCACCGCGCTGGCCGCAGTGCCGTTCAGCAACCCGGAAATGCGCCAGCGCAGCATCCAGGCCGTGACGCTGCAAGGGCGCACCTTGCCGCCGCTGGCAAAGGAGTTTCTGGAATTCATGGCGGCGCGGCTCACTGCGGCGCCGCGCGCGCCGGATCTGGACAAGGGCGGCGCGTGACGGCTGATGACTAGACCGACCGCACGAACAGGGCGCGCAGCTTGTTCCAGAAATCGCCGCCCAACACGAAGAAGCTGGCCACCAGCATGACGTCGCCCAGCAGTTGCGCCTGCCACAGCCGCGGCCGGAAACCGGGCCAGATCTGGTCGACATAGGGTTCCAGCATCGACGTCAGTAGGGGCAGGATGAACATCACCATGCCGATGGCGTGGCGCACGGGGCCGACCTTCTGCACGGGCGCCAGTTTCTTCGCGTGGCCGCCGATGATGGCCTTGAGTTGCTGGAATCCCTCTTTGCCCATAACGGCGATGCAGGTAATGAGCAGCACCTTGTTGGCGATGAAGATGGCGCCGGTCAGTGCCGCGATGCGCGATCCGGGGATGTCCATCGCGGCGCCGATGGGAATCAGGAACCAGAGCGCGAAGGCCAGGATGAAAATTCCGATTCCGCACTTGAAGCGCCAGCCCATTGCCGGCGCGGGTTGGGTTGGCAGGTCTTGGACACTCATGGCGGTCTCCTTGCAAGGGGTGGAATATGAGGCGGGGGAATTCAAGGCATGTGAATCAAGTTCCGGAAATACGGCGGCGTGAGGAAAATACGCCCGGCTTGCGGGGCGCACGCGGCCGGGGTTCAAGCAACTGCAGCATCAGGCAGGCATACAGGGTGACGGCGATGAACAGCCCCATGCGCACGGCGAAGGCGGTGTAGACGTCCTTGCCCGCCACGCTGTCCTGCACCGACTGGCCCAGCAGGATGATGAGCGTGATCAGGGTGTTCAGCCAGAAAGTGGGCGCATGCGGCGTGGGACTCAGCCGATACAGCTTTCTGGCCATCATCAGCCCGAACAGCAGCATCCACAGGAAGTACATCCACAGGCTGGGAAAGGGCCGCAGGGCGATCCAGAAGCCCACCGCAAGCACGCCGGCCAGCAGCGTCGATCCCAGGATCTCGCGCGCCGCGCCATGCGCCGCTGTGACGCAGCTCTGGCGGCCCAGGCTGACCGCCTTCAGGATGATGGGCATGTAGCCCAGCGGATCGGTCATCGCCAGCAGAAAGGCCGGCAGCACGACCAGCGCCGCGCGCAGGGCCATGCGGCTTGCCTCGGCGGCCGGCAAAACAGGCGGGGGCGGTGGCGCGGGCAGGCCAGGCGGTTCGGGAAACAGCGCGTGGCAGACGCCCAGCACCAGGGCGGCCAGCAGCAGCGCTTTGACCAGGGCCTCGATCACCGTTACCGCCAGGCCGAAGTCCAGTGTGCCTGCCGCAGAAATCATGGTCAGGCCGATGATCAGGAACGTCGACACCAGATTATTGCCGCCGCGCAGCCCGTGGCGAAACGCCAGAAACAGGCACAGGCCGACGATCAGCACCCCGCCGGCCGGGTAGTAGCGAAGCAGCGGAATCAGCAACAGCCCGCTGCCCGTGGTGAACATCGCCACCAGGGCCAGGCCCAGGCCGGCTTTCAACGAAAGCGGCCGGTTCATCTGCGCCAGCAGGAACACCCCGAGCACCGGCGCGATCATCGGGATCGGCATGTCCAGCCCGAAGCTGATGGCCAGGCACAGCGCCGTCCCCACGCCCAGGCGCAGGGCGCGCTGGCCGCGGGGGTCGCGAGGGGCGGGGGCCGTGTCAGTAAGCATAGGACAGCCAGCTCATCAGCCGCAGGTACAGGCGGCCCAGGGGGTTGAGCGGATTGCCGGGGTTGGGAAACGCCATGACTTCGGCCTGGCCGCCCACCCGGATGCCGCGGAGGGACGGAAGCTGTCCGGGATCGAGGTCGATGGCGACCGGAAAGCGTTGGGCGGGCCGCAGCCAGTCGCGGCTGTTCTGCACTGTGGGAAGGCTGCCGGGCTGCGTGGGCGTGCCGACGTTCACGCCATAGCCCACGCTGCGCACGCGGCCCTCGAACACCTGCCCGGGCAGCGCGTCCAGGATGATGGCGACCGGCGTGCCGGGGTCGACGTGCCCCAGGTTGTTCTCGGTCATTTCCGCGTTGATCCACACGTCGTGAATGGCGATCAGCGTCATCACGGGCTTTCCCGCCGCGGCGAATTGGCCGGCGTCGGTCCGCAGGTCGGTGACGAGGCCCGCAGCGGGGGCGCGCACCTGCGTGTTGGCCAGGTCCAGTTCAGCCTTTTCCACGGCGGCGGCGGCGCTGCGCAGCTTGGCGTTGTCTTCCTCGCTGCCGCCTTCCTGTTCGCGCGCCCGCTGCACCTCGGCACGCGCGGCCGCCACCTGGCTGACCGCCTGCGCCAGATTGGCCCGCGCAATCTCCAGCCGGCGCAGCGATATCGTGCCCTGGTCGTCGCGGTACAGGCGCTCGAGCCGGGTGCTGTCCTGGCGCGCGCGGACTTCATTGGCTTGCGCCGCGCGCAGGGACGCCTGCGCCGCATCGATGCCGGCGGTGCTGGCGCCAATCTGCCGGCGCGTGGCGTCCAGATCGGCCCGGGCGCGGTCGAGCGCAATCCGGTAATGCTCCGGGTCGATGTCGAACAGCACGGCGCCCGACTTCACGTCCTGGTTGTTGCGCACATGTACCTGCGTCACCCGGCCCGCCACTTCGGACGCCACGGGCACCACAAAGGCCTCCACCCGCGCCTGCTGCGTGTACGGCGTGTAGCGGTCCGCCAGCAGATACCAGACCAGGCTGATGACGATGACGACGAGGACCCAGCGGACCCCCTTTTTGGCGGGATCCGCGGGGGGCGGTGGGGCGGCCGGCGGGGCGGGCGGCGGCTCGGACGGCGCGGGGCGTGCCGGCGTATCGCGGGCAGGCGAGCCAGGGCTCGCCGCGGGCGCAGCGCTGGCCGTCGGGGGCGCGGGCCTGGGACTAGTCATCGGATCGCCTCGTGGTCTTGGGAAGCGCCGGCGCGGGCCGCCCGGCCTCGGACAGCAGGTCGCCCCAATTGGTGCGCCGCTGCATCTGTTCTTGCGTGGCCGGATCGATGACCGGCTGGTCGCTGTACCAGCCGCCGCCAACTGCCTTGTACAGGGCGATCAGGTCGCGCACGGCATTGCCCCGGTTCACCAGATAGGTGTCCTGTTGCGTTGCCAGCGCGCGCTGCGCATCCAGCACCCGCTGAAAGTCGGAATAGCCCTCGCGGTAGAGCGCAGTGGCCAGCGTCAACGAGCGCTTGGCCGCCAGCGCCGAGTCGTAAAGGATCCCGTCGCGTTCCAGCGCCTTGATCAGTCCCGTGGCGGCGTCGTCGGCCTCGCGCGCGGCCTGGCGCACGGCGTCCTGGTAGATGACGATGAGCTGCTGCAGCCGCGCGTCCTGCAGGCGCACCGTGTTGGTGATCCGGCCGTGGTCGAACACGTTCCAGGTCAGGCTGGGGCCGGCAAGCAGCGCTGCGCCGCCGGACGTGCCGGCCAGCGACGTGGCGGTCCAGGCGATGCTGCCCAGCAGCGTCAACGAAGGGTAAAGATCCGCCTTGGCCATGCCCACCTGCGCGGACTGCGCCGCGATCCGCAGCTCGGCGGCACGGATGTCCGGTCGCCGCAGCAGCAGGTTGGCCGGCACGTCCTGCAGCACCGCCCGGTCGATCAGCGGAATCACGGCCTCGCGTGTCGCCAGGTCGGGCAGCTCCGGCATCGGGCCCGGCGGCTTGCCGACCAGCACCGCCAGCGCGTTGCGGGTGCGCGCGATCTGGCTTTCGAACTCCGGAATGGTGCTGAGCGTGCCAAGGTATTGCGTGCGCGCCTGCTGCAGGTCCAGTTCGTCGGTCTCGCCGCTCTTGAAAAGGCGCTCGGTGATCTCGTAGCTGCGCTTCTGGATGGCCGCATTGTCGCGGGCGATGCGCAGCCGGGCTTCGGCCGTGCGCAGCGCGTAATAGCTTTCGGCGACCTGCGCGTGCAGCAGCACCAGCACGTCTTCGCGGTTGGCCTCGGCCGCGAAGTAGGCGGCATCCGCGGATTCGATGGCGCGGCTGAAACGGCCCCAGAAGTCCAGTTCCCAGCCGATGCTGAACCCCGCGCTGTATTGCCAGAAGCTGCTGGGCCGCGGATTGCCTTCCGAGGAGCGCGATGACCGATGCTGATAAAGCGCGTCCGCGCCGACGACCTGCGATTGCGGATACAGCCCGCTGCGGGCAATGCCAAGCTGGGCGCGCGCCTCCATGATCTGCAGGCCGGCCACCTGCACGCCGGGATTGTGCGCGTCGGCCTGGGCGATCAGGGATTCAAGAACGGGGTCGTCAAAGATACGCCACCACTGCCGGGCGTCCGGCTGCGAGGCTTCCACGGTGGCCTGTTGCAGCGCCGGCGTGTCCCACTGGCTGGACCAGTCGACAGGCTGGGGCGCGAAGTCGGGTCCCACTTGCACGCAACCGGCCAGGCACAGCACGCCGGTCAGCAGCAGTCGATTCAAACAAGTCATCGGCCACATTGGGCACCAGGTCTGTCAGAGGCCAAACTGCAAGTCCCCGGTGACGGCCCGATGGTGCCCGCACCGCGAACGCCGGAAAGCTCGGCAGCGACAACGTGTTGTGTGGTCGCGCCGGCATCGCGGGCAGCAGTCGCGTTCCCGGCGGCGCGAAAAAGCGCCGGACCGGATCGGGCGGTTTGCGTCAGCGTGCCAACCGATTCTATTGAGCTTTTTATTTTCCGGCTAGCGGGAAGATACGGGGGGCGGCCCGGCAGGCCGCGCCGGTCAGGCGGTGCGGCGGCGCCAGCCCAGGCGGCGCAACCGCTCCAGCGCCAGATACACGATCGGCGTCGTATACAGCGTCAGGAACTGGCTGATCATCAACCCGCCGACAATGGCGACACCCAGCGGGCGGCGCAATTCCGACCCTTCGCCCATTCCAAGCACCAAGGGCAGGGCGCCCAGAAGACCCGCCAGGTTGGTCATGACAATGGGCCGCAGGCGCAGCATGGCGGCGCGGTGAATGGCCTGCTCGGGCGTCAGGTTCTCGCGCCGCTCCAGACTCAGGGCGAAGTCGATCATGAGGATGGCGTTCTTCATGACGATGCCCACCAGCAGGAACAGCCCCAGCAGCGCGATCAGCGTGAACTCGATGCCGGCCAGCCGCAGCGCCAGCAGCGCCCCGACGCCGGCCGACGGCAGCGTGGACAGGATGGTCAGCGGATGCAGCGCGCTTTCGTACAGGATGCCCAGCACCAGGTAGATGGCGACCAGGACCCCCAGGATCAGCCAGGGCTGGTCCTGCAGGCTCTGCTGGAAGTTGCGCGCATCGCCGCCCAGGCGGGTCTGGATGTAAGACGGCACCATCAGCTTGGCCGTCGCCGCGTCAATGGCGGCCAGCCCCTGTTCCAGCGACACGCCCGGCGCCAGCGAGAAGCCGACCCACACCGCGGCGAACAGGCCATCGTGAAACACCCGGTCGTTGACCAGCCCGTTGTCGTAGGTGGCAAATGCGGTCAGCGGAACGCGGTTGCCATCGGCAGCCACGACGTGCACCTGTTCCAGGACTTCCGGGTCTTCGGTGTAGCGCGGGTCCAGTTCCAGCACGACGCGGTACTGGTTCATCGCGTCGTACAGCGTTGCGACCTGGCGCTGGCTGAACGAATTGCTCAGCACGCTGCTGATGGTGTCCATATCGACGCCCAGCCGCTGCGCCGCGCTGCGGTCGATGTCGATCACGACCTGCTGTGTCGCGCCGTCGCCTTGCGCGTCGACGTCGCGCAGCTCGGGGATCTCCTGCATCGCCTTGGAGATCTTGCGCGACCATTCCCGCAGCGCCGGCACGTCGCTGGCCATGATGGCCAGTTCATGGTCGCCGGAATTGCCGAAGCCGCCGGGCATGCGCAGGTCCTGGTCCACGTTCAGGAAGAACATGCCGCCCGGCACCGCCGGCGCGTTCGTGCGCATCCAGTTGATGACCTCGGTGGACGACGCCTCGCGTTCGGCGGCGGGTTTCAAGCGGATGAGGAACAGCGAATTGCTGATGCCCAGGCCGCCGCCGTTGTAGCCGATGACGTCGTCGACGGCCGGGTGCTTGAGGACAAGTTGCCGGTACTGGTCGATCTTGGGCTGCATGACCTGAAACGAGAACCCGTCGTCGCCGCGCACGAAGCCCATGAGCTGGCCGGTGTCCTGCACCGGCAAAAATCCCTTGGGCGCCTGGACATACAGGTAGACGTTCAGCCCGACGACGCCGGCCAGCAGCAGCAACGTCAGGCGCGCGTGGCCAAGCACGCGCGCCAGCGACACGCCATACCAGTCGTGGATGCGGGCAAACACCGCCTGCATCCGCGAGGGCTTGGCCGCAACATGGCTGACGGGCCGCAGCCAGCGCGCGCACAGTGCCGGAATGATGGCCACCGACACGACCAGCGAGATGACGGTGGCCGCCACCAGCGTGATCGAAAATTCGCGGAACAGCCGCTCCACCAGACCGCCCATGAACAGGATCGACACGAACACGACGCTCAGTGCCACGGTCATGGCCACCAGCGTAAAGCCCACCTCGCGCACGCCGCGCAGCGCGGCCTTGACCGGCGTGAGGCCGCGCTCCAGATGGCGCGAGATGTTCTCCAGTACGACGATGGCGTCGTCCACCACCAGCCCGGCGGCCACGATCAGCGCCATGAGCGACAGGTTGTTCAGCGAAAAGCCCCACGCGTACATGACGGCAAAGGTGGCGATCAGGCAGACCGGAATCGCCACGCTGGGGATCGCGGCGGCACGCGCATTGCCCAGAAACAGCCACACCACCAGGATGACCAGCCCGGCGGCCAGCGCCAGGGTGATGTGCGCTTCGCGCAGCGTCGCCTTGATGCCCGGCGAGCGGTCCAGTGCGACGGTCAGGTCTACGTCGGCGGGCATCAACTGGCGCAGGCCCGGGAGGGCCTGGTTGATGGCGTCGATGGTTTCGATGATGTTAGAGCCCGGCTGCCGGCTGATGGTCAGCACCACCGCCAGATTGCGGTTGTGAAAGCCGCTGCTGTAGCGGTTTTCGACCGAATCGCTGACGCGCGCCACCTGCGACAGCCGGATCACGGCGCCATCCTGGTAGCGCACGATGAGACTGTCGTAGTCCTGCGCGCGGCGCGGCTGCTCGGGGGTGCCGACCTCCCAGCGCTGGCCGGCCGAATCGAGCTGCCCTTGCGGGCCCATCGGAGCGGCGTTCGAAATTGCCTCGCGCACGTCGTCCAGCGCCACGCCGTAGTGCGCCAGCGCGTTGGGATTGACCTGGACGCGCACGGCCGGCAGTGAACTGCCGCCCATCGTCACCTCGCCCACGCCGCTGATCTGCGAAAGCTTCTGCGCCAGCACGGTTGAACCCAGGTCGTAGAGCTGACCAGCGGGCCGCGTGGCGGAACTGAGCGCCAACGCCATGATGGGCGCCTGCGACGGATTGATCTTGCGATAGCTGGGATTGCCCGGCATGCCGGCGGGCAGTTCGGCGCGCGCGGCGTTGATGGCGGCCTGCACGTCGCGGGCGGCCTCGTCGATGTTGCGATCCAGTTCAAACTGGAGTTGCACGCGGGTCGAACCCTGGTTGCTGGACGAGCTCATCGAGCTGACGCCCGCGATGCTGCCCAGCGCCCGTTCCAGCGGCGCGGCGACCGTGCTGGCCATGCTTTCGGGGCTGGCGCCGGGCAGATCGGCGCGCACTTCGATGGTCGGAAAATCCACCTGCGGCAACGGCGCCACCGGCAGCAGGCGCCACGCCACCGCGCCCAGCAGCGTCAGCGCCAGCGCCATAAAAATGCAGGCGACCGGCCGGTGCAGCAACGCCCGGATCATTTCACCGGGCCTTCGGCGTTGGGCGCCGGTGCGGCATCAGCGCGGCGGTGGCCCAGCCGGTGAAAGAACAGGTACACGGCCGGCGTGGTGAACAGGGTCAGCACCTGGCTGACCAGCAGCCCGCCAACCATGACCCAGCCCAGCGGCTGGCGCAGCTCGGCGCCGGAGCCGGTCGCCAGCATCAACGGCAGCGCGCCAAACAGTGCGGCCAGCGTCGTCATCAGGATGGGGCGCAGGCGCAGCAGCGCGGCCTCGCGGATGGCGGCTTGCGGGTCAAGGCCGCGCGTGCGCTCAGCCTCCAGCGCAAAGTCGACCATCATGATGCCGTTCTTCTTGACCAGCCCGATCAGCAGAATGATGCCGATCACGGCAATCAGGTCCAGCGGCCGGCCGGTGATCAGCAGCGCCAGCAGCGCGCCGACCGTGGCCGAGGGCAGGGTGGACAGGATGGTGACCGGGTGGATGGCGCTTTCGTACAGCATGCCCAGCACCAGGTACATGGTCACCACCGCGGCCAGCATCAGCCACAACGTGTTGGACAGCGACGCCTCGAACGCCGACGCCGCGCCTTGCAGCCGCAGCTCGACGCTTTCGGGCATGCCGATTTCCTGCTTGGCCGCTTCGATGGCAGCGATGGCTTCGCCCAGCGAACCGCCCGGCGGCAGGTTGAAAGACAGATTCACCGCGGGGAACTGCGACAGGTGGTTCACCGCCAGCGGTGCGGCGCGTTCACTGACCGTGGCCAGCGCGGACAGCGGAATGGCCTGCCCGCTTTCCGTCTGCAGATGAACGCGCTCCAGCGCCTCGGGGCTGGTCGCCATTGTCCGGTCCACTTCCAGCACTACACGGTACTGGTTGGATTGCGTGAACAGCGTGGCGACCTGACGCTGGCCGAATGCGTTGTACAGGGCCTGTGCCACGTCGTCCATCGTGACGCCAAGGCGCGCGGCGGCGTCGCGCGAGACTTCCAGATAGGCCTGGCGCCCGCCGCCCTGCAAGTCGGAAGACACGTCGGCAAGCTGGGGCGCCTGCGCAAGCCGCTGCATCAGCGCCGTAGTCCAGCGCGTCAGCAGGGCGCTGTCGGGCGAAGTCAGGCTGAACTGATATTGCCCGCGGCTGACGCGGTCTTCGATGTTCAGTTCCTGCACAGGTTGCAGGTAAAGCGAGATGCCGTTCACCTCGCGCGCCCGAGCGTCCAGCCGCGCCATGATGTCCGCCAGCGGCGCGCTGCGTTCGTTCCAGGGCTTCAGATTGATCAACAGACGCCCCGTGTTCAGCGTGGCGTTCATGCCGTCGATGCCGATGAAGGACGACAGGGTGGCGACGTCGGGATCTGCCAGCAGGCTTTCCGCTACCGCCTGCTGACGACGCGACATGGCGTCAAATGACGTGCTCTGCGCGGATTGGGTCACGCCTTGCAGGACGCCGCCGTCCTGCGCCGGAAAGAATCCCTTGGGCACCGCCAGATACAGCAGGCCGGTCAGCACCACGGTGGCCACCATCGCCAGCAGCGTCAGCTGCTGGTGGCGCAGGGTCACGTCCAGCCAGCCGGCGTAGCGCACCTGCAGGCGGTCCAGCAACCCGGGGCGCGACGGCTCGTGCGCCGGCAGCAGGCGCGCGCACATCATGGGCGTCAGCGTCAGCGAAACGGCCAGCGATATGAGGATGGCGACGGCCAACGTAATGGCGAACTCGCGGAACAACCGGCCGACCACGTCTTCCATGAAAAGCAGCGGGATCAGCACCGCGATCAGCGACAGCGTTAGCGACACCAGCGTGAAGCCGATCTGCCCCGCGCCCTTGAGCGCGGCCGCCATCGGGCTGTGGCCTTGTTCGCGGTAGCGCGCAATGTTCTCCAGCATGACGATGGCGTCATCCACCACGAAACCTGCGCCTATGGTCAGTGCCATCAGCGTCAGGTTGTTGGTGGAGAAACCGGCCAGGTACATGAAGCCGAACGTGCCGATCAGGGACAACGGCACGGCCAGGCTGGGGATCAGCGTAGCGGGCAGGTTGCGGAGGAACAGAAAGGTCACCAGGACGACCAGCCCCACGGCGAAGGCCAGCTCCCATTGCACGCCGCGCACCGAGGCGCGGATGCTCTCCGTCCGATCGGTCAGGATGCGCACCTGCACGGCGGCGGGCAGGCTGGCCGTCAGTTGCGGCAGCAGCGCCTTGACCTGGTCGGCCACCGCGATGACGTTGGCGCCCGGCTGGCGCTGGATATTCACCAGCACGGCGGGCTGCTTGTCCACCCACGCGGCCAGATAGCGGTCTTCGGCGCCGTCCTCCACCGTCGCGATCTGACCCAGCCGCACCGGCGCGCCATTCTTCCAGGCGACGATCAGGTCGCGGTATTCCTCGGCGCTCTGCAATTGATCATTGGCGTCCATGATGACGGACCGCACGGGGCCATCAAAGCTGCCTTTAGGCTGATTGGAGTTGGCCTTGGTAATCGCCTCCTGCACGTCCGACAACTGCAGGCCACGCGCGGCCAGCGCCATCGGGTTGACCTGCACGCGCACGGCGGGGCGCTGCCCGCCCGCCAGGCTGACCATGCCCACGCCCGAGAGCTGCGACAGCCGCTGCGTCATCCGCGTATCCACCAGATCGTAGACCTTGGGCAGCGGCAGGGAATCCGACGTGACGGCCAGCGTCAGGATCGGCACGTCCGCGGGGTTGACCTTGCGGTAGACGGGCGGGGTGGGCAGATCGTTCGGCAGGAGCGAATCGCTGGCGCTGATGGCTGCCTGCACCTCCTGTTCGGCCACGCCCAGCGGCACGTCCAGCGCAAACTGCAGCGTGATGACCGAGATGCCGCTGCCGCTGGTGGACGACATCTGCTTTAAGCCCGGTATCTGCCCGAAGCGCCGCTCCAGCGGTGCGGTGACCGCGCGCGCCGTCACGTTGGGACTGGCGCCCGGATACTGCGTGGTGACCTGGATGATGGGATAGTCGACCTGAGGCAATGCGGCCACGGGCAGCAGGCGCCACGCCAGGATGCCCGACAACAGCAGGGCGATCATCAGGAATGATGTGGCGACCGGGCGCAAGATGAAGGGGCGTGACAGGCTCATGCGGGCTCCTTGTCCTGATCGTGCTGCTCCACGATCTGCACATCGCGTCCGTCATGCAGCCGGTCCACGCCCTCGACCACGACGCGCTCGTCCTCGGCCAGGCCCGCCAGCACGACGATGCGACCCGCGTTGGCCGGACCCAGTTCCAGCACGCGGCGGGTGGCGCGATTGTCGTCGCCGATGACGAAGACGAACGATCCTTCAGAACCGAACTGCACGGCGGCGGTGGGTATGGTCACGACATCATCCTGCTGCACGACGGCCAGCCGGATGTTCACGAACTGGTTGGGAAACAACGACTCGTCGGCATTGTCGAAGCGCGCGCGCAGCCGCACCGTGCCGCTGGCCGCCTGGATGCGGTTGTCCAGCGCTTCGAGCGTGCCTTCGGCCAGAATGCGGCGCTCGTCGGCGTCCCAGGCCTGCACGCGCAACACGGGCGTCTTCGCCTGCGCCTGACGCAGGATGTCCAGGCGGGTCTCCGAGATGCTGAACAGGGCCGACGTGGGCGCCATCTGCACCAGCGTGGTCAGCCCGTCTGCGTCTGTCGTGCGCACGTGGTTGCCGGCATCCACGCGCCGCAAGCCCACGCGGCCGGCGTGGGGCGCCACGATACGCGTAAGACTGAGCAGGCGGCGGGCGTCGGCGACCTGCGCCTGGTTCTTCTGGCGCTGCGCGGTGTACATCCGCACCTGCGCCTCGGCGGTATCGAGCTGCTGCCCGGCCACGGCCTCCTGCCGCGCCAGCTTCCGATAGCGGCGCAGGTCCGCTTCGGCGTTGTCCAGCAGCGCCTGCGTTTGCGCCAGCTCGCCTTCGGCGGACGCCAGCGCAGCCTGGAAGGGGCGCGGGTCTATTTCGGCAAGCAACTGACCCTGCGAGACCGCCTGGCCTTCGGTGTAGTGCAGCCTCACCAACTGGCCATCGACCTGGCTGCGCACGGTCACCTGAGCCAGCGGCGTGATGGTGCCCAACGCATGCAGGTCCCGCTGCAGCGGGCCAGTGCGCGCGGCGGCGACGCTCACTGCGACGGGAAGCTTCCCATAGTTGGGGGGAGGAGGGGCGGCCGGGCCTTTATTGCCCGCCAGCCAGACCGCCGCACCGATCAGCAGGGCCAGCGCCAGGGCGGCCGCGATCAGGATCAGGCGTTTGCGTGAGGGGGTAGGGCCCGCAAGGAAGCGCAGGGACATCAGGGCTGCCGGGCAAGGGATAGCGGACAGCCGAGATTCTATATTAATAATAATGATTAGCGTTATTGACGCTGATTTTCAAGAAGGGTTTGCGCGTATCGTTTAGAGTGGCGGCTGTTTTCAATACCCCGGTTTGCAAGAGGAGTGGGTCATGAGCAAAGAATCCTTCGAAAGTCAGCGGGAATTATTCGAGCGCCTGCAGGAACGGCTGGCGTCCGAACGCGACCGCTTGGCGCAGTGGCAGTCGATCGAAGCCGATTACCAGCGCAAATACACCGAGACGCTGCGGCCCCTCGAAGAAAAGCTCAACCAGCTTCGTTACAAGCTGGTGCTGTGCTTTGATCATGCGTACAAGGAAATGGGCCTGTCCAAGGCCGAGCGCGAATTCGTTTCCGAACTGGTCACGGAGTTTTCGGAAGAACTGCTGGTCCTGGCAACCAAGAGCGAGCTGCCTGCCGGTTGCGACACCGCGCGCCTCAAGACGCTTTACAAGAAGCACCGCGGGTCGGATTACGACGCCAACCTGGCCGAACTGACGGAAAGCGCGGGCCAGGAACTGGCCGATGCGCTGGATCTGGACGTTGCCGATCTGGGCTCGATGTCGCCCATGCAGTTGCTGCAGATCATCCAGGACCAGTATGACGACGAGGACGCGGAAGAACTGCTGGAGTATGCGCGCGTCGTCAAGATTCCGGCCGTGACGAATGACATCGCGTGGCAGGCCTTGCAAGAGGCCGAGCGCGCGCGCCAGGCCCAGTCCGCCCAGAATCCCGCCCTGCGTACCGAGGTCCAGGCCGTCGCCGACATCCCGGACGATCGGCTGCAAGAGACCAACACGGTGCTCGCCGCCCAACTCGACGAAGTGCTGAGCCAGCTTCAGTTCGCCGAAGAAGGCTTCAAGCTGCGCTACGAACTGGACGTGTTCGCCACGTTCGATCCCGATACGGTAATGGGCGAACTGGACGACGACATCAAGGACATCCAGGAGTACATCCAGGAACTGGAGCACGAGATCATGCAGTTCTCGGATGAATCCCTGCTCAAGGCGTGGATCAAGGCGATGCGCCGGGAAGTGGCCGCGATGGAGCGGCGCGAAGATCGGTCCTGACGCGTCTCAGCCTTTCGGCCGCGACACCGGCATCACCCGCATGACCGGCGCGGCCTGCTTGGCCGCCGCATCCGCGCGCGGCCGGATCATCATCGGGAAGAACCGCCACAGGTACAGTCCCAGCGCCAGCGCCCACGCGGTGGCGGACGCATGCAGCCAGCCCAGCGTCGCGGCGGTCGGCAACAGCGCCGCCAGCCGCAGCAGTGCCGCCAGGATCATCAGCGCGTAGCTCACGACCATGCTGCGGTCCGTGTGCAGCGGCCGGCCCAGGTGGCCCAGCGCGGTGCGCGTCACCATGCCCAGGATCAGCACGGAAAACCCTGCCACGCCAATCACGTGCGCCGGCCACGCCTGCCGGACGACGAAGCCCGCCAATTGCGCCGCGCCGACCAGCAGCCCGATGCCCAGGCCCAGATACCCGGCATAGAGAATCCACAGAAGCGGTACGCGCCGCACGGCCCACGGCTTCCAGGACACCCACTGCACCAGCGCGATCACGCCGCTGGCCGCCAACGCCGCCGCGGCCACTTGCTGCACCCCGGCCAGCAGGCAGGCGATGGCAATGACGCCGAACCCAAGCTGCCAATGGCCGCTCTTGGTATGGGGAGGGATGTCCAGGCCCGCGACGGCGCGCTTGGCGAAGAAGGGCATGACCCGCCGGGCGATCAGCAACGTCAGCACGGCCATCGACAAGAGGCCGGCATTGAAAAAGCGCATCAGCGTGACGTAGTCGCCCTGTACCGTCGCCCACAGATACAGCCCGTTGGTCGCGCCGAGCGCCAGCAGCAGCAAGGGAACGCCATAGTTGCGCTGATTGCGTGTCACGGCGACGGCGCGTCCCAGCGCCCCGGCCGCCCACAGAAAGAAGAGCAGATCGGCAGCCGCCGCAATGGCGAATGCCGGGCGGCCCGGCGCCAGATAGCCCACCCGCGCCACGATCCATAACCCGCACAGGGCCGCCAGCGGGTTGCCGCGCAGCGGATTCTTGCCCGTCCAGTTGGCGCCCGCCGTCAGCAGAAACCCCACGGCAATGGTGGCGACAAAGCCCCACAGCATTTCATGCGCGTGCCAGAACATGCCGTTCAGCACGCCGGTCAGGCGCGCCGGCGCATGCACCCACAGCAGCACGGAGAACAGGGCCCAAAAACAGCCCGCGAGGTACAGCGGGCGAAATCCCATCTCGGTGAAAGCGCGCCATTCGGGCGGTGCGGGGCGCGGCTTCTTTGCGGGTTCTTCAATGGAAAGCAGGGTGCTCATGATGTAGCCAGTGCGCGCAGGGTGCGCCGCGTTGTGGGTTTGAACGTGTATTTGAAATACATATTACTGCTGGCGGCATCCGGGCGCGACTTGCTTGCTTGATCCAGCGCAAGGCTATCCGGAACACCCGCATGACTAGGCACTTCGGAAATGGCCCTTTGGTCGGCTGGGGAATGGTGAGTGAAGGGCGGCCTCCTTAGGCTACCCACATACGTATTTGTCAGCAAAAAGCGAGACCAACCATGGCAGCACATCAATCCTCGGCCGGCGCGCCGATGCGGGTCCTGATATCCAGTACGTTTGCCTTCACCATCTGTTTCGCGGTGTGGATGATCTTCGCCGTGCTGGGCATTCCCATAAAAACCCAGCTCGGCCTGTCTGAAACGCAATTCGGCCTGCTGGCCGCCATGCCGGTCCTGACCGGTTCCCTCGTGCGCGTGCCGCTGGGCATCTGGACCGACCGCTACGGCGGCCGCCCCGTGTTCTTCGTGCTGATGTTGCTGGCAGTGGTGCCGATCTGGCTGCTGTCGTACGCCACGGAATACTGGCAGTTCCTGGTGCTGGCGCTGTTCGTCGGCCTGACCGGCGGCTCGTTCTCGGTGGGTACGCCCTACGTGGCGCGCTGGTTCCCGCGCAACAAGCAGGGTCTGGCCATGGGCGTCTTTGGCGCCGGCAACTCGGGTTCGGCCATCACCAAGTTCGTGGCGCCCGCACTGATCGCCGCGGCCGCCGGATCCTGGGTCATCGTGCCGCAGGTGTACGCCGTGGCGCTGCTGGTCACCGCGATCCTGTTCTGGATGTTCTCGTCGTCCGATCCCTCGCACCGCGTTGCAGGCGGCGCATCCTTGTCGGCCCAGTTCGCCATGCTGAAGGACCCGCGCGTCTGGCGCTACTGCCAGTACTACTCGGTCGTGTTCGGCGGCTACGTTGCCCTGGCGCTGTGGATGACCAAGTACTACATCGGCGAATACGGCTTCGACATGAAGCTGGCCGCGCTGTTGGCCGCATGTTTCTCGCTGCCCGGCGGCGTGCTGCGCGCGGTGGGCGGCTGGATCTCCGACCGCTACGGCGCCTACAAGACCACGTGGTGGGTGATGTGGGTGTGCTGGGTCGCGTTCTTCCTCCTGAGCTACCCGCAAACCGAATTCACCGTCATGACCGCCGGCGGCCCGCGTTCCTTCGGCATCGCGCTCGGTCCGGTCACCTTCACCATCCTGCTGTTCATCGTCGGCATCGCCATGGCGATCGGCAAGGCCTCCGTCTTCAAGTTCATTTCTGACGAGTTCAGCGACAACATCGGCGCCGTGTCCGGCATCGTCGGGCTGGCTGGCGGCCTGGGCGGCTTCATTCTTCCCATCATGTTCGGCGTCCTGCTCGACCTGACCGGCATCCGCTCCAGCGCCTTCATGCTGCTGTACGGCACGGTCTGCGTCTCGCTCATCTTCATGCACTTCAGTTTCCGGCCCGAAAGCGCGGCCATCGCGCGGCAGCAAGCCGCCTGACCCACCCACCATCCTGAGAGAACCTCATGTCCACTCAAGTCCTTGCGCGCTGGGAGCCGGATAACCCCGGCTTCTGGAAACAGACCGGCGCGCGCGTCGCCAACCGCAATCTGTGGATCTCGATCCCGGCGCTGATGCTGGCGTTCAGCATCTGGATGCTGTGGAGCGTGGTCGTGGTCAACCTGGACCGCGCCGGCTTCATGCTGTCCAAGAACCAGCTGTTCTGGCTGACGGCGCTGCCCGCGCTGTCCGGCGCCACGCTGCGCATCTTCTACTCGTTCCTCGTGCCCGTCTTCGGCGGGCGCAAGTGGACGGCCATCTCCACCGCCTCGCTGCTGATTCCGGCGCTGGGCATGGGCTTCGCGCTGCGCGACCCGACCACCTCGTTCCCCACGCTCCTGATCCTGGCGCTGCTGTGCGGCCTGGGCGGCGGCAACTTCAGCTCCAGCATGGCCAACATCAGCTTCTTCTTCCCCAAGGAAAAGAAGGGCCTGGCCACGGGCCTGAATGCCGGCATCGGCAACCTGGGCGTGTCGCTGGTGCAGTTCGTGGTGCCGGTTGTCATCACGATGGGCGTGTTTGGCGTCGCCGGCGGCGAACCCCAGGTCATCAACGCCAATGGCACGCAGCAGAACCTGTGGCTGCAGAACGCGGGCTTCATCTGGGTGATCCCCATCGCGCTGGCGTCCATCGCCGCGTGGTTCGGCATGAACGACATCGCCGACGCGCGCGCCTCGTTCGCCGATCAGGCCGTCATCTTCAAGCGCAAGCACAACTGGCTGATGTGCTGGCTGTACGTGGGCACGTTCGGGTCGTTCATCGGCTTCTCGGCGGGCTTCGCCATGCTGACCAAGACGTTGTTTCCCACGGTCAATCCCATGGCATACGCCTTCCTGGGACCGCTGGTCGGATCGCTGACGCGTCCCGTAGGCGGCTGGATCTCCGACAAGCTGGGCGGCGCCCGGGTCACGCTCTTCACCTTCGCGGCCATGATCGCCGCGGTGGCGGGCGTCATGGTGTTCCTGCCTGGCGAAGGCCGCCTGGGCGACTTCAACGGGTTCCTCGCCATGTTCATCGTGCTGTTCGCGCTGACGGGTCTGGGCAACGGCTCGACGTTTCGCATGATCCCCGTGATCTTCCTGCGTGAGCGCACGCAGGCCGCGCAGGGCAAGGGCCCGGCCGCGCAAAAGCAGGCGATGACGGAAGCGGCCAAGGAATCGGCTGCCGTGCTGGGCTTTTCCGGCGCCATCGGGGCCTACGGCGGCTTTTTCATCCCGCGCAGCTTCGGCACGTCGCTCGACATGACCGGCAGCGTCCAGACCGCGTTGGTTTGCTTCATCGGCTTTTACGCCACCTGCATGCTGATCACCTGGTGGTTCTACGCGCGCCGCAATGCGCCCGTGCCGTGCTGATCTGCCCGATACGCCGGCCGGTCCGTGCTTTGCGCGCGGTGCGGCCGGCGGCGCGCGACTAGTTCGGTCTACGCGGATAACTAGTCACTCTGCCGAACCCGGGTTGTGCCACCGGCGAATGGTCCGCCAGACAGCCCAGTCCTAAAGTTGCTTCAACAGCATTGATCGCAGTACGCGCCGGCCAGGCCGGCGTTCTTGGAGAAACACAATGAGTCATTTTCTGGACCGGTTGAAGTTCATGTCGCGGGTGAAGTCCACCTTCGCGAACGGTCATGGCGAAACCGTCAACGAGGACCGCAAGTGGGAAAACGCGTACCGCGCCCGCTGGCAGCACGACAAGGTGGTGCGTTCCACCCACGGCGTGAACTGCACCGGCTCCTGCTCCTGGAAGGTCTATGTCAAGAACGGCCTGATCACCTGGGAAACCCAGCAGACCGACTACCCCCGCACCCGTCCCGATCTGCCCAATCATGAGCCGCGTGGCTGTCCGCGCGGCGCCTCGTACAGCTGGTATGTGTACTCGGCGCAACGCGTGAAGTACCCCATGATCCGCGGCCGCCTGATCGAAATGTGGCGCGAAGCCCGCAAGACCATGGATCCCATCGCCGCCTGGGAATGGATCAGCCAGGATCCCAAGCGCGCCAAGCGCTACAAGTCGGTGCGCGGCCTGGGCGGCTTTGTCCGCGCCGATTGGGACACCGCCACCGAAATCATTGCTGCCGCCAACGCGCTCACCATCAAGAAGTACGGTCCCGACCGCGTGATCGGCTTCTCGCCGATTCCCGCCATGTCGATGGTCAGCTACGCCGCCGGCGCCCGCTACCTGAGCCTGCTGGGCGGCGCCTGCCTCAGCTTCTACGACTGGTACTGCGACCTTCCCCCCGCCAGCCCCCAGATCTGGGGCGAACAGACCGACGTGCCGGAATCGGCCGACTGGTACAACTCCACCTACCTGATGGTCTGGGGCTCGAACGTCCCGCAGACCCGCACCCCCGACGCGCACTTCTACACCGAAGTCCGCTACAAGGGCACCAAGACCGTGGCCGTGTCCAGCGACTTCGGCGAAATGGTCAAGTTCGGCGACATCTGGCTGGCGCCCAAGCAGGGCACCGACGCCGCGCTTGCCATGGCCATGGGCCACGTCATCCTCAAGGAATTTCACCTCTCGGGCAAGTCGGCCTACTTCACGGACTACGTGCGCCGCTACACCGACATGCCGATGCTGGTGCAGCTCAAGGAACGCGACGGCTTCTACGCCCCTGACCACTTCCTGCGCGCCTCGCAGCTCGACAACGCGCTCGGCGAACAGAACAACCCCGACTGGAAGACGCTGGTCCTGGACGAGTCCACCGGCGATCTGGTCGCGCCCAACGGCAGCATCGGTTTCCGCTGGGGCGAGGGCGCCGTCAACGACGGTGAAAAGGTTGGCCGCTGGAACCTCGAATCCAAGGACGGCGGTTCGGGCCGCGAAATCGTCCCGACACTGACCCTCCTGGGCCAGTCGGACGACGTGGTCGGCGTGGGTTTCCCGTACTTCGGCAGCGAACACGACGAACTCCTCGTGCGCAACGTGCCCGCCCGCCGCATCCGCCTGGCCGACGGCACCGAGGCGCTGGTCGCCACGGTGTATGACCTGCAAATGGCCAACTACGGCCTCGATCGCGGCCTGGGCGGCGGCAACGTCGCAACTTCGTACGACGACGACGTTCCCTACACGCCCGCCTGGCAGGAAAAGCACACCAGCGTGCCGCGCGCGCAGGTCATCCAGGTGGCACGTGAATTTGCCCAGAACGCGCACGACACCGAAGGCAAGTCCATGATCATCGTCGGCGCCGGCCTGAACCACTGGTACCACATGGACATGATCTACCGCGGCATCATCAACATGCTGATGATGTGCGGTTGCGTCGGCAAGAGCGGCGGCGGCTGGGCGCACTATGTGGGCCAGGAAAAGCTGCGTCCGCAGTTCGGCTGGGCGCCTCTGGCGTTCGCCGCGGACTGGGTCCGCCCGCCGCGCCAGATGAACGGCACCTCGTTCTTCTACGCCCACACCAGCCAATGGCGCCACGAAAAGCTGAACGTGCAGGAAGTGCTCGGCCCCACCGCCGACCGCGCCAAGTACGGCGAACTCAGCATGATCGACCTGAACGCCCGCGCCGAGCGCATGGGCTGGCTGCCGTCGGCCCCGCAGCTGCGCACTAATCCGCTGGACGTGGTGGCGCAGGCCGACAGCCTGGGCAAGGATCCCATCGCCCACGCGGTCGAACAGATGAAGTCGGGCGACCTTCGCATGTCCTGCGAAAACCCGGACGATCCCGCCAACTTCCCGCGCAACATGTTCGTGTGGCGCTCCAACATCCTCGGCTCCAGCGGCAAGGGCCACGAGTATTTCCTGAAGTACCTGCTGGGCACGCAGAACGCGGTGTTCGGCGATGAAGGCGATGCCATCAAGCCCACCGAAGTCACCTACGAGGAAGACGCGGCCGAAGGCAAGCTGGACCTGCTGACGGTGCTGGACTTCCGCATGAGCACCACGTGCCTGTACGGCGACATCGTGCTGCCCACGGCCACCTGGTACGAAAAGGACGACCTCAACACGTCCGACATGCACCCGTTCATCCACCCGCTCAGCGAAGCCGTGCAGCCGCTCTGGGAAAGCAAGACCGACTGGGAAATCTACAAGCTGCTCGCCAAGAAGTTCACCGACATCGGCGGTCCGTACCTCGGCAAGCGCCGCGATCTGGTGCTGACCCCGCTGATGCACGACACCCCGGGAGAACTCGGCCAGGCCTTCGAACCCAAGGACTGGAAGCTGGGCGAATGCGACCTGATCCCCGGCAAGACCGCGCCGTCCATGACGGTGGTTGAACGCGATTACAACGACATCTACCGCAAGTTCACGTCGGTGGGTCCGTTGCTGGACAAGCTGGGCAACGGCGGCAAGGGCATCAACTGGAACACGCAGCACGAGGTCCACGAGCTGGCCGGCATCAACGACAGCGTCACCGAAGCCGGCGTCAGCCAAGGCCGTCCGCGTCTGGACACGGCCATCGACGCCGCTGAGATGATCCTGACCTTCGCACCGGAAACCAACGGCCACGTCTCGGTCAAGGCGTGGGAAGCGCTGGGCAAGATCACCGGACGCGACCACACGCACCTTGCCGTCGGCCGCGAGCACGACAAGATCCGCTTCCGCGACATCCAGGCGCAGCCGCGCAAGATCATTTCGGCGCCCACCTGGTCTGGCCTGGAAAGCGAAGAGGTCAGCTACAACGCCGGCTATACCAACGTCCATGAACTGATCCCATGGCGCACCCTGACGGGCCGCCAGCAGTTCTACCAGGATCACCGCTGGATGCTGGACTTTGGCGAAGGCTCGTGCGTGTACAAGCCCGCCATCGACACCAAGACGGTTGCGCCCATGCTGGGCAAGTACCCCAACGGCGAAAAGGAACTGGTCCTGAACTGGATCACGCCGCACCAGAAGTGGGGCATCCACAGCACGTATTCGGACAACCTGCGCATGCTGACCCTGAGCCGCGGCGGCCCCCACGTGTGGGTGTCCGAAGCCGAGGCCAAGCAGGCCGGTCTGGTCGACAACGACTGGGTCGAAGTGTTCAACGTCAACGGCACGCTGACCGCCCGGGTGGTCGTGAGCCAGCGCGTGCCGGTCGGCATGTGCCTGATGTACCACGCCCAGGAAAAGATCGTGAACGTGCCGGGCGCTGAAACCAGCGGCAAGCGCGGCGGCATCCACAACTCGGTCACGCGCACGGTGCTCAAGCCCACGCACATGATCGGCGGCTACGCCCAGCAGGCCTACGGTTTCAACTATTACGGCACCGTAGGCGCCAACCGCGACGAATTCGTGGTCGTGCGCAAGATGAAGAAGGTGGACTGGCTGGAAGGCCCGCTCGTCGAAGAACTGCAACAAGAAGAGAAGCAATCATGAGGATACGCGCCCAAATCGGCATGGTGCTGAACCTGGACAAGTGCATTGGCTGCCACACTTGCTCGGTCACCTGCAAGAACGTCTGGACCAGCCGCGACGGTGTCGAGTATGCCTGGTTCAACAACGTGGAAACCAAGCCCGGCATCGGCTATCCGAAAGAATGGGAAAACCAGGAAAAGTGGAAGGGCGGCTGGAGCCGCACGGCCGCCGGCAAGCTGGAACCGCGTCAAGGCGGCAAGCTGCGCATCCTGGCCAACCTGTTCGCCAACCCGAACCTGCCCGCCATCGACGACTACTACGAGCCGTTCACCTACGACTACGAGCACCTGAAGAACGCGCCGCTGTCGCAAACGCCGCCCACCGCGCGTCCGGTGTCGGTGCTGACGGGCAAGAAGATGGACAAGATCCATTGGGGCCCCAACTGGGAAGACGACCTGGGCGGCGAATTCAGCTCTCGCAGCCGCGACGCCCTGTTTGAAGGCGTGCAGAAGGAGATGTACTCGACCTTCGAGAACACCTTCATGATGTACCTGCCGCGCCTGTGCGAACACTGCCTGAACCCGGCCTGTGTCGCCAGCTGCCCGTCCGGCTCCATCTACAAGCGTGAAGACGACGGCATCGTCCTGGTCGACCAGGACAAGTGCCGCGGCTGGCGCATGTGCATCTCGGGCTGCCCGTACAAGAAGATCTACTACAACTGGAACAGCGGCAAGGCCGAGAAGTGCACGTTCTGCTACCCGCGCATCGAGGCCGGCCAGCCGACCGTGTGCTCGGAAACCTGCGTGGGCCGCATCCGCTACCTGGGCGTGCTGCTGTACGACGCCGACCAGATCGAGAACGCCGCATCCACCGCGAACGAGCAAGACCTCTACCAGTCGCAGCTCGACCTGTTCCTGGACCCGCACTCGCCCGAGGTGATCGCCGCGGCCCGCGAGCAGGGCATCCCGGAATCCTGGCTGGAAGCCGCGCGCAATTCGCCCGTTTACAAGATGGCCGTCGAATGGAAGGTCGCTTTCCCGCTGCACCCGGAATACCGCACGCTGCCCATGGTCTGGTACATCCCGCCGCTGTCGCCCATCCAGACGGCCGCTGAATCGGGCAAGATGCCCCAGCGCACCGTGGGCAAGAGCGGCATGATCCCCGACGTGTCCACCCTGCGCATCCCCGTGCGCTACCTGGCCAATCTGCTGACGGCCGGCAAGGAAGCGCCGGTGCTGCAAGCGCTGGAACGCATGCTTGCCATGCGCGCCTTCAAGCGGTCCGAGACCGTTCACGGCGAACGCGACACGGCCCTGCTGGACCAGGTGGGCCTGACCGAGGAAACGGTGCAGGACATGTACCGCATCATGGCCATCGCGAACTACGAAGACCGCTTCGTCGTGCCCAGCAGCCACAAGGAAGTGGTCGAGGACAGCTTCAACGAGAAGGGAAGCTGCGGCTTCACGTTTGGCAACGGCTGCTCGGGCGGCGTGTCGGAAGGCACTCTGTTCGGTCGCAAGCCGCAGGGCAGCGAAATCTTCATCGAGATGCCCAAGTCGCGCAAGAAGGCCGTTTCGGCTTAAGGAAAGGAAAACATCATGAGCCTGTACCGACTGCTTTCCGCCATGCTGTGCTACCCCGAGCCGGAGCTGCTGGACTACCTGGGCGAACTGGAAGAGGCCCTCGCGGCCTATCCGGACGCCGAAGAGACCCTGCAGCCCCTGGTGAGCTACCTGGCCTCGAACGACCTGATTCCCCTGCAAGAGAGCTACGTCGCCACCTTTGACCGCAACCGCTCGCATTCCCTGCACCTGTTCGAACACGTACACGGCGAAAGCCGCGACCGCGGCCAGGCCATGGTGGACTTGCTGGAGACCTACCGCCAGCACGGTTTCGAACCCGTCGTGTCCGAACTGCCGGATCACGTGCCGCTGTTCCTGGAATTCCTGGGCGTCATCGGCCCCGGCACGGCCCAGGAACTGCTGGACGAAGCCATCCACGTGCTGGCAGCCATTGGCGCGCGCCTGGCCACGAGCGAAAGCCCCTATGCCTGCATCTTTGCCGTGCTGCGCGCCCAGTCCCGCGTGATTCCGCGCGTGCAGACCGAGGCGCCCGTGCGCGACATGGACGAGGCGATGGAGGCTTTCGGGGCCGGCCCGGACGGCGTGGAACCGCTGCTACGGCCGTTCTCGGGAGGCGGCGCACAGCCCGTGCACTTCCATCCCCGTTCCGCCGCGACTCATTAATGCTCAGGACGACGCATCATGAACTCCCTGAATCAGTTTCTTTTCGGCATCTATCCGTACATCGCGCTGACCATCTTCCTGCTCGGCAGCCTGGCGCGCTTTGAACGCGAGCAATACACCTGGAAGTCCGACAGCTCGCAACTGCTGCACCGCGGCCAGCTGCGGCTGGGCAACATCCTCTTTCACATCGGCATCATCGGCCTGTTCTTCGGGCATCTGGCCGGCCTGCTGACTCCGGTCGTCGTGTGGGACACGCTGGGCGTCTCGCACTCGCTCAAGCAGATGGTCGCCATGGTGGCCGGCGGGGTGATGGGCGGGCTGTGCCTGATCGGCCTCCTGATCCTGATCCACCGCCGCCTGACCGATCCGCGCATTGCACACGCCACGCGGCCGGGCGACAAGATCCTGCTGCTCTGGATCCTCGTGACCCTGCTGCTGGGCCTGTCCACGATCGTGCTGTCGGCCGGCCACATGGACGGCGAAATGATGGTGCACCTGATGACCTGGGCGCAGCACATCGTCACGTTCCAGGGCGACGCCGCCAGCTACATCGCCGGCGTGCCGCTCCTCTTCAAGGCGCACCTGTTCATGGGTCTCACGCTGTTCGTGATCTTCCCGTTCACCCGCCTGGTGCACGTCTGGAGCGGCTTTGCGTCGATCGGCTACCTGGGCCGCGCCTGGCAACTCGTCCGTCCGCGCTGATCCACTGTCTTAGGAGCCGAACATGCCTGTCATCGTCAATGGCGTCGAACTGAACGACGCGGATCTGGAACGTGAACTTCCCTTGCACGCCGAGGCCGGCAATCCCATGCGCGAGGCCGTCACGGCCCTGGTGCTGCGGCGCGTGCTGCTGGACGAGGCCGGCCGGCAAGGTCTGGACGTGTCCGACGAGGAAAGCGCGATCGGCGCGCTGCTCGCCAGCCAGGCGCCGGCGCCCGAAGCCGACGACCAGGCGTGCCGGCGCTTTTATCAGATGCACCCCGAGCGCTTCATGGTGGGTGAACTGGTCGAGGCGGACCACATCCTGTTCCAGGTCACGCCCGACGTGAACCTGGACATGTTGAAGGCGCATGCCAACGTGGTGCTGACCGAGCTGCTGGCCGATCCCTCCCGGTTCGCGGAGGTTGCCCGCGAGCAGTCCAATTGCCCGTCCGCTGCGGTGGGCGGCAACCTGGGTCAACTCGGCCGCGGCGACACCGTGCCCGAGTTCGAGCGCGCGGTGTTTGCGTTGCCCTCGGGCGGGCTGCTGCCGCAGTTGCTGCAAACGCGGCATGGCCTGCACATCGTGCGCGTCACGCGCCGCGTTGAAGGCCGCCTCTTGCCTTACGAGCTTGTCGCAAAGCAGATTGCGACGGGGCTCACCACCATGAGCCGCGACACCGCCTGGCGGCAATACACCAAGCTGCTGGTCGGGCGCGCCAAGATCTCCGGCATTGACCTGGACGACGGCGAACCCGAACGGGTCTTCGCCGGGAGCGCCGCATGATGGACGAGCCAGCCCCTGCCGTATTGGCGGACGGCTTCGGCCGCCGCATCGACTACCTGCGCGTCTCCGTCACCGATCGCTGCGATCTGCGTTGCAGCTATTGCCTGCCCAAGGACTTCAAGGGCTTCGAGACGCCGGCCAACTGGATGTCCCACGACGAAATGGCGCGGCTGGTCGGGTTGTTCGTGAGCCTGGGCGTGGCCAAGGTCAGGCTCACCGGCGGCGAACCGCTGCTGCGCAAGGGCGTGGCCGGGCTGGCCGCCACCATCGCCGCCATGCCCGGACTGCGCGACCTGTCCGTGTCCACCAACGCCACCCAGCTTGTGCGCCATGCCCAGTCGCTGCGCGCGGCCGGCGTGAGCCGCCTGAACATCAGCCTGGATACATTGGACGCCGCGGCGTTCTCGCAGATCACCGGGCGCGACTGTCTGGATTCCGTGCTGGCCGGGCTGGCGGCCGCGCGGCAAGCCGGCTTTTCGCCGATCAAGCTCAACAGCGTGGTGCATGCGGCCACGCCGGAATCCGAAGTCCGCCGCCTGCTGTCGTATGCCGTGGAGCAGGGCTTCGTGCTGCGGCTGATCGAACCCATGCCCATGGGCGAATGCGGTCGCGGCTATACGCATACCGACCTGAACGCGATGGGCGCCCGTCTTGCGGCCGATGCTGGCCTGGTGCCGGCGTTGTCCGAATCCCGCAACGGCCCGGCGCGCTACTGGACAGGCGGGCAGGGCGCGCCGGTGCTGGGCGTCATCACACCCATGTCGCGCCATTTCTGCGCCACCTGCAACCGTGTGCGGCTGGGCGTGGATGGCACCTTGTATCTGTGCCTGGGCCAGGAAGACCAGGTGCCGCTTGGACACCTGCTGCGCGCGGGCGCCAGCGACTCCGAGCTCATCCAGGCCATCCGGGTAGGCATCGCGGCCAAGCCGGAGCGCCATGACTTCAACGCCCGGCCCGAACGCATCGTGCGCTTCATGGCGCAAACGGGAGGCTGATATGCAAGATCTTGAACGACTCGTCGGCGGCTTCCAGCGCTTTCAGCAGCAATACTACGAAGACGCACCAATGCTGTACCGCAACCTGCGCGACGGCCAGCATCCCAGCACGCTATTGATCGGCTGTTGCGATTCCCGGGTGGATCCGGCCATGCTGCTGGGGTGTGATCCCGGCGATATCTTCACCGTGCGCAATGTGGCGAATCTGGTGCCGCCGTGCAGCAAGGACCGCGGCCTGCAGGGCGTCCTGGCGGCCATCCAGTTTGCGGTCGAGCAATTGCAGGTCAGCCGCATCATCGTGCTGGGCCACGCGCAATGTGGCGGCATCCGCGCCTTGATGGAGCGGCGCATCCGGCGCGACGGTGAAACCGACTATCTGGGACGCTGGATGGACATCGCAGAACCGGCGCGCGAGCAGGTGTTGCGGCAGATGCCGGATGCCTCGAAAGAAGAGCGCCGGCGCGCCTGCGAACAGGCTTCCATCCTGATTTCCCTTCGCAATCTTGAAGACCTGCCTTTCGTGCGGCGGGCGGTGGACGCGGGCAGCCTGTCGCTGCATGGCTGGTACTTCGACCTGGTGGCGGGCGCTTTGCTGGCATACTCCCCGCGGGCAGACACGTTTTTGCCCATCGTGTGCCCCTTGTTGACGGAACCTGCCCTCGTATGACTCCTGTATTCGGTATCGCCGGCCGCTCCGGCAGCGGCAAAACCACACTGATCGAAGCGATGCTGCCGCTGCTTGGCGCCCGCGGCCTGCGCGTGAGCGTCATCAAGCACAGCCATCACGACTTCCAGATGGAGCCGCCGGGCAAGGACAGCGCGCGATTCCGCACCGCCGGCGCGCAGGAGGTCATGATCGCCTCGCCGTACCGGTATGCCATCGTGCACGAGCTGCGCGACGCGCCGGAACCCACCCTGGAGGCGCAACTGGCGCGCCTGTCGCCCGCCGATCTGGTGTTGGTCGAAGGCTTCAAGCAGGCCGCGATCCCGCGCATCGAGGTCTACCGCCCGGCGTTGGGCAAACCGCCCCTGCACACGGAAGACCCTGCATTTCTGGCGGTCGTGACCGACGCGCCGCTGGACATCGACTTGCCATGCCTGCCGCTGAACGATCCCGCCCAGGTGGCGGATTTTCTGTGCCGCACGCTTGGACTGCGTTGATCGCGTGAGTGACGCAATGGGCACGCGTGCGCCGGATTGCTGGCGGGAAGCGACTACACTGACACCCGAACTGCGCTTCCAGCCCTGACATTCATGAAGTCCACCGATACCGCCGCCCAGCCCGACGCGCTGCCTTCGCCCCGGCACCGCCTGTCCACGCGCATCGTGGCAAGTTCACTGCTGGCGCTGATCGTCGTGCTGTCCATGGTCAGCTGGACGCTGTGGCTGTCCTGGCAACTGGAAGGCGCGGGCGCGGCCATCAACGATACCGGCAGCCTGCGCATGCGGGCCAACCGCGTCGCCGTCGAGCTGATGCGGCCGCAAGCCGGGCGCGAAGTGCGCACCACCGAACAGATCGCGATCCTGGACGAGACCATCGCGCGGCTGGCGCGGGGCAATCCCGCGCGGCCGCTTTTCATTCCCAACGACAACGCCATCCGCGCCCAGTGGCACGACGTGGCTGCATACTGGCGCGACATCATGAAGCCGGCGGCCCTGCGTTCCATCGGTCAGCCGGATGCGTCAAGCTACCTGGAAACGCTGCCCGAGTTCGTGGCCCGCGCCGATACGCTGGTGCGCATGATCGAACAGGACAACGCCGGCAAGACCACGTCGCTGCGCCTGTCGCAGGGCGTGCTGGCGGCAATTGCCAGCGCGGGCACGCTTGCCATGATCTACCTGCTGTATCTGTGGATCATTTCACCCGTGTTGCGCCTGCGCGACGGCCTGCAGCGCATGGCCGACCGCGAATTCAGCACCCGCCTGCCGGTGGAAAGCCAGGACGAGTTCGGCGTATTGGCGCGCGGCTACAACCGCATGGCTGACGAGCTTCAAGACCTGTACACCAGCCTGGAACAGCGGGTGGAACAGAAGACGGCGCAGCTTGCCGCGCAGAACCGCGACATCGGTGCGCTCTACGACATGGCCGCGTTCCTGAACCAGCCCAATGAAATCGAGGCCATGTGCGATGGCTTTCTGCGCCGCGTCATGCTGCAGTTCGATGCGGAAGCGGGCAGCATCCGCGCGCTTGACCCCAACAACGAAAAGCTCAACCTCGTGGTGTCGGTGGGCCTGTCCGACGATCTGGTCGAATCCGAACACTGCATGAAGGTCGACGACTGCTATTGCGGCGTCGCCACCCGCCAGGCTGGCGTCATCGTCATCCAGGACTTCCGCCAGTCGCCGCCCGACATGGATCTGAACTGCCAGCGCGACGGCTTTGCCAGCGTGGCGGTGTTCCGTATCGTGACGCGCGATGAGGTCCTGGGGTCGTATTCGCTGCATTTCCGCACGCAGCGCCGCCTGCTGGCGTCGGAGTCGCAGCTGCTGGAAACGCTGGGACAGCACCTGGGAGTGGCGCTGGACAACCGCCGCCTCAGCGCGCAGGCGCGCCAATTGGCCGTGGTGCAAGAGCGCGGGCTGGTGGCGCAGGGCCTGCACGACAGCCTGGCACAAGGGCTGAACTTCCTGAACCTGCAATTGCAGATGCTCGATGCCGCCATCAAGCGCGGCGACGAAGAAGAAGTCAGCGAAATCCTGCCGCTGCTGCGCACCGGCGTAGACGAAAGCTATCAGGACGTGCGCGAACTCCTGACCAACTTCCGCAGCAAGCTGTCGCAGGGCGACCTGCAGGCGGCCATTGAAGACACAGTGGCGCGTTTCCGCCGGCAGACGGCCATCGACACGGATCTGACATTCAGCCAAGGCGAAGGCGCGCCGCTGCAGCCCGAGCAGCAACTGCAGGTGCTGTTCATCCTGCAGGAAGCGCTATCCAACGTGCGCAAGCATTCCGAGGCCAGCCGTGTGCGCATCGCCGTGGAAAACGGCCGGGATTTCACTCTGCTGATTGCCGACGACGGGCAGGGGTATGATCCCGCCGACGTCGCCGAGCGCGGCGAATCCCACGTTGGCCTGCACATCATGCGCGAGCGCGCCGCTCGTATGCGCGCCGTGATAAAACTCGAATCGCAGCCCGGCGCCGGCACGCGCGTGGCGCTCACCTTGCCTGGCGCCGAGCGCCAGGCCGCCTGACATCCTTGCCCATCATGACCATCCGCATCCTGCTCGTCGACGACCACACCCTGTTCCGCTCCGGTGTCCGCCTGCTGCTGCAGCGCCAGCCCGACTTCGAGGTCGTTGCCGAGGCCGGGGACGGCGTCGAGGGCCTGAAGCGCGCCAAGGAGCTCAAACCCGACGTCGTGCTGCTGGACCTGAATCTGCCCGGCTTGTCGGGGCTGGAAACACTGCAGCTCCTGACGCAGGATCTGCCCACCTGCGCGGTGATCATCCTGACCGTGTCCGAAGAAGCCGACGAGCTTGGACAGGCGCTGCGCGACGGCGCCCGCGGCTACCTCGTCAAGAACATCGACGCGGACGCCCTGGTGTCCGCCATCCGGCGCGCCGCCAACGGCGAAGCCGTCATTGCGGACAGCATGACGGCCAAGCTGGTCGAGCAGTTCCGGGGACAGGCCAGCCAGACGCCGCCGCCACCCGGCACCGCGGAACGTCACCGCCTTACCGCACGCGAAACGCAGATCGTGCAATGGCTGGCGCGCGGGGCCAGCAACAAGGTCATTGCGCGCGAACTGGATGTCAGCGAAAGCACCGTCAAGATCCATGTGCAGAACGTGCTGAAAAAGCTCAATCTGACCAGCCGCGTGCAGGTTGCGGTGTATGCGGTCGAGCGCGGCCTGTACACCGAGGAATAGTCCTATAAAAGGCGCCGCGCGCGCCGCGCGGTTTGATTTTCGACAAGGCCCGGGGGACGGGCGGCCCATAGACTGGCCGTCATGCAAACTCGAACCTCTCCCATAGAGCTCGTGGCCCCGGCAGGCAGTCTGGCCGCCCTGAAAGCGGCTATTGAAGCGGGCGCCGACACCGTCTATCTCGGGCTCAAGAACGCCACCAACGCCCGCAACTTTGCCGGGCTCAATTTCACCGAAGCCGACATCCGCGCAGGCGTTGAACTGGCGCATCGCCACAACCGGCACGTGCTGTTCGCCATCAATACGTTTGTGCAGGCCGGCCGCATGGCCGAATGGCAAGCCGCCGTCGATGCCGCCCACGATCTCGGCGCCGACGCCGTCATCATGGCCGATCCGGGCCTTCTGGCCTACGCCAGCGACCGCTATCCGGACCTGCGCCTGCATCTGTCGGTGCAGGGCTCCGCTACCCACACCGACGCCATCGAACTCATGAAGGAACAGTTCGGCATCCGCCGCGTGGTGTTGCCGCGTGTGCTGACACTGACGGAAATCGCGCGCATCTGCGCCAACGTCAGTGTCGAGGTCGAGGTGTTTGGCTTTGGCAGCCTGTGCGTCATGGCCGAAGGCCGCTGCCTGCTGTCGTCATACGCCACCGGCGACTCTCCCAACAACAAGGGCGTCTGTTCGCCCGCGCACGCGGTGCGCTGGGTCGAAGAAGACGGCCGCATGGATGCGCGCCTGTCCGGCATTCTCATCGACCGCTACGAACCCGGCGAACCGGCCGCGTACCCCACGCTGTGCAAGGGCCGGTTCGAAGTGGACGGCCAAGCCGACCACGCACTGGAAGAACCCACCAGCCTGAACGCCATCGGCCTGTTGCCCAAGCTGGCCGAAATGGGCGTATCCGCCATCAAGATTGAAGGACGCCAGCGCAGCCCGGCGTATGTCACGCAGGTGGTGTCCACGCTGCGCGCCGCGCTGGACAGCGTGCATGCGGACGCGTCGCGCTTTTCTCCGCGCCCCGAATGGAACGCCATGCTGGCGCGCCATGCCGAGGGTTCACAAGTCACACAAGGCGCTTTCGAACGCCCATGGAAATGACCCAAATCCCCTTTCAGATTTCCGTCGGCCCCTTGCTGTACTACTGGCCGCGCCAGCGCACCATGGATTTCTACGCCGCCGTCGCCGAAAGTCCGGCGGACATCGTCTACATCGGCGAAACGGTCTGTAGCCGGCGGCATGAGCTGCGCCCCGACGACTGGCTTGAATTGGCGCGTGATCTGCGCGCGGTGGGCAAGACCGTGGTGCTGTCGGGCCGCACGCTGATCGAGACCGGCGCCGAGGCCAGCGCCTTGAAGAAGCTATGCGAACAGCAGGACTTCATGGTCGAGGCCGGCGAACTGGGCGCAGTGCGCCATCTGAGCGGCCGCGGCTTTGTTGCCGGCCCGCACGTCAATGCCTATCACGGCGGCACGCTGACCTGGCTGGCGAACCGCGGCGCCGTGCGCTTTGTCGCTCCACTTGAAATGGACGGTCCTACGTTGGAACGGCTGCTGTGCGAGCGTCCCGCCGGCATGCAGGCCGAAGTCATGGTGTGGGGCAGGATGGCGCTGGCATTTTCGGCGCGCTGCTTCACGGCCCGGCACTTCCGCCTGAAAAAGGACGACTGCGGCTTTCGCTGTATCGAGCATCCTGATGGCCTGGACATGCGCACCCGCGAATCGCGCGAATTTCTTGGCATCAATGGCATCCAGGTGCAATCGGCCGCATGCCTGGACCTGTTGGCCGAAGCGCCGGAATTAGCGGGCATGGGCGTCGACGTCCTGCGTGTCAGCCCGCAATCGGCCGGCACACTCGAAGCGATCGCCGCGCTTGACGCCACGCGCCGCGGCGTCAAGCCCGATGCGGTTTCGCCGCCCGCGGGCATCGGCCGCTGCAATGGTTACTACTACGGGCACGCCGGTATTGGCCTGCAGGAGGCCGCCGCATGAGCGCACCCCTGACTCTACCGCCCATGCTGGCCAAGCTGGGCAAGCGCGTACCGGGACCTTTCGTGTCCCTGCATTTTGTCGCGGGGCTTGAACTGGCCCGCCGTCTCAAGTGGCTCGAGCCGCCCGCCGAACTGAACGGACGCACCTTCGCCATCACCGTCGAAGACCTGGGGCTGCGCAGCAGCTTTGTGGTGCGCGACGGCGCCTTCCGGCCGCTGTGGAACAAGGGGCCGCAAGCCGCCGCGGCTGAACTGGAACTTGGCGCGAAGCTGGCCGATTTTCTGGCGCTCATGCGCGCTGAAACCGATGCCGATACCTTGTTCTTTCAGCGCCGCCTGCGTATCGCTGGCGATACGGAACTGGGATTGATCGTCAAGAACTGGCTTGATGCCGCGCCGCGGCCGGCATGGCTTCAGCGCATTAGCGCGGTGCATGGTGGGATCGGGAGCGGGGCGGGCGGCTGACCTTTCTGCCGAGCCGGTTTCTCCGCCCGGCTCGGCATCCCGTCAGTTTCCAGCGCGCCCCTCCATGCGGCGCGCGACGCGCGACAGCGCCAGGCTGGCGGCCAGATACAACAGCGCCACCGCCAGATACACCTCGACGTGATAAGGCCGCCAATCGGTGCCCGCGACCACCGCCTTGGCCGCGCCCAGCACGTCGAACACGCCGATGATGCTGACCAGCGACGTGTCCTTGACCGCGCCGACAAAGACGCCCAGCGCGGCTGGCGCGGCGATGCGACGGGCCTGCGGCCAGATCACGCAGGCATAGGCCTGCGCGGGCCGCATGCCCAAGGCGCGTGCGGCCATCATCTGGCCGGGCGGAATAGCCTGCAACGCGCCGCGCAGCACTTCGGCCAGCACACACGCGGTATGCAGGGTCAGCGCCGCCAGCGCCATGCTGAACTTCGAGACACCGCCGCCAAGCAACATGGGCAGCACAAAGGATGCGAACAGCAGCTGGGTCACCAGCGGCACGCCGCGCACCGCTTCGATCAGACCGGCTGCGGCCAATGAACCGGCGGGGCTGCCGGACCGGCGAAGCAGGGCCAGCGCGAAAGCCAGGGGCACGGCCGCCACCAGCGCGGCGATCGCCAGGATCAACGTGACGAGCAGTCCTCCCCAGCGTTGCGGCCCGATGAAATCGCCGCCCCACGGCCAGCCGGTCAGCGCGGCCACGGCAATGGCAGACAGCGCGGTCAACAAGACGATACGCATGCGCGCCGGTACGCGACGCGCGCCCAGAGCGACAGCGATGGCGGCCAGAAGGGCCAGGGACGCGATCAGCGCGGGCCCCCGGTGCACGTCGGACATGGTGCCGTAGAACAACAACGGCAGGTTCTCGCGCACGGCGGCCCAGCAGGCGCCCGCCGCATTTGCGCAGGTCTTCGGGTCGCCTGACCACACGGCTCGAAGTACCGCCCAATCGAGCAGTGACCAGGCCACGGCGGCCAGCAGCAACGTCAGAACGGCCGACATCGCTTTGCGCCGAAGGGTCCTGGCCTTACGAACAGCGCCATCCCGGAATGCACGGTCACCCAGGCGCGCGCCGTGCGTGTCGCCGGGGCCGTGCCGCGTATTGCGCGCGTTCCACGCGGAGAGCCCGCCGCCCAGGCAGAGCGCCAGCGTCAGGTAAATGCTCACGGCAAGCGCAATGCCTTCCAGCGCCAGCCCGGTTTGCGTGATGGCCGTGTTGATGACGGCCATCAGCTCCTGGTAGCCGATTGCGATGGCGAGCGTGCTGTTCTTGATGAGCGCCAGGCATTGGTTGGCGTAGGGTGGCAATGCGACGCGCGTGGCGTAGGGCGCGATCACCAGCCGCAGCACCTTGACGGGCGTGAGGCCCAAGGCTTGGCCGGCTTCGACCAGGCCCACGGGAACAGCACGGACCGCGCCGCGCACGATGTCGGCGATGTAGGCGGCGTGAAAGACGACGAGACCGAGGGTCAACGCGGCAAATTCGATGCTGGGTTGCCAGCCGCCTTGCAAACCGAGCCCGCGCTTGATGGGCAGGTCGATCTGCATGGGGGGCAATAGCGCCCACGTGATCGTGGCGGCGGCCAGTATTGCAGCCAATATTGCGGCCAGTGCGGCGGCAGACGAAGCGGGCAACGCGGTATTGCGCCAACGGCGGCGTGCGTACCAGGCCACCGCCAGCGCAGCCACTGCCACGCCCGCATAAGGCAGCCAGCCATGCAAGGCGGGCAAGGCCAACCCGCGATTGGACAGCAGCACGGAAGGCAGCGGCGACCAGGCTTGACGCAGATCCGGCAGCCGCAGCAGCAAGCCATACCAGACGAAAAGCTGCAACAGCACCGGCGTGTTGCGCAGCGGTGCGATGACCAGGGCGGCAACGCGGGCCGCCAGCGAGTTGGACGACAACCCCAGAAATCCCACGCCCACGCCCAGGACAGTGGCCAGCGGTATTGCCACGAAGGCGACGGTCAGCGTATTGACCAGTCCCGCGGCCAGGGACATCCAGTAAGGATCCTCCGGCGTGACGTTGAGCAGGCTCTCAGAGATACGGAACCCCGCCGGCTGAAAGAGAAAGCCGAACCCGCCCTGGATACCTCGGGCGGCCTGCACCGATTCGATGTGCAGCACCAGAAGGGCCGCCATGCCGCCCACTCCCAGGATCCACGCCAGCGCAGGCAGCCAGCGGCGCCATGGGGCAGTCAACGGGAAAGGAAGCGAGGTGGCAGTCATGGCGGGCCGGGCGGCATCAATCAAAAAAGAAGAAGGGCGGAACCGGTGGCCCGTCCGCGAATCATCGACAAATGCGCATCAGACGATGCGCATCAAACGATCTGCATCGAGCGATCTGCACTAAGCGATTCGCGTCAAACGGTTCGCGTCAAACGATTCGCACCAAGCGATTCGCACCAAGCGAAACGCATCACTGAAACGGCGGCGAATACAGCAAACCGCCTTTGTTCCATTGCGCATTCAAGCCGCGTTCCAGCTTGAGCGGCGTGGCGGCGCCCAGGTTGCGGTCCCACACCTCGCCGTAGTTGCCCACAGCCTTGATGGCCTGCCTGGCCCACGTTTCGTCCAGGCCGAAGCTCTTGCCGATGCCGGGGTCCACGCCAAGCAGGCGGCGCACCTGGGCGTCGGTGCTTTGCGTCTGGCTGTCGGCATTCTGGGCGGTGATGCCCAACTCTTCCGCGGCGACCAGCGCGTTGACCGTCCAGCGCACGATGGCGGCCCAGTTCGGGTCGTCCTGGCGTACGAAGGGGCCGAGCGGCGACTTGTTGATGCGCTCGGGCAGGATGACGAAGTCGTCGGGCTTGCTGGCGCGCGCGGCGCGGCTGGCGGCGAGGGTGGACGCATCCGACAGATACACGTCGCAGCGGCCGGCGTAAAAGGCCTGCTCCAGTTCGACCAGGTTTTCGATGACGACCGGGCGATAGCTGAGCTTGTTCTTCTTGAAATAGTCGACCAGGTTCTGTTCATTCACCGTGCCGGGCTGCACGCAGACCTGCGCGCCTTCCAGTTCGGTGGCGCTCTTGACGCCCAGCTTGCGCGGCACCAGGAAGCCTTGGCCGTCGTAGAACACGATGCCGGCCGACGCGATGCCCAGCCCGGCGTCGCGGCCCGACGTGATGGTGGTGTTGCGGTTCAGCACATCGATCTCGCCGGACTGCAACGCTGGGAATCGCTGCTGCGAGCTCAGCGGCACGAAGCGGGTCTTTTCCGGATCGCCCAGCACGGCGGCGGCCAGCGCGCGGCACAGGTCGGCGTCAAGGCCGGTCCAGCGGCCTTGCTTGTCGGCAATCGACAACCCTGCCGACCCCTGGCTGACACCGCACACCAGTTCACCGCGCTTCTTGATGGTGTCCACCGTGCCGGCCTGCGATGCGCCGGCAAGCGCCATCGCGGCGGCAATACCCGCGGCCTTGAATAGATGATTCAAACGCATGCTGTTCCCATGATTGTTGTGTGCAAGAGAGGCACGAATTCTATGGGCGCGTCGTGGTTTGCCGAGCGACTTAATACTCATATCAATATGAAAACTAAGCCTTATCCAGATGCGCGTCATATACCTAGAATGCCCGCATGCCGGATGGTCTGGCGGAGTAGGTTGCGCATGGCTTGGCAGGACGAATTCAGACAGCTGTTTCCCATCACGTGCGATAAGGCTTACGCCAACATCGCGTACACCAGCCCCTTGTCGCCGCATGTGTCATCCGCGGTGTCGGGCTTTTTCGACAGCATCACGTATGCGCGCAGCGACAAGCCGCAATGGCTGCGCGATGCCGACGCCCTGCGCGTGCGGCTGGCCCGTTTGATCGGCGGCGACGCGCGCCGGCTGGCGTTCACCAAGAACACCACCGAAGGGTTGAACACGGTCGCGCAGGGGCTGGCCTGGAAGGAGGGCGACAACCTCATCGTCGACGATCAGGAACATCCCTCGAACGCCTTGCCGTGGCTCAATCTGCGCCGGCGTGGCGTACAGGTGCGCGTGGCGCAGGCGCGCGCGCATCGCTTCACGGTCGATGACCTCTGGCAGCACGTGGATGCGCGCACGCGATTGATTGCGGTGTCGTGGGTGCAGTACGGCACGGGGCTGCGTACCGACATCCAGGAGCTGGGGCGCCGCTGCGCGGAGCGCGGCATCTGGCTTGTCGTGGACGGCATCCAGGGTGCGGGCTTGCTGCGCGCGCAGGTGGATGACTGGCACGTCGACGCCTTTGCGTGCGGCGCGCACAAGGGCATGCTGGGTCCGCTGGGCGTGGGCTTGCTGCACGTGTCGCCGCGGTTGCTCAATGCGCTTGACCCGTTCTACATCGGTCCGTCTGGCGTGACCACGCTGGACAAGTCCGGCCTGCAATGGCAGACCGCGGTGTCGGACGCCAGCGACGCGCGGCGGCTGGAGACCGGCAACCTGAACTATCCCGGCATCGCCGGCTGGGCGGGCGCGCTGGATCTGATCGAACAGGCGCGGCCCGAGCGCATCGAGCCCTGGGTGCTGGAACTGTCGCGGGCGCTGAGCGACGGATTGCGCAGCGTGGGCGCGCAAGTCGTGTCGCCGCCGGGCGATGACGTGCGCAGCACCACCACGGCGCTGCGCGTGGCGGATCCTGCGGCCGCGCTGGCGCATTTGACGCAGGCCGGTGTCGTGGCAAGCGTCGTGGAGTATGGTTACGTGCGCCTGTCCGTAGGCGCCTATAACAACCATGAAGACATCGAACGCATTCTGCGCGCCGCGCGCGCATTTGCGGCCTGATCTGAATTTTCAATCACGTATTGACCGGAGAGACTGATGACTGAAGCGAAGAAGCCCAACTGGCGCCTGGAAACCGTGGCCGTTCATGGCGGCTACCGCCCCGATCCGACCACACGCGCGGTGGCGGTGCCCATCTACCAGACCGTGGCCTATGCGTTCGATGACACGCAGCACGGCGCGGACCTCTTCGATCTGAAGGTCGCGGGCAACATCTACACCCGCATCATGAATCCGACCACCGACGTGCTGGAGCAGCGCGTGGCGGCCCTGGAAGGCGGCATCGCCGCGTTGGCGCTGGCGTCGGGCCAGGCCGCCGTCACGTACGCGATCCTCACCATCGCCGAAGCGGGCGACAACATCATTTCGTCCAGCACGCTGTACGGCGGCACCTACAACCTGTTCGCGCACACGCTGCCGCAATACGGCATCACCACGCGTTTCGCCGACCCGTCCGATCTGGCCGCCTTCGAGGCGCAGATCGACGACCGCACCAAGGCCATCTTCGCGGAATCGGTCGGCAATCCGCTGGGCAATATCACCGACATCGGCGCGTTGGCCGAGATCGCGCATCGCCACGGCCTGCCGCTGATCGTCGACAACACCGTGCCGTCGCCGTACCTGCTGCGTCCCATCGAGCACGGCGCCGACATCGTGGTGCAGTCGCTGACCAAGTATCTGGGCGGACACGGCACCAGCCTGGGCGGCGCCATCATCGACTCGGGCAAGTTCCCGTGGGCCGAGCACAAGGCCCGCTTCAAGCGCCTGAACGAGCCGGACGTCAGCTACCACGGCGTGGTCTATACCGAAGCCTTCGGTCCCGCCGCGTACATCGGCCGTGCCCGCGTGGTGCCGTTGCGCAACACTGGCGCGGCGATCTCGCCGTTCAATTCATTCCAGATCCTGCAAGGCATCGAGACGCTGGCGCTGCGCGTGGACCGCATCGTGGAAAACGCAGTCAAGATCGCCAGCTACCTGCGCGAGCACCCGAAGGTGGAATGGGTGAATTACGCGGGCCTGCCGAATCATCCGGACCATGCGCTGGCCAAGAAGTACCTGGGCGGCAAGGTGCCGGGACTCTTTACGTTCGGCGTGAAGGGCGGCCGCGACGCGGGCGCGCGCTTTCAGGACGCGCTGCAGCTCTTCACGCGTCTCGTCAACATCGGCGACTCCAAGTCGTTGGCAACGCACCCGGCATCCACCACGCACCGCCAGTTGAACGCCGAGGAACTGAAGAAGGCCGGCGTGCGCGAGGAAACCGTGCGCCTGTCCATCGGCATCGAGCACATCGACGACCTGATCGCCGATCTGGAACAGGCGCTGGCACAGGTGTAAGCGCGCGGGCCGACGGCCGCACCGGGCTGGAATCCGATCAGACCGATGCGGGCCGGCGCCGTCGCAAGGCGGACGGCGCCATGCCTTCCGTGCGCTGGAACACCCGGCTGAAGGCGGCCTGGGACTGGTAACCCACGCGTTCGGCGGCCTCCTGGATGCCCATGCCCTGATCCAGCAGCCGCCGCGCCACACGCATGCGCAGCAACTGCAATAGCTGCGCGGGCGTGGTGCCGCTTTGCAGCGTGAAGCGGCGGTGGAAGGTGGCCTTGGACATGTGGACGCGGTCCGCCATGTCCTGCATGCTCCAGGGCGCGGCGGGCTCGGCCAATATCGCCTGCAGCAGTCCGGCCATTGCCGGATCGCGCGCCAGCACGAAAAGGCCGTGCGCCTGGCGGTCCTGAATCGCCAGGTGGCGCAGCATGAAGAAGATCAGCAGGTCCGTCAGCCGCTCCAGCACGACGGGCGAGGCGGATGGCTCCCTTGTGGTTTCGTCCAGGATCAGGTCGAACACACCGCGTGCGGCGCGAAAGCGGTCGTCGTCCGCGCGCAGCAGCAGATAGTCGGGCAGGGTGTCGGCCAGCAAATCGGCGAGCCCCGGGCGAAACTGGAAGAACCCGCAGGCAAGGCCCGTGCCGTCAGGCTGACGCGGCGATAGCGGTTGCATCGGGCCGCACACGGCGCCGATGCTGGCGGACGGCTGCAGGGGCGTCAACACATGGGCGATGTCTCGCAGGAAGAAGATGCCGTCGCCCGCCGCCAATGTGTGCGATTCCTGGCGCGATGCAATGTCCGCGCGGCAACGGCCGTGCAGGATCAGGTGAAAACTGGCGCGGGCGCGCCCGCTGGTGCTGGCGGTCCAGTTGCCGCAGTATTGGCCCAGATGATAAAGACTGGATTGCACCTCCAGGCTGGAGAGCAGCACGGCGTCCACGGCGGCTTGATCGGTGAGGGCGGAATCGAGGGTCAAGGTGGCGTTCGGTTATAAGCGCATAGCTGAAAGTCGATAAGATCTAGCATCAAGTTGCGATCCTCGTGCATTGTCGCTTGCGGGGCGCTGCACGCAAAATGGTGTTTTCAATCGATAGCCCAATGGAGATCTTCATGGCCCGTCTGACCGTGCACACCGCGCAAAGCGCGCCCGAACCCACTCAGGCGGCGTTGGCCGCAGCCGAGAAGGGCGCAGGGTATCTGTCCAACCTGCTGGGCGTGCTGGCCAGCGCGCCCGCCGCGCTCGAGGCCTACCAGACGCTGTCGCAGATCAATGCGCGCGCCGGCCTGACGCTGCAGGAGCGCGAGGTCGTGCAACTGGTTGCCGGCACGCTGCACGGCTGCACTTTCTGCGTGGCGGGCCACACCGCGCTGGCGCGCAACAAGGCCAAGCTGTCTCCCGAAGTCGTGGACGCGCTGCGCGCGCAGGGCACGCTGCCCGACGCGCGCTTGCAGGCGCTGGCGGCATTTACGCAAGCGGTGATCCGCACGCGCGGCCGCGTCGACGATGCGGAACTCAAGGCCTTGCGCGATGCGGGCTTCACCGAGGGCAATGCGCTCGAGGTGATTCTGGGCGTGGGCCTGGCCACGATCTGCAACTTTGCCAACAACCTGGCGCAGACCCCCTTGAACGAACAACTTAGCGAATACGCCTGGAGCGGCGCGCAATGACGGCGCGGACCGCGACCCGGCATTCTGACGCGACCGACCTGGCCGGCGGCGCGATCCTGTCGCAGGACCTGCAAGATTGGCTTACGCAACATGCCGAGGCGCTGGACGACGGCAGCCTTGACGCCGCCACGGTGCTGCCGCGGCTGGCGTCGGCGGGGCTGTTCCGCATCGGCGTGCCCGAGGCGCAGGGCGGCCTGGCCGGCACCGATATCGGCGATGCGATCGAGGCGGTGTCGCAGGTGGCTGAACGCTCGGTCGCCAGCGCGTTCGTCGCGTGGGGCCAGCGCGTCTTCATCGAGTATCTGCTGACCAGCCCCAATGCGGCGCTGGCCGAGCGCTGGCTCGCACCGTTGCTTGCCGGCGAACTGGCGGGCGCCACCGCGCTGTCCAACGCCATGAAGTTCCTGAGCGGCATCGAGTCGCTGCAGATCGCGGCACGCGATGTCGACGGACAGTGGACGCTGGACGGCCGCATGCCCTGGGTGACGAATCTGCGGCCGCAGGGCTTTCTCGTCGCGGCGGCCGTCACTGCGCCCGACGGCGCGCCCGCGGTCGTCGCGCTGCCGCACGATATTGCCGGACTGGAACGCAGCGCGGACCTGTCGCTGCTGGCGCTGCAGTCCAGCAACACCGCTGCGCTGGATGTGCGCGGCGTGCGCATCGGTCCTGAATGGCTGATCCACGCCGACGCGCGGCAGTATCTGCCGGGCGCGCGTCCGGCGTTCGCCGGCCTGCAATGCGGCCTGTCAATTGGCCTGGCCCGCCGGGCCTTGCAGGCGGCCGGGCAAGCGGGGCAGGGCCAGGCGTCGCGCGGCATCCTGGGCCAACCGTTGCAGGCCCTGTCCGCGCAACTCGAGGACCTGACGGCCAGCCTCATCGCAGGCGTGCGCAGTCAGCGTTTTGTAGCCGAACCGTGGGCTTTGTTCGAAATCCGCATTGCGCTTGCAGAAGTGGCGAACGCGGCGGTGCAGCTTGAACTGCAAGCCAGTGGCGGCGCGGCCTACCTGAAGCCTGGTGGCGCCGGCTTTGCGCGGCGCTGGCGCGAGGCGGCGTTCCTGCCCATCGTCACGCCGAGCCTGGTGCAGTTGAAGACCGAACTGGCCAAGCGCCAGGCCCGGCTCGCCGCGCAGGCCGCCTCATGACGGTGGCACCCCTGCCGGTGTTGCAGGCCCGGGGCCTGGCGCTGCGCTACCCCGGCGCGGACGGCGCCGTCTTTGACGGCGTCGACCTGGATCTGGCGCGCGGCGAAGTGGTCGCGGTGCTGGGCGCCAGCGGTGCGGGCAAATCCAGCCTGCTGCGCGTCCTGGCCGGCCTGCAGCCCGCCACCGCCGGGACGCTGCTGATGGAAGGCGCGCCGCTCACCGGCGTGCACCCGCGCGTGGCGGTGGCGTTTCAGGATCCGAGCCTGTTGCCCTGGCTGTCGCTGGAACGCAATGTTTCCTTCGGACTGGACTTCAAGCATCAGCCGGCGCTGACGGATGCGCAGCGCCGCGCGCGCGTGACGCAGGCCATCGACGAAGTGGGACTGGCGCATGCGCGGCATCTGCGTCCGGCGCAATTGTCGGGCGGCATGGCGCAGCGCACGGCGCTGGCGCGATGCCTGGCGCGCCAGCCGTCGGTGCTGCTGCTGGACGAACCCTTTGGCGCGCTGGACGAGGTCACGCGTGGCGACATGCAGGAACTGCTGCGCAAAGTGGTCGCCGACTTCCAGACGGCGGCCGTCCTGATCACGCATGACATCGATGAAGCGCTGCTGCTGGCCGACCGCATCGTGCTGCTGGGCGGCACGCCAGGGCGCATCCTGGGCGTGTGGCAGGTGGATCTGCCCCAGCCGCGCGCCGATCTGCTGCCGGAAATGGGCGCGCTGCGCCTGGAGATCCTTACCCGCCTGCGCGCCGCGCTGCGGACCTCGCGCGGCGCTGCCGTGCCTGCCTGACCCACCTCGCTAGGAGCTTTCTGATGTGCCTTGAACACATGTCGCGTCGCGACTGGTTGAAACTCTCGGCCCTGCTGACCGCTGGCGGCGCCGCATCTTTGCTGTCGGCCTTCAATGCCCGTGCCCAGTCCGAGCCGGACGCGCCCGTGCGCATCGGCTACCTGCCCATCACCGACGCTGCGCCGCTGCTTGTGGCGCACAACAATGGCTTGTTCGACAAGGCGGGCGTCAAGGCCGAAAAGCCCGTGCTGCTGCGCAGTTGGGCGCAGGTGATCGAAGCCTTCATCTCGGGCCAGGTGAACGTGGTGCATCTGCTGTCGCCGATGACGGTGTGGGCGCGCTTTGGCAGCAAGGTGCCTGCCAAGGTGGTGGCCTGGAATCACGTTGGCGGCTCCGGCCTGACCGTCGCGCCCGCCGTCAACAGCGTGAAGGAACTGGGCGGCAAGACGGTGGCAATCCCGTTCTGGTATTCCATCCACAACGTCATGCTGCAGTACCTGCTGCGCGAAAACGGCCTGACGCCGGTGGCGCGCAAGGACGGCGCGCCGGCCGCCAACGAAGTGAACCTGGTCGTCATGGCGCCCGCGGACATGCCGCCCGCTTTGGCGCAGCAGCGCATTGCGGGCTACATCGTGGCCGAGCCGTTCAACGCGGCGGCTGAAACCCTGGGCGTGGGCAAGGTGCTGCGCTTCACCGGCGACATCTGGCGCAACCATGCTTGCTGCGTCGTCTTCATGCACGAGCGGGACCTGACGCAGCGGCCGGAATGGTCGCAGAAGGTGGTGGATGCCATCGTGCAGGCGCAGCTCTGGATCCGCGACAACCGGGCCGAGACGGCGCGGCTGCTCTCCAAAGAGGGCATCAACCGCTACACCCCGCACACGCTGCCGGCGTTGTCCAAGGTGCTGGCGCCGCCGCCCGAGGACCGCGAGCAGTACCTGGCCAGCGGCGCGATCCGGCATGCCGATTGGGACGAACGCCGCATCGACTTCCAGCCGTATCCGTTTCCCAGCTACACCGAGGAACTGGTGCGGCGGCTGCGCGACACGCTGATCGAGGCGGACCGCGGATTCCTGGCTGACCTGGATCCGGCACGCGCGGCGGCCGAGCTGGTGGACGATCGCTATGTCCGGCGGGCAATCGAATCGGCCGGTGGCCTGACGCGTTTCGGCTTTCCCGACGCGTACAGCCGGACCGAGCTGGTGCAGGCGTGACGGGGCGCGAGACCGTGGCGCCGGCGCCGCCCGACGTGCAGCGGCAGGCGGCGGTGCCTGCCCGTCGCACAAGGGCGGCTGGCCTGGGTCTGGGCGCGCGCTACGCGCTCGGCCTGGGCGGGTTGGGCCTCCTGCTGGCGCTGTGGTGGCTGGGCACGGAAGTCCTGGCGCCGGCGGGCGGCATGGCCCGGCGCTTTGCGCCCGGACCCACCTTCGTCAGCCTGGGCGAATTGCTGTCCGGCTCGGACCTGCCGCACCACATCCTGGTCAGCCTGCGGCGCATCGCGGTGGGCTTGGGGCTGGCCTTGGCGATCGGCGTGCCGCTGGGCCTGGCGATCGGCAGCTGGCGCCGGCTGGAGGCGGCCGCATCGCCCGCCATGCAATTCCTGCGCATGATTTCGCCGCTGTCGTGGATGCCGATCGCGGTCATGGTGTTTGGCGTCGGGGACGATCCCGTCTACTTCCTGCTGGCGTTCGCGGCGGTCTGGCCGATCGTGCTGAACACGGCTGCCGGCGTGCAGCAGCTTGATCCGCGTTGGCTGCAATTGGCGCAGAGCGTGGCAGCGACCCGCTGGGAGACGTTGCGCAGCGTCATCCTGCCCGGCGTGATGGGTCACATCCTGACCGGCGTGCGGTTGGCGATCGGCATCCTGTGGATCGTGCTGGTCCCGTGCGAAATGCTGGGCGTGTCGGCCGGCATGGGGTATTTCATCCTGGACACGCGCGACCGGCTGGCGTATTCGGAACTGATGGCGATGGTGCTGATGATCGGCGTGCTGGGGTTCCTGCTGGACGCCGGCGCCCGGGCGTTGTACCGCTACTGGCGCGGCCAGTAGCGACCCGGGGTGGCTACCTCTTTGCCGCCCGCTACTTGCGCGCGCTTTTGCCGTTTGCCGCGCACACCAGGTCCCGCAGCCGCCGCTGCACCGGGTCGCGGGTGACGGGCGCGTTGCGGATGCCCGCCACCGGGATGGACTCCACGATCGCCCCGGTGGCGTCGTTGCCCGCGTGGTGCAGAACCTGGGTGACGGTATAGGTGTCGGCGGCGCAGTTCAGCGTCACCGGCTGGGTCACCGAGCCGTAGGGTTGGCCATTGGCCTCGGAGATGCGCGGCTGCGCGTAGAACCAGGCCACCGTCACCGCGCGTACCGTCGGGCTTTCGGACACGGTGCGGATGGAATTGCTGTCGTAGAACACGCCCGGCATCGTCTGCGGGTCGACCGGCACCCAGGCCGGATCGTTGGCGGCGGCGCCATGCGCCATCGGGCCGCCGCTCGCCCCGACAAACAGGGCCAGGGCGAGGAGGGCAGAAGGGGGCCTTGCGGTCATGGGCGATTCCGTGGTGTCGGGGCAGGGGCGCGCGTCCGGTAAGACGTGAGCATGCGTTACGCCAGTATAGAGAACCGGGCGCAACGCGCTATAGTTCCGTCCGTTCGATAAATGTGGCTGGCGGCGTGGGGGGCTGGCATTATGCCCGGCATGCCTGGACCCAAGACCATCAGACTCGTGGCCGCTGGCCTGGCGGTCATCACCGCCGCCGTGCTGGCGCGCGGCATCTACCAGATCATCCCGATGGGCGATCCGCTGCCGCGCAGCGAGGTCGTGGGTGAACTCAATGGCCCGGCGCTGGCGTCTTACTCGCGCGTTGCCATCCAGCGTTACGGCGAACGCCAATTGCTGACCGGCCAGCTTCTGGTCACCGCCAAGGACATTGACGGCCTGGCGCAGGCGCCCGTGCTGGACACGCAGATCCCGGCGCTGAAAGACAGGCTGCAAAAGCAGCGGATCCAGCTCGCGCAGACCGGCGCCATCACCGCCATGGCGCATGGCCACGGCGATCTGGCCCTGACCATGCTGCAGACCGGCCGGTCCACCACCGATACGCGCAACCTGATCTACGGAGGACGGGGCACCGGCGTATTCGAGCTGCTGGGCTCCATCAGCGGCGATACCGGCGTAACGTTGATCGGTGCGCCCGGCGGCGAGCCGCTGTATCTGATCACCAGCACCTTGCGCAGTCCGGGCGAAGGCGACCAGCCCGCGGCCTGGGACGCGCTGCGTTCCGACGACCTGGGCGTCACGTGGACGTACGATCCCGACGTGACGCTGGGCGTGCCGCAGCTGCACACGGCCTTTCTCACCGACCGGCTGGCGATTGCCCTGGAAAACCACGAGACCGGCGTGCGCCTGCTGCATAGCTGCGACGGCGCCAAGCACTGGTCGGCGACGCGGCTGAAAGAACAGGTGTGGCCGGATTCGGCCGCGTTCGAGCGCAAGTTCGCCGAGATAGCGGAGCGGGATCGCAAGGCGTACGGCACGGAGCAATTGGGCTATGGCTGGTCGCTCTACCCGCTGGACGACACGCGCGCGGTGGGCTGGAGCTGGCGCACCCGCGTGCGGCCTGAAGGGCAGGACGCGCCCGAATTGATCGAGACGCGCCGCTTCGAAGTGCAATTCCAGGAAGGCGCGTCGCCCGCGTTCCGCATTACGCCGGACGTTGCCCGGGTGCCCGCCCAGGACGCCCATGCGCTGCTGACGCGCGATCAGCCCGTCTTCGAAACCGAAGGCGACACCATCTACCAACTGGACAAGACCGGCATGGCCTGGGTGAAGCGATCACGCTCGCCGAACGTGCGCGGCGCGGCGTCGTGGATCGGGCAGGCGTGGTTCGGGCGCAATGCGTGGGTCATCAAGACCTACGCCGAACAGCTGTTCTCGGGCAACGAATACACGAAGACCTACTTCTACAGCCGCGACAAGGGCAGGTCCTGGCGGCCATTCCAGTTGTCCCACGAGCAGGAGCGCGGGCTGCTGGGCCTGGACCAGACCGGCGACGCCTTGCTGTCGCTTGCGGAACGCAACGGCAAGACCGTCATTCAGCGGTATCCGCTGGACTGAGCTCGCGATAGCGGCACGCCGCCCCATTCGCCAACCGGCGTCCGCCAATCGGCCGTCGATTCATCCTTCAACCGCAGCGCGTCCCCGGCTAATCGGTCACCACATATTCCGGATAACGCTTGCAGATTTCAGCCACCTGGCTGAGCGTGCCCGACAGGTGCTCGCGCAGCACCTGTTGCGCCCTGGCAGGATCCTGCGCGGCGATGGCGTCCACCAGCCGCTGATGATCGTCCAGGATGCGCTCCGCCTTGCCGGCTTCCGGCAGATGCAACCGCCGCAGCCGATCGAGGTGGCCGCTGTAGCGCTGCGCCATTTCCCACAGGCTGGCCACGCCGGCGGCTTCGTGCATGTCGCGGTGAAACGCCTGGTCGGCGTTGATGAATTGCTGGTATTCGCCGGTGGCGTGGGCGGCGCGCTGCAGGTCGATGGAGGCCTGCAGGCGCTGGAGCAGCATCGGGTCGGGCCGCTGCGCGAGCAGATGGACGATTTCCAGTTCCAGCGAGCGGCGCAGGAAATGCGCCTGCCGGGCGGCCGCGATGTCGACACGGCTGACCACCGTGGTGTGCTGCGGATAGATTTCGACCAGGGCTTCCTCGGCCAGCCGCATGAGCGCATCGCGGATGGGCGTCTGGCTCAGTCCGTAGCATTCGGCCAGGGTGACGCGCGATAGCGGTGCGCCAGGTACGAGTTCGAGCGAAATGATCTGGCGCCGCAGGTGTTCGAAAACCTGTGGGGCCGCGTGGCGGGAGCGATCCAGTCTGAGCTTCTGGCTTTGCATCGAGTAAACATGTCGAGGTTCCGCGCAGGAATGGGCGGATGGCGAATGCCGCAGTGTAGCGGGTTTTCACCTAGCTGACGCACTAATGTATTAGTGTTTAAATGCTTTGACTCTTACTCCGCATCCCTCGTATCCCCATGAAACGCACCTACGAAAGCTTGCGCAGCGCTGCCTGGATGGCCAAGGACGATCTGCGCTCCTTCGGCCACCGTTCCCGCATGATGCAGATGGGCTACGGCCCCGACGATTGGGCCGGCCGCCCCGTCATTGCCATCATCAACACCTGGTCCGACCTGAACCCCTGTCACAGCCATTTCAAGCAGCGCGTCGAAGACGTAAAGCGCGGTGTGTTCCAGGCGGGCGGATTTCCGGTGGAGCTGCCGGCGATTTCCGTGTCGGAGTCCTTCGTCAAACCGACCACCATGCTGTACCGCAACTTCCTGGCCATGGAGACCGAGGAGCTGTTGCGCAGCCACCCGGTGGACGGGGCCGTCTTGATGGGCGGCTGCGACAAGACCACGCCCGGGCTCATCATGGGCGCCATCAGCGCCGGCCTGCCGTGCGTCTACGTGCCCGCCGGCCCCATGCTGCGCGGCAACTGGAAGGGCAAGATCCTGGGTTCCGGGTCGGACGCCTGGAAGCTCTGGGACGAACGCCGCGCCGGCAAGATCACGCAGGAACAGTGGACGGAAGTGGAGGGCGGCATCGCCCGCAGCTACGGCACCTGCATGACGATGGGCACCGCCAGCACCATGACCGCCATCGCCGAGGCCATTGGCATGACGCTGCCCGGCGCCTCGTCCATCCCTGCTGCGGATGTGAACCACATGCGCATGTCGGCCGAGTGCGGCCGGCGTGTGGTCGAGATGGTCTGGGACGACCTGACACCGCAGCGCATCCTGAGCGTGGCGTCGTTCAAGAACGCCATCAACGTCGCCATGGCGATGGGCTGTTCCACCAACGCCATCATCCACCTGGTCGCCATGTCGCGCCGGGCGGGCTGCGCGGTGGGCCTGGACGACTTCGACGCGGCCAGCCGCAAGGTGCCCGTCATCGCCAACATCCGGCCCAGCGGCGACACCTACCTGATGGAAGACTTCTACTACGCGGGCGGCCTGCCGGCGCTGATGTCGCGGTTGCAGGATGCCCACCTGGACCTGTCTGCCATGACGGTTACCGGCAAGACGCTCGGCGAGAACATCGCGGGGGCCGAGGTCTACAACGACGACGTGATCCGCAAGCTTGACGAGGCGATCTACGACGAAGGTGCGTTGGCCGTACTGCGCGGCAACATCGCGCCCGACGGCTGCGTGATCAAGCCCAGCGCGTGCGCTCCGCAATACCTGCGGCACACCGGCCCCGCGCTGGTCTTTGACGACTATCCCAGCATGAAGGCCGCCGTCGAGGACGAGAACCTGGACGTCACCGCCGACCACATCATGATCTTGCGCAATGCCGGTCCGCAGGGCGGTCCCGGCATGCCGGAGTGGGGCATGCTGCCGATCCCGACCAAACTGGTCAAACAGGGCGTGCGCGACATGCTCCGCCTGTCGGATGCGCGCATGAGCGGCACGAGCTACGGCGCCTGCATCCTGCACGTCGCGCCCGAAAGCTACATCGGCGGCCCGTTGGCGCTGGTCAAGACCGGCGATACGATCACCGTGGACGTGCCCGCCCGCACCATCAACCTGAACATCAGCGACGAGGAAATGGCCGCGCGCCGCGCCGCCTGGACGCCGCCGCCCAAGCGCTACGAGCGTGGTTACGGCTGGATGTATTCCAAGCACATCCTGCAGGCCAACGACGGCTGCGACCTGGACTTCCTGGAAACGGAATTCGGCGCGCCCGTGCCCGAGCCCGCCATCTTCTGAATCCGCCATTTTTAGATCCCCGATCCAATACCCGGAGCCATCGTGTCCCAAATGAATCCCGAAACCCGCGCCCGGCTGGCCGGCGTCAGCACCGCCACCCTGTGCACGGCCCTGTTCAAACGCGGCCTGCGCAACCAGTTCATCCAGGACGTGCGCCCGTTGAACGCCAACCTGCCCAACATGGTCGGCCCGGCCTTCACGCTGCGGTACATCCCCGCGCGCGAAGACCTGAACACGATCAAGGTGTTTGAAGACCGCGCGCATCCGCAGCGCGCCGCGGTCGAGACCTGCCCGGAAGGGGCGGTCTTCGTCATCGACAGCCGCAAGGATGCGCGCGCCGCGTCCGCAGGCTCCATTCTGGTCACCCGCCTGATGAAGCGTGGCGTGGCGGGCGTGGTCACCGACGGGGGCTTTCGCGATTCACCCGAAATTGCCGAGATGGGCTTTCCCGCCTATCACCAGCGTCCGTCCGCACCCACCAACCTCACGTTGCATCAAGCGCTGGACATCAATGCGCCCATCGGCTGCGGCGACGTGGCCGTGTGGCCGGGCGACATCGTCGTGGGCGACCGAGAAGGTGTGGTGGTGATTCCGGCGCACCTGGCTGACGAGATCGCCCTGGAAGCCGTCGAGATGACCGCCTTCGAGGATTTCGTGACCAGCCAGGTGCAAGGGGGTGCGTCCATCCTGGGCCTGTACCCGCCGACCGATCCGGGCACGAAGGACAAATTCGCCGCCTGGCGCAAAGAACAGGGCCGCTGAGCCTTGCCGCCGGCACGACCGGCACCCGACACATACCTATAAAACAAGGCAGGAGACAACTCATGAACACGCAACGACGTGGCGCGCTTGCCGCGCTTCTGGCCGGCGCGGTCTTCGGGACGCTGGCGTTGCCCGCCAGCGCCGCCGACTGGCCCACGCAAAAGCCGATTTCCTATGTGGTGCCGTTTACCGTGGGCGGTTCGACCGACGTGGTGGGCCGGGTGCTGGCCCAGAAGTTGGGCGACCGCCTGAAACAGAACGTCGTCGTGGAAAACAAGCCGGGCGCCGCCGGCGGCATCGGCGCCACGTACGTCGCCAAGGCGCCGCCCGATGGCTACACCTTGTTCGGCGGCACGATCAGCACCCATGCCATCAACGCCAGCCTGTACAAGAACCTGAAGTACGACCCGGTTAAAGACTTCGAGCCGGTGTCGTTGATTGCCTTCCTGCCCAACGTGCTGCTGGTGGATCCGAATCTGGGCGTGAACTCGGTGGCCGACCTGATCGCGCTGCTCAAGCGCGACCCCACCAAGCGCACGTTCGCGTCCTCGGGTGCCGGAACCTCGACGCACCTGGCCGGTGAGCTGTTCGCCGGCATGATTGGCGTGCCGCTCACCCACGTGCCGTACAAGGGCACGCCGCCCGCCATGGTGGATGTCTCGTCCGGCGCGGTGACGTTCATGTTCGACCAGATGACGGCGGCGCTGCCGCTGCTGCAGACCGGCAAGCTCAAGCTGCTGGCCGTCACCACCAAGGACCGCATCGCCCTCGCGCCCGAGGTCCCGACCATGCAGGAAGCAGGCGTGCCGGGCTTCCAGATGGCGTCCTGGCAGGCGGTGTACGCGCCCAAGGGCACGCCCAAGCCCATTCTGGACAAGCTGGCCGCCGAGATCGCCCTGATCCTGAAAGAACCCGACGTGCAGGAAAAGCTGGGCAAGACCATGGGCATGGAACTGGTCGGCAGCACACCGGATGAGCTTCGGGAGCTGATGGCGACCGAGATTCCGCGCTGGGCGGAAGTGGTGAAGAAGTCGGGCGCGTCGGTGGAATAGCAGGACGTCTTGCCAACGCGCGCCGCGTTCAGGCGGCGCGCGTTGGCGACTGGATCATCTTCCACCCATTGCCCGACGGGTCCCGAAAGCCCGCGTCGACGCTTCCGTACCTGTCCACGGGCTCCTGGGTGAACTCCACGCCAAGCGCCTTCAGGCGGGCATGGCTGGCGCGGCAATCGGCCACCGACAACACCAAGGGCGGCATCGCGCCCTTGGCAACCATGGCGCGCAAGGTCTGAGCGGTGGCTTCGTCGTGGATGGGCGGACCCGGCCGGAACAGGCCAAGCTGGAACGACGGCTGCTCGGGATGCTGGACCGTGAGCCAGCGGTAGGGTCCGTTGCGCACGTCCGTATGTACGCGAAACCCCAGTTTGTCTACGTAAAAGGCCAGCGCTTCGTCCTGGTCTTCCACGTATATGCCTGCGACATTGACGCCTTCGGTCATGATTTCTCCTTGGTGGGTGGCCGCACTGTAGCGTTGCCGGCGAGGCGCCGCTTCTCCAAAACTGCGGTGGCCAGATCGGGACGCTGGACGGCTTGCAGCACACAGACGGGAATGGCGGTACACGGTGCGGCACGCTGCTGGTCGCCACGCATGGCGCCGGGGCTGCATCCGGTGATGTCGTGGAAGGTGCGGCCGAACGTGCCCAGGCTTTCCCAGCCGGTCGCAAAGGCGATGTCCGTGATGCTCATGCCGGTATCACGCAGCAACGTGACGGCGCGTTCGATGCGACGGGTCATCAGATAACGATGAGGCGGCATCCCGAACGCCCGTTTGAATGAGCGGGCGAAATAGGCAGGCGAAACGCCGCCGACTTCGGCCAGCCGGCTGACGGGCCAGGCCTCGTGCGACGCGGCGTCCATCAGATCCTTTGCGCGCAACAGGCGGCGCAGGAGCGCAGGGTCCAGCAGGGCGTCGTCCCCGGGACGGGGTCTATGAGGATCGCGAGCGGGCATGATCGGCGGATGAGGGCGGATACGCGGCTAGTGTATCGAGCTCGCGCCTGAGGTTCCGACCATGATTGCCCATGCGGGCATCTGGCGGCGTGGGCGAGGGATACGCCGGTAGTGTGGGCGGGGCCGCTCAGCGCTAAGCTATGTATTTGGGTCAGGTCGACCGCCAGACCCGAAGCGGAGCTGCCGTTCATGACCGATCTCATCGCCCTGGAAGGGGCCACCATCGCTTTCGACCTTGACGGCGTGTAGGCATCGACGCGGTGTCTGCGGCCAAGCCCAATCCCGCACACCTGATCGAAGCCGTGCAGGCCGTGGGTGGCAATCTGGCTCGCACCGTCATGGTGGGTGATGCCGACACCGATGCGGGCGCCGCGCGCGGGGCCGGCACGCCGCTGGTGCTGGTCGACTTTGGGTATACGGAAATCCCTGCCGTGGAACTTGCGCCGGACGTGCTCCTGCATGGCTTCGGCGACCTGGCGGAAGCCTGCGCGGCGTTGCTCGACTCTCCATAGGCCGGCGCGCTGACGGCGCGCGGCGTGTTAAAGGAGTAGCACCATGACCGACTTCGACAAGGCATTCATCGGTTCGATTCCGAAGCTTTACGACTCCCTGATGGTCCCCATGATCTTCGCGCCCTATGCGGCGGGCATGGCGGAGCGGGTAGCAGGGTTTTCGCCGCGCGCGGTGCTGGAAACGGCAGCGGGCAGCGGTGCGGTTACACGGGCGCTGGCGCCGCGGCTGGGCGCCGGGACGCGCTATGTGGCCACTGACCTCAATCAGCCCATGCTCGATTACGCAGCCGCCCGCCAGGCAGACGGCGACCGTATCGAATGGCGGCAGGCGGATGCCATGCACCTGCCGTTCGAGGACGAAACCCTTGACGTCGTGTGCTGCCAGTTTGGAGCGATGTTTTTTCCTGACCGAATAGGCGCCTATGCCGAGGCGCGCCGGGTCCTGCAGCCGGGCGGGCGCTTTGTCTTCAGTGTGTGGGACAGCGTTCAAGAGAATGAATTTGCTGCCGTTGTCGCACAGGCGGTCGCCGAGATGTTTCCGGAGAACCCACCGGTCTTTATCGCGCGCACGCCTCATGGTTACTACGACAAGGCGCGAATCCAGGATGACCTGCGCCGGGCGGGCTTTGAAGACGTGCAAATCGAGACGCACGAGGAAGTCAGCCGTGCGCAATCCGCCCAGGAAGCTGCGACCGCCTTCTGCCAGGGCACGCCCCTGCGCAACGAAATCGAAGCGCGCGACGCGAGTCTGCTGATGCCCACCACGGAGCGAGCGGCGCAGGTTCTGGCCGCCCGCTACGGTGCCGGTCCGATCACAGGAAAGATCCAGGCGCATGTGGTCACCGCAACAAAATAGGGCAGTTCAAACCCTATTTTTCAGGGGGGCGCGCGTGTTTCACCATGTTTACGATGATCCGGAACAACTCGTCCCGCGCGGCTTGCTGCGTGATCTCGCCTGCGACCGCCGCCTGCGAGAGCGCGTCGGCCGCGCCCAGCATGCCCCACAGACTGGCCAAGGAAACGCCTTGGGAGCCGGCGAACGGCGCCAGGATGTCCTGGCATTTCCTGATGAACGCGTGCTGATATTGCGTCTTTACCGCGGCCAGTTCCGGTGAGCCATTCAACGCAGCCAGCACGCCCGGGATTTCACGCCCCTGCGCCGACACGCATTCCACGTACCGGGTGGCGATGACGTCTGCCTTGTCTTGCAGCGTGGGTTTGCTGGCGGCGATGGCGTCGTCGATGATCGCCGTCTGGCGTTGGTCGAAATCCTGATACAGCGCCGCCAGCAGCCCGTTGCGGGTGCCGAAGTGGTCATAGACGACCGGCTTGGATACGCCGGCCTGTTCAGCAAGCCGGCCCAGCGTCAGCGCGTCCGTGCCTTCATCGCGGATCAGCGCCCAGGACACGTCGATGAGCTGGCGTTGCCGTGCGTCCTTGGACAACCGGCGGCGGGGAGAGGGGGCGGATAGGGACGTCATCAAGGGTCTCTTCGAGGTCAAACTCACAACTGCGGGGCAAAGATCCGCTGGCCGATGGCCTGCGCGGCGGTCAGGTGCGCTTCGGGGTATCCGGCGTCGGACGCGACCAGCAGATCGGATGTTGCCACGCGCGCGCCGCAGTAGCCGAAGATGCCGTGATCAATTTGCGTCTTCATTGCGCCGAAATAGCCGTGCCGGGCATAGGTGCGCATATCGGCGCCGCCGCTGGCGACCAGATGCACCTGCAGCCGCTGCAGGCGTTTGACGACCTTGCCGTCGGGCGGGGCGTCGTAGGCCCAGCCATTGGTGAAGACGCGGTCGATCCAGCCCTTCATCAAGGCGGGAAACGACCACCAATGAACGGGGTACACGAGCACCAGCGCATCGGCGCGGTCCAGGCGCGCGTGCTCGGCGGTCACGTCCGCGGGCGGGTTGGAACGGGTCAGGTGCAGGTCCACGTCGGCCTGGGTGAAGCGCGGGTCGAAGCCTTCGGCGGCCAGATCCGCCATCTCGAAAGAATGCGGCGGCTCCGACTGCGGGCCTGCCTGCGCAACCCCTTGCGCGACCTGCTTGGCGATGGCGTGCGTCAGGGACGCCGGGTCGGGATGAGCAACAACGATGAGCGCATGCATGGCGAATTCCTTTGATCGGAAGATTTAACCTACCAAACGTAGTGTACGAATCGTAGCCTACGTTTAGTAGGTAATGCCAGAAAAATCTTCCGCTCCCATAGGTGTCGTCGAACCCAGCCATGCACCGCCCGCGGATCTATACGGTTATCGTGTCGCCAGATCAGTCCCCCACGGAGGAAGCATGACCTCACGAACGGCATTGTTCGACCTGCGCTCGGAGCAGGGCGTGTTGCGGATATCCATCGCGGTCACACTGTGCATCGCCGCCATCGGTATCGGCTTTGGCGTGGCCTCGGGATCGTTTTCCATCGTCTTCGATGGTGTCTATTCGCTGGTCGACGCCAGCATGAGCGCGCTGTCGCTGGTTGTCGTGCGGCTGATTACCTCTTACGCCACGTCCTGCCGACTGCCGCGCAAGCTGCGAGAGCGCTTCACGATGGGGTTCTGGCATCTGGAACCCATGGTGCTGGCCCTGAACGGCATTTTGCTCAGCGGCGTGGCGATCTACGCCCTCATCAACGCGATCAGCAGTCTGCTCAAAGGTGGGCGCGATCTGGAGTTTGGCTTGGCGCTCATCTATGCCGTGCTTACGCTGACCGCCTGCGTGGCAATCGCGCTGGCCGAGGCGCGCGCGAACCGGCGGATCCGGTCGGCATTCCTGCACATGGACCTGAAGGGTTGGATCATGTCGGCCAGCATCACGGCCGCGCTGCTGGTGGCGTTCTGCATCGGGTTTGGCGTGCAGGGCACCCGCTGGGAATGGATTTCGCCCTACATCGACCCGGCCGTGCTGGCCGTGGTGTGCGCGGTGATCATCCCCTTGCCGCTGTCGGTCATCCGCCAAGCGTTGTCCGAGATGCTGCTCGTCACGCCGGCCGACCTGAAACGGCACGTGGACTCGGTGGCGCAGGCCTTCGTGCAACGCCATGGCTTCGCGTCGTACCGCGCGTACGTGGCAAAGGTCGGCCGGTCGCAGGAAATCGAGCTGTATTTCATCGTGCCGGCCGACACGCCGGCGCGCGGCATTAAAGCGTGGGACAGCCTGCGTGATGAGATCGGGGAGGCGCTTGGCGCGGACAGCCCGGATCGCTGGCTGACGGTGGTCTTTACGGGTGACCCGGAGTGGGCGGAATAGCGTCAGCGGCGGTGTGTGGTTTCAAAGACACGCCGCCATCAGGAATACCGGCAGCGTTTCCCAGACGACGGCCACGGCCGACAGCCCGCACAGCGCGGCACAAAGCCAGGCGTGAAATGGCGGCGCATGCTGCGCCCGCGCCCGCGCATGCTGGCGCCACGCGGCCAGCGCCATTCCGGCCAGTGCGGCCACGCTACCGGCCACAATGATCCACGACGACACCGGCAGTCCAAGCCACAGGCCGGTCAGCGCCGAACGCGCGCAGGCCAGCGCGTTGACGATGTAGATGAACAGAAAGTGCACCAGCCAGATCAGCGGGCCGGCGATAAGGTACAGCAGTTCTACCGAGAAGCGCGTCTGCATGCCTTACCCCGTCAGCCGCGGAAAGGCGTGCAGCAGCGCCAGCGCGATCAGCCCCTGCGCCACGGTGTAGAACAACATCGCCCGGGTGGTGTCGAACGCCGCGCGGCGCGTGGGGCTGAGCCGTCCGGCAAGCGACCGCGCCACCGTAAAGATGGCCATCACGGCCGAAATTCCGCCAAAGAGCGCCTGCAAGGCCGCGACGGCGTAGGTCGCTGCCGTGTAGGCGGAGGTTTGGGGGCGGAGCCCCGCCTGCCATTGCGCGGTCAGGTCAAGCGCAGGCGCTGCCGTCAGCAACAGCGCCGCGCCTGCGACGCACCAACGCAGCGCGGCTTGCCGGTCCTGCGTCATCAACCGTCCGGCGGCCGCTGCAATGGCGCCGGCCGTCAACAGCATGACGGTCGACAGTATCGGCCACCCGGCCGAGGGTAGCGCGCGGGCAGAGGGCCAGGCCTGCGGATTCGTGGTCCACAGGAACAGATAGCTGAACAGCAACGAGCCAAAAATGCTGGCGCAGACGATCAGCAGCAGCACCATCGCCCACGACGCATGCGACGCGCTGCCCGAACACATCATGGGCAGCCGCAGGCCGCCGCCGATCTCAACCGGGGGGTAATCCGACCCGGTATCCGCGTCCCACAGCCAGCGCCACAGCGAGACGACGGCCAGCACACCAAAGGCCGCCGCCAGCGGCATCAGCTTGAAGGTCAGCAGCAGGAAGAATCCCGCAGTGCCCACGGCCGCCAGCAGCGGCGACCACGCGGGGCCGGGCAGCGGCAGCACGTAGTCGGGCCGGGCGTCCAGCGCGCTGGTCACCAGCGTGGTGCGCAGGCCAGCCGGCGAATTGGGCAGGTAATGCTGGCCATCGGTGACCTGCCGCGCGAGGCCGGGCTGGTCCCACAACGGCTCGCGGCTGGTGACCGTAGGCACGCTGCGCAGCCCGTAGCTGCCGCTGGGCAGCCACTCCAGCGTGCCGGCGTCCCAGACGTTGCCCGCATTGTTGTCGATGGTCGGCCGGAAGTTGCGCGCCAGATCGATCAGGAAGACGAGCACCCCGGCGGCGATCAGGTAGGCGCCCACGGTCGACAGCAGATTCAGCGGACCCAGGCCCTGGCTCTCGGCGTAGGTGTAGACGCGGCGCGGCATGCCGGCCAGCCCGGTGAAGTGCATCGGAAAGAACGCGACGTTAAAGCCCACGAACATCAGCCAGAAGGCCCAGCGGCCCAGCCGTTCAGACAGCCGCCGCGCGCTGATGAAGGGCGTCCAGTAGTAGAACGCCGCGAATAGCGGGAACACCATCCCGCCGAACAGCACGTAATGCAGGTGCGCAACGACGAAGTAGGTATCGTGCGCCTGCAGGTCGAACGGAATCACGGCCACCATCACGCCCGTCAGCCCGCCGATCACGAACACGAAGAAGAATCCCAGGATGAACAGCGTCGGCGTCTTGAGCGGGCGCAGCCGGACGGCGGCGGCAATGGTAGCGATCCACGCGAAGATCTGGATGGCGGTCGGGACCGACACCGCCATGCTGGCGGCCGACGCGAAGCTGAGCGACAGCTGCGGAATGCCGGTCGCAAACATGTGGTGGACCCACAGGCCGAAGCTGAGGAACCCCGTGGACACGACGGCCAGCACCACCAGGCGATAGCCGACCAGCGGTGTGCCGGTCATCGCGGGAATCATCATCGACACCATGCCGGCGGCGGGCAGGAAGATGATGTAGACCTCCGGGTGGCCAAAGAACCAGAACAAATGCTGCCAAAGCAGCGGATCGCCGCCGCGCGCCGCAATGAAGAACGGCATGTCGAAGGCGCGCTCGAGCTCAAGCAGGGCCGTGGCCACGATGACCGCAGGAAACGCAATGATCACCATGCCGCAGAACACCAGCATCACCCAGGCGAACACCGGGATCTTGTCGAGCGTCATGCCGGGCGCGCGCGTACGCAGGATGCCGACGGCCAGCTCGATGGCGCCCGCAATTGCCGAAATCTCGATGAAGCCGATGCCCAGCAGCCACAGATCGGCGTTCACCGCGGGCGAGTATTGGGTGCTGGTCAGCGGCGGATACATGAACCAGCCGCCATCGGGCGCCAACCCCACGAAGATGCTGCAGAAGAACACCAGCCCGCCGATCGCATAGGCCCAGTAAGCGTAGGCCGACAACCGTGGAAACGGCAGGTCGCGCGCGCCCAGCATGTTGGGCAGCAGCAGCACGGCTACGGCTTCGACAGCCGGCACCGCGAACAGAAACATCATCACCGTGCCGTGCATGGTGAAGAGCTGGTTATAGAGTTCGTGGCCGATCAGGTTGCTGTCTGGCGCAGCCAACTGCGTGCGCATCATCAGCCCCAGCACGCCGGCCAGGATGAAAAAAAGCAGCGCGGTGGCGATGTACAGCAGGCCGATGGACGTGTTGTTCACGACCGTGAGTGCGCGCCATCCGGTGGGACGCTTCCAGGCGCGTTCAAGCTGCTCGAGTTCGCCTTCGGGCCGCGGCAACGCGTTGGGAAGCTCGGTCGGGGATGTCGGGCGCGTCACTTCAGGCCTTCCAGGTAGCGGGCCACGGCGCGCAAGTCCTCGCCCGGCCATTGGTCAAAGGACGGCATGCCATTGCCGGGCTTGATCTGCTGGCTGCCGGCGATCCACCCGCCCATCGCGCCCACGTTGTTCGGCAATATGCCCGCCGCGAGGGACGGGCGGCTGCCCACATGGGTGAGGTCCGGTCCCAGCGTGCCGCGTGCCTCTGTTCCGCGCACCGTGTGGCATTGCGCACAGGCCTGATTGAATAGCTCGGCCGCCGGTCTCAGCGCGGCGTCGGGCGCGGCTGCCGGCTGGCGTTGCGCCTGCACCCAGGCGTCGAAGGCCTCGGCGTCCACCGCCTGCACGTCGAACAGCATCTGCGCGTGTTGCGCGCCGCAATATTCGGCGCAGTGGCCGCGAAACGTGCCCGGGGTCCGAGCCAGCGCGCGCATCCGGTTCACGCGGCCGGGGATCATGTCGAGCTTGCCGCCCAGTTCGGGAATCCAGAAGCTGTGGATCACGTTGTCGGACTTGAGCAGGAATTGCACGGGCTTGCCCGTGGGGATGCGGATCTCGTTGGCAGTCTCGAAGATCACGCCGCCGGACGCATCCAGATAGCGCACGCGCCACCACCACAATTCGCCGGTGACTTCGATGCGCGCGGCAAATGATGCAGCGTCCCGGGCCGCCGATGGGGAAGGCGTCAGCACGTAGACGAGCAGGGCGGTCAACGCCACGACGGGAAACGCGATGCCCGCACCGATGATGAGCCCGGGCCGGGAAAGCCGGCGTCGCAGCGTCACCGGACCGAACATCGCGAGCGCCAGCAGCGCGGCCACTACAACGAAGATCGCCGCCGCACCCACGTAAAGGACCCAGCCGATCTCGGCGATGCGCGCGGCGTCCTCGCCGCTGGGCTGAGCCGATGCGGCAAAGGGCAACGCGGCGGCGAGCACGATAAGAAGGATTTTCGCCATGTTCTTGTAGTGGATGATCCGGCGCGCGTTGGCCGACAAGGCCAACGGGCCGCCGGCCCGCGAGAGGCATCGTCAGCATCTTTCGTGCCCGCGTCCGCAGCGGAAGTCGCAGGCACAGGAGTTGCTGGCAAGTCCAGGTTCTGCGCCAAATTGCGCGATTCAGGAGACGGCATTGCGCCGGCTAGCCCGACCCAACCGCCTGCTACCGGCCCTGGCTGCGATGTTGCTGCTGGGCGCGTGTCAGGAAGACAAGCCGCCGCTCTTTCCTGCGGACGCGGCGGGCGGATTGCGTGAACGGGCTGACCCCGACCGAGGCCGCCGGTTGATTGCCGAGCACGGCTGCACCGCGTGTCATACCGTGCCCGGCGTCAGCGGTCCGGCGTCCCGCGTCGGGCCGCCGCTGGGCAACATGGCGCGGCAGGCGTACGTTGCCGGTCTGCTGCCCAACACCCCTGAAAATCTGGTGCGCTGGCTGATGGATCCGCCTGCCGTGAATCCCCGTACGGCCATGCCCGACACCGGCCTGCAACAGGCCGACGCCGAGGACATTGCCGCCTATCTGATGCAGCGCGCGGACCGCAAGGCGAGGTCGCCATGAAGCGCTGGAAGCGCACTGCCGCCCTCACGCTCGTTGCCGCTGCCGCCACCGCAGGCGCGGTTGGCGGCGGTGTGGTGTATTTCGGCATGTACGACGTGACGGCCACATCGCCGCACACCACGCCGGTGCACCACCTGCTGGATGTCGCGTTGACGCGGGCCGTGAAGATGCGGTCTGCGGATATCGTGCCGCCTGAACTGGACACCGCCGAGCGCATCCAGAACGGTTCACGTCTGTACCGCGCCCACTGCGCCCAGTGCCACGGCGGGCCGGGGGTGGCGCCTCAGCCGTACGCGCTGGGGCTGAATCCGGCGCCCGCCGCGCTCGTCGCCACCGCACGCACGCGCACGGCGGCCGAAATCTTCTGGGTCACGCGGCAGGGCATCAAGATGACCGGCATGCCGGCGTGGCAGTATCGGCTGTCCGACGACGAGATCTGGGACGTGGTGGCGTTTCTGCGCGTGTTGCCGGGCCTGTCCGCCGACGACTATCGGCGTGGCGATGATGGACAACCGGCGGAAAAGCCGCAGGCAAACGCCCAGCCGGCGGCCCGTGTGGGAGACGCGCGGGCTGGGCGCGATGCGCTGCAACAGTATCTTTGCGTGACGTGCCACGCAATCCCGGGCGTGCCCGGCGCATGGAACTACGTGGGCCCGGCGCTGGATCAGATGGGCGAGCGGCCGTACATCGCGGGCGTCTTGCCCAATACGCCCGCCAACATGGAGCGATGGCTGCGCAACCCGCCGGCCGTCAAACCGGGCACGGCCATGCCCGACCTGGGCGTCAGCGAACAGGATGCAAGGGATATCGCCGCGTTCCTGCGCACATTGAACGAGGGGCCGTGAAGCGTTTGCCCCCGTCATGGGGTGCCGCATGCAGGAACGGCACTTGCTCGCCTACCATCACCTTGATGCACCGGAGCTTTCCCATGACGCAACCGAAATCCGACAACGCCCGACAATCCATTCCCGGCCAGCCCGACGTCAACAAAGGCGCGTTGCGCCCGTCCGGCCATGCCACCACGCCGGAGCGCGTGCCCGACGTTGACCACCCGCCGCGCGCGCGCAACCACGACCAGCCGGGCTTCGATCAGGCCGTGGCGCAGGAAGAAGCCGAGGCGCGAAGCGGCACGCTGCCTGGCAGCAACGACACGCGTCCCGCGCCGGACCGCGACGAGGAAGAGAAATGATCGTTGAAGTCTTTCAACGCGCGGATGGCCACTGGGGCTTTCGCGGCATCGCCTTGCTGGGCGTCCAGGAGGATGCCGGCTCCTATCCGACGCGCGACGACGCCGCGGCTGCGGCCCGCGTCGCTTACCCGGGCGAGACGATCTCCGAGGTCGATGCCTCGATGGACACCCCGCCGCAGCCACACTCGGATTGACGCCGCGCCAATAACGTGGGGCCCGCGTCCGTACCGCGCGCCCCGCGTCAATATCGCCCGGCGGCCAGCACGTCGTGCAGATATCCGTCCGCGTCTGGCCGTTCGGTAAGCATGTGCCGCACCCACGCGTCGCGTTCATGCGCGATCACGGCCAGTTCCCACACACAAGCCAGCGCGGGCGCGTTGACCGGCGCAAACGCGTCCGGCTGGGCCAACGGTGCGGAGAGCATGCGCTGGCACACGATGCCGCCGGAGATCCACCAGTCCACGAGCAGCCACACGGCCTCCTCGCCTACGTGCGCAATGCAGTAGCCAAGACCATGGGTGCGCGGACCGCCAGCGTGTTCGTCCAGGACGTCGCGCACGGCGGCGCGGACTGACGCGTTGACGGGATCGGACAGGATCGGACCCGCAGCGTTCGGGTCTCGATGGATGCCGTACGCCTTGATCGAATGACCTGCCTCGCGCCACACGCCCAGCGTGGCAATGCGGCGGGGGGAATAGGGTTCTGGAGGAAGCGTCATCTCGTGCGTTGCTGTCGGAAGATTGCGCAATTCTACTGGCGCCCGCGCGACCAGCCCAACCGCCGCGCGCCCAGCACGATGCCGGTGGCGGACACGGCCAGGCCGCCGAGGCTCAAGAGGATAAGCGCCACGTCCCGGCCCACCCCGGCATTCAGCAGGGCGGGGGTGTCCCAGCTATGCAGGAAGTAAAAGAGCCAGCGCCCGACCCGTTGCGCGCGGGACAGGCTCAGCGCCACCTCGCCCGTGCGCAGGTCCGCGTAGACGCGGTCACCGGCCGGGGTGTCGAAATCCATTCGCAGGACTGGCAGGCCCCGTGGTGCGCCGCCGTTCATTGCTTCGGCGTGGCGCGCGTAGTAATAGGCGTCGTAGTGATCGAGCAACGTCGCCTGAACGGCCGCGCCGGGAAACAGCGCGCGCGCGGCGTCAAGGACCGCATCAGGCTGCCACATCGACTGCACCAGCAATGCACCATCCTCCCGGCGAACGATGCGGCTGCCGGCCGTCGCGTCGCGGGCCAGCACGTACGGCTGGCCTGCCATCCGCCGCCATTCGAGCTGAACCGGTTCAAAGCCCGCGGCGTGCAACGCCTGTAATACCGGCTGCGGGTCCGCAATCGGCGCGGCGATTGGCGCGCCCGCCATGGCTTGCCGGTCGGGGCCGGGATCGGAGCCGGCGAATAGCCCGCCCGGGTTCATCGACATCAGCCCGCTGAAGATCCACGTGCAGACAAACGCGCTGAAGGCGAGACCGATGATGTGGTGCCAGCGCATCCAGGCCTCACGGTAGGGCGTGCGCGCGCCCGTCTTGTAGCGGCCGCGAAAACGCCAGCGCCAGACGCCGACGACCGTGCCGCTGACAGCCAGCACGGTGCAGACGGCCGACAGTGCGATCACCATCCAGCTCCACACCGGATCGACGGAGCGGTCGCGCGCCATGTACAGCCAGTGCAGCCACGCGCCGACGTAGTTCCAGCGCTGTTGGGCGATCGGCGCGTCCAGCACGACGTCGCCCGTCGCCGAAGACACATACAGCGTGCCCGGCGCGTCGCCTTCCATGTTCACCTTGTGCAGGGGGCGATGGCGGTCCAGCCCGCGCGAATGCGTCCAGCGGTCCTCGTCGATCAGGCCCGCATACCGGGCCGTGCCCGCAGGCCAGAACGCGTGCGCCGCGGCCACGGCCATGCCCGCTGTCACGACGCCGTCAGGCCGGCCGGTGCGCGCGGACCAGGCGCGCGGGCCGTCCGGGGTTGGGACGATGTAGGTCGGCTCGCCGCGCACCGACGTCAGAACGGCAAGCGCGCCGCCGGGCCGCGCTGCGTCCATCGGCAGATACGCGTCTGCGGCCAGCACAGGCAGGCTGGCAAACCGCTCTTCGGGCGTCAGCTTCGGGTAGCCGACATACAGCATGACGATGCCGCTGAGAAACCACACCAGCATCAGCAGGCAGCCGCCAACCCCCAGCCAGCGATGGGCCAGGTAGGTCAGCCTGCGCAGGCGCGCCTTGGCGTCCATGGTCGCGCCCGCCTCAGAAGCGGTGGTTCAACGTCAGTTCGAACCGGCGGCTCGGCCCATACATCCATTGCGTGTTGGTGTAGTAGGCCGTGGTGAAGTACGCGCGATCAAAAACGTTGAAACCCCGGGCCGTGATGGCGGTGTCTTTGTTCACGTCCCAGCGCAGCGCCAGGTCGGTCGTGGTGTAGGACGGCAGTTCGATGGTGTTGGCGCTGTCCGCATAGCGCTTGCCCACGTAGCGCATCCCACCCATCGCGGTCCAGCCCGGGTGGAAGTTCCAGCTTAGCCACAGATTCGCCAGGCGTTGCGGCACGTTGGGCGGCACATTGCCCGCGCGCGACACGACCGCCCCGCCCACCGATTCGGAGAAATCGTCGTACTTGGCCCGCAGCACGGTGGCATTGGCGTCGATCGTCCAGCCGGGCGCAACCGCCAGCGACAGCGACGTTTCCAGGCCGCGGGACGATTGTTCGCCGACCTGCACCCGCAGGCTCGGGTCGTCGGCGTCGCGCGACAGCAGATTGGTCTTGCGGATTTCGTACGCCGCCAGCGTCCACTCGCCGCGTCCGTCCATGAAGTTCTGCTTCAGGCCGACCTCGATCTGCTTGCCGCGCGACAGGTCGAACGACGCGTTGGACGGGCTGATCATCAGCAGCCCGCTGACCGGATCGGCGGCCTGCGCGTACTGCGCGTAGACGGCCAGATCCGGCGTCACGTCGTACACGGTGCCGATGCGCCAGCCCACGTCGGAAAACGTCTTGGACAAGGCGCGCTGATCGGTGACCAGGTCGTCGCGCGTGACCTTCGCGTGGTCGTAGCGCAGGCCGCCGATGATCGACCACTTGCTGGTCAGCGCCAGGCGGTCTTCCATGAACAGGGCAAACTGATCGGCTTTGTTGCGGTAACGCGGAATGAACGGCACGTCGCTCTGGTATTGGCCGTGATCCGGGTCATACGGATCCACCGACCCCGAACTGCCTGTGTAGGTGTTGTTGATGTGCTTGAACGTGGCGTGGTTGACGTCAAAGCCCACCGATACCGTGTTCTCCAGGCCGGCCAGCGCGCCCTTGAAGGCGGCGCTGGTGGTCAGGCCGGTCTGGGTCTGGTCATGCGTGATCTGCGTGTTGTCGGATCGGTCGATCAGGCTGGTTGCGGGGTTGTACAGGTAGCGCTCGGCGTTGCGCCAGTCGCGGTCGCTCTGCACGTGATAGAGGCGCGCACGCACGGTGGTGGCGTCGTTCGGCGTCCAGACGGTGTCCAGCTGGGTCCATTGGTCGCGAAAGCGCATGAAACTGTCGGCGACGTTGTAGTTCTGCTTGCGCACGGCGTCATCCTGCTCGCCGTTGATCATCGGGGTGCCGAAGTACCGCATCGGGCGCTGGTAGCCGTAGGCGTAACTCAACGTCATGTTCAGGTCCGGCGTGGCGTCCCAGCGCAACGCGCCCGAAAACGTCGCATCGCCCGACTGGCCGCGGTCGACATAACCATCCGTGTAGTTGCCGCTGACATCCAGGCGATACGACAAGGTGTCGCTCAGCGCGCCGCCGCTGCCCAGTCCCAGCCGCGCCGTATCCTGCGTGCCGATCGTGGCCTGCACTTCGTTCTGGATCGGCCCGCGGGTGGGGCGCTTGGGGATCACGTTGACGACGCCGCCGATCGCGCCGTCGCCATAGATGACGGACGCGGGTCCGCGCAGCACCTCGATGCGCTCGACCGACCACGTGTCGAACGGAAACGTCAGGCCGACGCCGCCATATTGGCGCAGTCCGTCGTACAGCCGCATGACCGACGTGCTGTCGGTGAAGCCGCGCACCGACAGGGCGCTATTGCCGTTGCCAGGGTGGGGCGCGGCCGAAAAACCGGGCGCGCGGGTAATCGCTTCGATCACGCTGGCGTCGCCGCGGGACTCGATCTGTTCCCGCGAAATGATGTCGACGCTGGCGGGCGTCTGCATGGGCGTGAGGCCCAGGTTGGAGCCGGTGGACGCCTCGGTAGTCAGCGCCGTCTCGGATCCGCCGACCACGGTGATGGGGGCGAGGGTGGCGGGAGCGGTTTGGGCGGCGGCGTTGAAAGCGGCCAGGATCAGCGCCGTGCCGAGGCACGCGTGCGTACGAACGATGGTCAAGATGACCCCTCTTCTTTTGTCTTCGACTGAATCTGCCGCCGGCCTGAAGGCCGGTCGGCAAAGTGCGGGCGAAGAGGGGATGGCCGTGCAGGCAGCGCCGATGCGATGGCGCCATGAAGCTGGTCTACGGGGTTCCCGCTCTTCGCTGCCGTGCGCGGCGTCAGGCGCGCGCGCGGCGGATCAGGAAGACAGGGAAGGCGGGGCGCGTGACCCTAGCGGCGGCCCAAGGGCCGGCAGTGGCGGCGTGGCGCGGTAGACGGGAATCTCGGGCGCGGCGTAGGCGGCGCGCGCCGACAACACAGGTGCGAGTCCGGTGTCCGGCAGAATCGCGTGCGCGGCGAGGGCGCCGAAGGCGCAGGCCTCCGCGGCACCGTGCTTGGCGTCCGGCTCGGCCGGCAGGTCGAACGTCACGTTCATTGTGCCGCCGGCTTCGCACAGCGTCAGCATCAGCGAGGTCGTGGACGGCCCCGCCATGTAGCCGGTCGGGATGAAAGCGCGCAGCACAAAGGCGGCCATTGCCAGGCAGACGAGCAAGCGCCAAGGCAGGCCGCGGGGCTGAAACGCAGAGTCCCGATGAGTCGACATGGGCGGGATTCTATTACAGAACCTCACGCATTCTGTCCGAATGGAAACGCATGCGGCGTTCGGTCGCAGGGCGCTTACTATCGATCGGGTGTGTGCATTGGAAACCCGACAGGAGTTCGCCAGGATGATGCTCCCATCGAACGACAGCCCGACCGGCACGCCGGATGGCAGGACGCAGTCAGGCTACCCGTCTCCTTATCCGCAGGCCCCCTGGAAACTGCACGGCCATGCGCTCCTGAGTGCATGGCGGGTGCCGCTGGCCGATCTGCCGCAGCAGGCGCCCGGTGATGCCCGCGTGGTCACGTTGGGACGCCATGCCATCTGCACCACCGTCTGGACCGCTTACGAGCCGGGCGGCACGCTCGCCTACAACGAGCTGCTCTTTGCGACGGCGGTGCGTCACGCGGGATTGCTGGCGCCCGCGTGCACGGTGGGGCCGATCTGGGTGGACGACGAGGCGGCCGCAGACGGTGGCCGCAAGCTGTGGGGGATCCCGAAGCGCATCGGCGATTTCGAGCCGCTGCCCGCCTTGGGCGGGCCAGGTGAGCTGGCCGCGTTGGCGCAAGCGTCGCTCGTTGCGGAAGGCCGGCCCGCCGCCAGCGTGCAATTCCGACCCGGCCTGCGCGTGGCCTTGCCGCTACGTTTCGCGGTCTGGACGGTTCAGGACGGGCCGGCAGGGCTGATCCGCACGCGCTGCACGCTGCGAGGAACGCTGCGTTTCGGGACCGCGCACTGGCGCATGGCCGAAGCGGGTCCGCTGGGATTTCTGGCACGGCGTCAACCGGTGGCCAGCGCATGGTTGGAACGGATGTCGGTGTCGTTCGGGGTGTAGCCGTGCGCTATGCACGCCGGTCGAACACCACGCACGTGGTGGTGGCGTGCGCATACAGCTTGCCGTTCTCGTCCTCCACCCGCGCCTGCGCGGTGGCGATCTGCTTGCCGCTATGTATCAGCGTGGCGGCGGCGCGAAGCGGGCCACTGGATGGCGCCGCCGCACGCACGATGTTGACACTGAGTTCGACCGTCGTGTAGCGCCTGCCTTCCGGAAGCGCACTCTGGATCGCGCAACCCAATGCCGAATCCAGCAGCGTCGAGAACCAGCCGCCGTGGACGGTGCCGAACGGATTGCAATGGCGCAGTTCGGGGATGCCAAGGAACACGGCCCAGCCCGAGTCCGCTTCCACCAACGTCATGTTCGCGGTGTCGTTCATGGGCGGGTAGGGCAGCTCGCCGGCCATCATCGCGTGCAGGATCTGCAAGCCTGTCATGCCGGCGATCTGATCCGGACTGGCGATATCGGGCTTGCCCCCGCCCGTGCGCAGCCGCTCCAGTGCAGCCTGGTGCTGGACCGTCCAGCACGTCTGTTGATTTCTGTACATACGACCCCCTCGTTGTGAAGCCCCGGCGGGCGAGTGCCACGCCGCAGGCGGCGTGATCAACCCGTCGTTACCCGGGCCGCAACAGGTTGGGAAGCGTCCTGCGCGACGGCAGGCCGAATCTTGAACCAGATGGCGTACATGGCGGGCAGGAAGACCAGCGTGATGATCGTGCCGGCGAACGTGCCGCCGATCAGGGTGTAGGCCAGCGTTCCCCAGAACACCGAGTGCGTCAACGGGATGAAAGCCAGTATCGCGGCCAGCGCAGTCAGAATCACCGGTCGCGCCCGCTGCACCGTCGCCTCGACCACCGCGTCATAGGGCGCCAGGCCTTCCTGTTCGTTGTGGTGGATCTGGCCGATCAGAATCAGCGTATTGCGCATCAGGATGCCGGACAGGGCAATCAGCCCGACCAGCGCGTTGATGCCGAACGGCTGCTGGAACAGGAGCAGTGTCGGCACAACACCGATCAGGCCGAGCGGGCTGGTCGCAAAAACCATCACCATGGCGGCGATGGATCGCACCTGCAGGATGATGATCAGCAGGGTGATGGCAATCATGATCGGAAACAGCGGCAGCATGGCAGTGCTTGCCTTCTCAGATTCCTCGATGGAGCCGGCCTGTTCGATGCGGTATCCCGCTGGCAGGTCGTTGATGACAGGTTGCAGTTGCTTGAAGATCGCGGCGGAAACGTCAGGCGGCTGAAGGCCTTCCGCGATGTCGCCGCGAACCGTAATGGTCGGCGTGCGGTCACGGCGCCGCAGGATCGGATCCTCCATTTGCACATCCACCGTGCCAACCTGCGACAGCGGCACGCGTTGGCCGTCGGCCCCCACCAGCGTCAGGCCGGCGATCTTGGCTGGATCCAGGCGGACATCACCGGCCGCTCGGCCGACCACTTCAACCGAGCGGATGTCCTCGCGAACGTTGGTGAGGGGTACGCCACTCAACAGGAACTGCAACTGTAGGGCGACCGAGCTGGAGGTCAGTCCCACCGCCTGAAGCCGGTCCTGGTCCAGCGTAAAGTGCAGAGCGGGAACCCGCGCGCCCCAATCGGTGTTTACGGTGCGCATCATGGGATCGGCGTGCATGATCGACTGGACGCGCGCGGCAATCGCGCGCAACTGGCCGGCATCAGGCCCCATGACGCGATAGGCCACCGGGAACGGCGAGGGCGGTCCGAACACGATCTGAGTGACGCGGACCTGCGCCTGCGGCGCCAGGCCGTCGGCGATGGCCTGGCGAAGCCGGAACTTGAGCGCTTCACGTTCCTTGTCGTTGCCCGTCAGCACGACGATCTTGGCGAATGACGGGTCCGGCAGCTCGGGCGCCATGGCCAGAAAGAAGCGCGGCGCGCCTTGTCCGATGTACGCGGTGACGATCCTGGCTTCCGCCTGCTTGGCCAGCCACGCTTCGACTGTCGCAGCGGCCCCGCTGGTTTGTTCAATGGACGTGCCGTACGGCATCTGCACTTCAACGAGCACCTCGGGCCGATCCGAAGTGGGAAAGAACTGTTTGTTCACCAGGCCCATGCCAACCACGGCCAGCGCAAAGACCGCGACCACCGTGCCCGCCACCAGCCATTTGCGGCCGATGACGTGCCCCAGCAGACGCCGGAACCGGTTGTAGTGACGGGTGTCGTAGATGGCGTGGTGTCCGCCTTCGACCTTCTTGATGTCCGGCAGCATCTTTACGCCCAGATACGGCGTGAAGAACACCGCCACCACCCAGGACGCGATCAGCGCAATGCCGACGATCCAGAACATGTTGCTGGTGTACTCGCCCGCGGTGGAACGCGCGAAACCGTTCGGCATGAAACCCACCGCGGTGACGAGCGTGCCGGACAGCATGGGGGCGGCCGTGTGACTCCACGCATACGCCGACGCTGCGATCCGGCTATAGCCTTCTTCCATCTTGACCACCATCATTTCGATGGCAATGATGGCGTCGTCCACCAGCAGGCCGAGCGCCAGGATCAGCGAGCCAAGCGTGATGCGGTCGAAATTCTTGCCCGAGGCCGCCATGATCACGAACACCGCCGCAAGGGTCAGGGGCACGGCGGCGGCCACTACGATCCCGACGCGCCACCCCATGCTGACAAAGCACACCAGCATCACGACAAGCAGTGCGACGAAGAACTTGACCATGAACTCGTCCACCGCCGCGCTGATGTTCACGGCCTGGTCGGTGACCTTGGTCAGGCTCATCCCGAGCGGCAATGCGGTGTTGATCTTGCCAACCTCCTGCTCGAGCGCGCTGCCCAGATCCAGCCCATTCCATTCGTCGCGCATGACCACGCCCAAAAGCAGCGCGGGCTCGCCGTTATTTCGCACCAGAAACGTGGCCGGGTCTTCATAGCCGCGCTCCACGGTCGCCACGTCGGCAAGCTTCAGCGTGCGTCCCCGGGCGGTGATGGGCGTCTGGCGGATCTTGTCCAGGCTGTCGAACGCGCCGTCTACGCGCAGGAACACCTGGGGACCCTTGGTCTCGATCGACCCGGCGGGCGTCAGGACGTTCTGCGCGTTGAGTGCGGCAAAAATGGCCTGTGGATCGACGCCGAGCGTAGCCAGGCGGTCATGGGAGAACGACACGAAGATGCGCTCGGGCTGCTCGCCGATGATGTTCACTTTCTTGACGCCCGGCACGTGCAGCAGTTGCTGGCGCAGCGCTTCGGCGTCGCGGGCAAGCAGACGCTGGGGCTCGCCTTTTGCCTTGAGCGCGTACAAGGCAAACGTGACGTCCGCGTACTCGTCATTGACCATGGGCCCGACTACGCCGGGAGGCAGACGTCCGGCTTCGTCGGCAAGCTTCTTGCGCGCCTGATAGAACTCTTCCTGCACCGCCTGGGGCGGTGTGCTGTCCAGCAGCGACACCATGGTGAACGCCAGGCCGGGCCGCGTGAAGGTTTCGGTCCGGTCGTACCAGCGCAACTCCTGCAGCCGCTTTTCCAGCGGTTCGGCGACCTGGTCCTGCATCTCCTGTGCGGTCGCCCCGGGCCATGCGGTGACGACGGTCATCTGCTTGATGGTGAACGGCGGATCTTCAGCACGGCCCAATTGGAAGAACGCGAGGATTCCGGCGACAGAGACGAGAAGAATCAGGAACAGCGTGATCGAGCGCTCGCGCACGGCGAGCGCAGACAGATTGAAGCGGCCTTCGCTCATCAACGCGCTCCCACGAGGTCGGCAGCCTTCTGCTCCCCGAGCCTGACCGGCTCGCCTTCATGCAGCAGATGCGCACCCAGGGACACGACACGTTCGCCGGGCTTGAGGTCGCCAGCGACACGCGCCACATCGTCGCTCAGGCCGTGCACCTGGACGGGCCGCCGCGCCACCTGGGCCGGGGCGCCATCCACCACCACCCAGACGCCCGGGCCGGCGCCGGTGTCGAAGACCGCGCCTATCGGCACCTGCAGCAGGGGCGTGCCGTCCGGCGACTGCGGAATGTCGATCGTGACGGTGGCCCCCAACGGGGCGCGGGCCAGCGCGCCTTCCAGCACATACCTGGCCTCGAACGTCCGCGTGACCCGATCCGCCGCATCCGACAGTTGCCGCAGCGTGGCCGGGGCGGGGGACTGGCGGTCCCCGTACAGCATTGCCCGGGCGGCGGAGCCCACGGATGGCCGTAGTGTTTCGGGAAGGTGCACGATGGCTTCGCGCTGGCCGGCGCGCGCCAGCCGCACGACGGATTGCCCGGCGGCAACGACCTGTCCGGGTTCGGCCAGCGTGTCCACGACGACGCCGTCCGCGTCCGCCACCAGCACTGCATAGCTCGACGCGTTTTTCGCGACGTCGGCCCGCGCTTCGGCCGCCTTCAGATCGGCACGCGCCGTGTCCGCGTCGGCCTTGATCTGCGCATAGGCCGACGCGGACACGGCGCCTTCTGCCACCAGGCCGCGATAGCGGGCATCGTCGTCGACAGCCTGTTTTGCGCGCGCACGCGCCGAGGCCACGGCTTCAATCTGCGCACGGGCCTGCAGGCCCAGATCTTCCGGATCCAGCCGCATGAGCGGCTGGCCGCGGGTCACCGATTGACCGGTGTCGACCAGTCGCTCCAGCACTTTCCCGGACACGCGGAATCCCAGGTCGCTTTGAACGCGCGCCGCCACGACGCCCGAAAAGGAGCGTGCGGGCGCGGATGCGGTTTGCGCCACGCCGACTCTGACAAGCGGCGGGTCGACGCGGGGATCTGACGGGGGGCTATCGCCGCATGCCGCAAGGGCGACAGGCAACAGGCAGAGGGCAAAGGGGGCAAGCGGACGCCGAAGCATGGGAGACCATCCTCACAAAGAAGGTCCCCATTCTATACAAGTGACCAATAAGGTCAATGGTCACAAAAGAAAATTTACGGCGCCAGACTACGCAGGATCAGGTTCGACAACTGCACCGTGGCTTCCGCGCCATTGGCCAGGTTGTGCTGCAGGAGCAAAGGATTGATATACGGCCGCATGACGAGATAGATGGCGTCGGCCGTTTCATCGAGGGGCGTCTTGCGTTCGAAGTCGCCGGCTTCCCGACCTTCGCGGATTACCTGCAGGATGAGGCCCTTGATGTGCGCCTCATAGGCTTGCGCGGAGGGCCACGACTCGCTGGCCGAGGTTCGCGCAATGTCGTACAGCTTGCTGTCGTGGAAGAAGAGCTGGCTGCCGGCTTCCACCAGGGCCTTGAACATGCGCCGCAGCCGGTCCGGCGCGGATCGCGCGTCGGCGACGGCCGCGTCGACGGCCACCATGATCGTGTTCAGGCGGTTGGCGCAGATGACCTCGCCGATCGCCTGCTTGGAGTCGAAGAACTTGTAGATATAGGCCTTGGAGAATCCGATGGCCTTGGCCAGGTCCGAGACGGTGGTCTTGTCGAAACCATACAGGCCGAAGTATTCGGTGGCGGCTTCGACGATCTGATCGCGGACGTCGTGATCGGAGGGGCCTCGCGGCTGAAGGGCGGGGGATGTTGCTTTCGTCATGGGTGCAGCTTAACCCGGCGCACTTTTGTTGACAACGAGTGACTAAAACGTATTATAGTCACCCAAAATTAATAGCCTGAAGGATTCCCATGCTCGCCCGTCATTCCTTTGTCTTGCTCTGCGCCGGCGTGCTGGCCGGGTGCGCGGCAGGCCCTGATTACCACCGGCCCGAGGCGCCGCTTCCCCTCCACTACTCGCAGGCCCCGGGCCGGCAAGCCGGATCGGGGGCCGTGCAAGGCCTCGATACGTGGTGGCGCCAATTTGACGATCCGATGCTGGCGCGATATGTGTCATTGGCCATCGCGCAGAACCTGGACCTGGCGCAGGCGGCGGCGCGCGTGACGCAGGCGCGTGCGGGGCTGGGCGCGGCCAACGCGGCCTTGCTGCCGTCGGCCTCGGTGCGCGGCCTGGCTGCGCGGTCGCATCAGTCGCGTGAGACGCCACTGGGACAGGTGGCCAGCACGATGCCCGGTTACGACCGCTGGGGCAGCCAGTACGAAGCCAATCTTGAGGCCAGCTGGGAAATCGATCTGTTCGGCGGCCTGCGGCGTGGCCGTGAGGCGGCCATCGCCGATTTTCAGGCCTCGGAAGCGGCAGCGATGGCCACGCAGCTCGCGGTGGCCGCGCAAACCGCGGACACATACATTGTGATCCGCAGCCTCCAGGCGCGTTTGGACATCGCACAGCGGCAGGTCAGGACGCAGCAGGATCTTGTCGCCAAGGTCGCGCTGCTGCACGAACGCGGGCTGGCTGCGCAATACCAGGTGCGTCAGGCGGATGGCGCGCTGTCGCAAGTACAGGCAACCGTTCCGGTGTTGCAGAGTGGGCTTGATGCGGCCATGAACGCCTTGGACGTCATGCTGGGGGCCGCGCCCGGCACGCATCACGCCGAACTGGCGGCGCACGCGCCGATACCTGCCGCGCCTCGGATCGAGGAAATGGGCGCTCCCGCGGATCTGCTCCAGCGCCGGCCCGATCTGATCGCGGCCGAACGCCGGCTGGCGGCCGCCAACGCCCGTATCGGCGAGGCCATCTCCGAGTTCTACCCGAAGTTCTCGTTGAGCGGCTTGCTGGGCAGCGCCACGGCCGTGTCCAGCGGGAATCTGTTCTCCGCCGGCGCAAGCCAGTCCGCGGGCGTGTTGGGACTGCGTTGGCGGCTGTTCGACTTTGGCCGCATCAACGCGCAGATCGACGGGGCAAAGGGCCAAGAGGCCGAGGCGCTGGCGGCATATCGCCTGGCGGTCCTGCATGCCACTGAAGATGTCGAGAACGCGTTTTCCGCACTGATCCACCGTGCCGAACAGTCGGCGGTGCTGACCCGCGGCGAAGACGCGCTGACGCAGGCGCGAGCGTCGTCGTTCGCGGCCTACAAGCGCGGCGCCGCCAGTCTGGTCGACGTGCTGTATGCGGACGCCTCGCTCTTGCAGGCTTCTGACGACCGGGCGCAGGCCCAAGCGGAAACCGCTCGGGCAGCGGTGGCGGCATACAAGGCGCTGGGTGGAGGTTGGCGTCCGGACACACCAGCGCAGATCGCCACGCGCTGAACCGAGGCGCGCGGGCCTCGGCACGGACACAGGAACACGACTTGCTGCGTTGCGCTTCTCGGGCATCTGCTCGGGCCCGCAACTCACGAGGCGATACAGTGACCCAACTCATCGAAAATCGGTACGCCCTTACCGTGCGCCCCATGCCGGCGGTATTCCTGGCCGGGATGTTTCCCCTGTTTCTCGGCGCGGCACTCGCGGATGCTGCCTATGCGCAGACTTTTCACATCCAATGGAACAATTTCGCGTCCTGGCTGCTGGTCGGCGGACTGCTGTTTGGCGCGATCGCGCTGCTGATTGCCATCGTGGACCTGTTCAGGGCTACGCAGCGCGCGCGCGGAATCGTTCCTTATGCCGTCGTGCTGCTGGCAGCCTGGCTGGTAGGCCTGTTCAATGCGTTTATGCACGCCCGCGACGCTTGGGCAAGCATGCCCACCGCACTGATTCTGTCTGCAGTCGGCACCGTGCTGGCGCTTGTGGCGCTCTGGCTGGGCTTCCGCACCCCGCACATCAGGGGGCCGCTATGAATCACCTACGACTGATTGCCGGAATTCCGTTGCTGGTGATGGCAGGGGTGTGCAGCGCGCAGGCCGGCGGCCAATATGGACCTTCGCCTGATCTGCCCAAACCCGAACGCGGCCTGCTGCCCGATATGGTCATCGCCAAGCCTGCCCCGTGGGGCGACAAGGTGCCGACCGTGCCCGAGGGCTACAAGATTTCGGCCATCGCCACGGATCTGAAAATTCCGCGGCAGACGCTCGTGCTGCCCAATGGCGACATCCTGGTGGCCGAGGGACGCGGCGGCAGCGCGCCCGACCTCAAGCCCAAAGACGTGATCGCGGCCGTCATCAAGGCCCGCGGCACCAGCCCGGTCAAGGGCGGCAACCGCCTGACGCTGCTGCGCGACCCGGAAGGCGATGGCACCTACGAGGCCTCCGTCTTTGCGGAGAATCTCAACGCGCCGTATGGGCTGGCGCTGGTCGGGAACCAACTGTATGTCGCCAATCAGGACGCATTGGTGCGGTTCGACTATCAGCCTGGGCAGACCAAGGCAAGCGGGCCGCCCGAAGTCGTCACGCCGCTGCCGTCGGAGATCAACCATCACTGGACGAAGGCGCTGACCGCCAGCGCCGATGGGCAGTATCTGTACGTAGGCATCGGCTCGAACAGCAATATCACCGAACGCGGCATGACGGCTGAGGCCGATCGCGCGCGGATCTGGCGCGTGAATGCCAGCACGGGTGAATACAAGACGTATGCGACCGGCCTGCGCAACCCGACCGCGCTTACGATCCAGCCCGATACCGGCCAATTGTGGGCCGTGGTCAACGAGCGCGACGAAATCGGTCCCGACCTGGTGCCCGACTATCTGACCACGGTCAAGGAAGGCGCCTTCTACGGCTGGCCCTATAGCTATTGGGGCAAGAACGTGGACGATCGCGTCCGGCCGCAGGATCCCGCAAAGGTCGCGTCGGCTATCGCGCCGGACTACGCTTTGGGCTCGCACGTCGCGGCGCTTGGCGTCGATTTCTCAGACGCTTCGATGGGGGATCGTTTTGCCAACGGCGTCTTCGTCGGCGAGCACGGAAGCTGGAACCGCAAGGACCCCGTTGGGTACAAGGTGGTCTTCGTGCCGTTCACGGACGGCCGGCCCTCTGGCCCACCTGTGGACTTCGTCGCAGGCTTTCGCGACAGCGACGGCACGACGCGCGGCCGTCCGGTTGGCGTGACGGTAGATCCGAAGGGCGCGCTTATCGTGGCCGACGATCTGTCGAACACGATATGGCGAGTTACCCCGGCGCAGCCGGCGCAGCCGCCCAAGCCGGTCGCTGCGGCGCGGCCCTGACAAATCATCCCCCAGGCCTCCCGCGCGACGCATCGCATCGTCGGGAGGCCACGCAACAGGAGCACACATGGCAACACTTCAAGACGTCAACATCGCCATTCTGGCCGTCGATGGATTCGAGCAGGTCGAACTCACTGGCCCGCGTCACCGTCTGCACGAGGAGGGCGCGCGTACGGTGCTCGTGTCCGCCCGCACCGATCCGATCCAGGGCTTTCATCACGACAAGCCGGGCGACCGGTTTCCGGTGGATCTGACCTTTCTGCAGGCCGCCTCCGAGCCGGAGGTCTTTGACGCCTTGCTGTTGCCCGGCGGCGTGGTCAATGCCGATGAAATCCGCATGCAGCCCAAGGCGCAGGAGCTGGTGCGCGCTTGCTTTGACGCGGGCAAGCCGGTCGCCGTCATTTGCCACGGCGCCTGGCTGCTGATTTCCGCCGGCGTGGTCAAGGGTCGCAAGATGACCAGTTGGCCATCGCTGCAGGACGACCTGCGCAATGCGGGGGTTGAGTGGGTGGATGAAGAGGCCGTCGTCGACGGCGTATTGGTGTCCAGCCGCAAACCTGACGATATTCCCGCGTTCAACGAAGCCTTCATCGGTGTGCTGCGCAAAGCTGTCGAAGGGCGTGATCGCAAATAGGCTGGCCTGGCGAGCGCGCGGGGTTAACAGAAGGCGCATCGGGAGGCGCCTCGAAAGGGGCCCTCGAAGCCGCCCCATAAGCTGCCCCGGCGGATGACGCTACGTACGCTTCAAAGCAACAGTCACCAGTACCGACGCGTTCTCCAGCGCAAAAAGCGAATGCGGCGCTCGGCCGGGCAGGTACATCAGGCGGCCGGCGTCCAGGACATGCGTGGCGCCGCCGGTCGAGACCTCCACGCTGCCCTCCAGGCATTGAAGAGTGATTTCGCCCTCGACGTCATGCGAGGGCATTGTCTTGCCCGCCAGCAGCACCAGCCGCATGACCTCCAGATCCTCGGACTTGAAAAGCGCGACCGACTGCTTCTGCGCAAGCGCCGCGCCATAGGGCTTCAGATCGATGACCTGTCCGGGATCCGCGTGTTTCAGGGCCATGATGACTTCCTTCGCTGGGAGATGGATGGACCAACGATACCCCAGGCGAGCGCAGCGCGGCCGATCAGTTGATCTTGATGCCGCGTTCCTTGACCAGGACCTTCCATTGCGCCGTTTCCTTGGCCAGGTGGTCGCGCAGTGCGTCGGGCGTGCTGCCGATGGACTCGGCCCCGATCGAATCGAGCGTCGCCTTCACCTTGGGATCCGCCAACGCGGCGCGCATGGCATCGTTCAGCTTGGCCACCACATCCGGTGGCGTGCCCGCAGGCGCGAAGGCGGCGAACCAGGGCATCAGCTCATAGCCTGGCACGCCCGCTTCCTGCAGGGTCGGCACGTCGGGCAGGGCGGCCGAGCGCTTGGTGGTGGTGACGCCCAACGCACGCAGCTTGCCGGTCGCGATGTGCGGCTTGGCGGACGTGATGCTGTCGAACATGTAGTCCACCTGCCCGCCCAACAGGTCCGCGACGGCCGGGCCGCTGCCCTTGTACGGCACGTGCAGCATGTCCACGCCCGTCATCGATACGAACATTTCACCGGCCAGATGGATCGACGTGCCGACCCCGGCGGAGGCGTACGTGTAGTGCTTGGGCTGCGTCTTTGCCTTGGCGATCACGTCCTGCACGCTCGTCGCGCCGGTGCGTTCAGGATTGGTGACCAACACGTTCGGCACCACGGCCAGCAGCGAGATCGGCGCGAAGTCCTTGATGGGGTCGTAATTCAGGTCCTGGTACAGCGCGGGATTCACGGCCATGCCGTTCGCCACGATCAGGATGGTGTAGCCGTCCGGCTTGGCGCGCGCGACGGCAGCCGCGCCGATATTGCCGCCCGCGCCCGCGCGGTTTTCCACGATGAACGACGTATTCAGCTGCTTGCCCATGGATTCGCCCAGCGTGCGCGCGATGCTGTCCATGGCGCCGCCCGGCGGGAAGGGCACGATCCACTTCACCGGGTGGTCGGGATAGGCATCGGCGTGCGCCGCGGCCGCGCCAGCCAGTAGCGACGCGGCCAGCAAGGCGCGGGCGAAGGGTTTGAAGGCGGGGCGCAGGCGCATGAAAGTCTCCGTGTTCTTGATTTATGGGCGGCGATGCGGAACCGATTCATACTCTGGCCGACCGCGCTTGAACGATGGAGGCAGTATCGCTTGCCTTTTTCCAAGGCGTCCAAGACTATATGGGTTTCAATTGATACCTTCAGGGTCTTAATCGTCATGGAACTCAGGCACTTGCGCTATTTCCAGGCCGTGGCCGAGGCCGGCAGCTTCACGCAGGCGGCCGCGCGGCTGCACATCGCGCAGCCACCGCTCAGCCGCCAGATCAAGCAACTGGAGGAAGAATTGGGCGTGCTCCTGTTCGAACGCACCACGCGCGCCCTACGCCTGACCGAGGCGGGCCGCTTTCTGCTCGAGCAATCGCGCCTGTTGACCGCGCGGCTGGACGAGGTGCTGGAAGGCACGCGACGGTTGGGTCAAACGGAGCGCCGCTGGTTCGGCATCGGCTTCGTGCCGTCCACGCTGTACGGCTTCGTACCGGAACTGATCCGGTTGCTGCGCAGCGCGGACGAGCGGGTCGAAGTGGGCCTGATGGAAATGAACACGCTGCCGCAGCTCGAAGCGCTGAAGGCAGGCCGCATCGACCTGGGCATCGGCCGCATCCTGCTGGACGACCCCGCGATCGAGCGGCGCGTGCTGATGACCGAACCCTTGATGGCCGCCGTGCCGCTGCACCACCCGCTGGCGGGCCAGGGCAGCGTCTCGGTCGACCGGCTGGCGCGCGAGCCCTTCGTCCTGTATCCGGCGCGGCCGCGGCCCAACTACGCGGATCACGTGCTGGGACTCTTTCGCGCCGCCGGCCATTCGCTGCAGGTCGCGCAAGAGGCCAACGAGCTGCAGACCGCCATCGGGCTGGTTGCGGCGGGGCTGGGCGTCACGGTCGTGCCCGCGTCCGTGCAGCGCCTGCAACGCCAGGACGTGGCGCATGTGCGGATCGAAGCCGACGCGTTTGTGTCGCCCGTGATCGTCAGTTATCGCAAGGATGATGCGTCGGTGTTCCTGGCGCGGGCGCTGGAACTGGCGGGGGAGCTTGCAAAGGGGTAGGGGCCCGAATCCTGTACGCCACTGTATATTGCCCCCATGAAAAAGCTAGACATCCCAGCGTTGGAAATCTTCGTCGCGGCCGTCGAGGAGAAGAGCCTGTCCAAAGCGGCCGAACGGGAAAACCTGGTGACGTCCGCCGCCAGCAAGCGCGTGGCCGAACTGGAGCGCCACCTGGGTCGCACGCTCCTGCACCGCCATGGACGCGGCGTCGAGCCCACGTCGGCGGGCGCCTTGTTGTATCAGCGGGCGAAGGCCATTCTTCGCAGCGTGCAACTGACCGAGCAGGCCATCAACGGCTATTCGCTCAATGGCCAGGCCAAGATCCGGCTGGCGTCAAATCCCTCGACCATCCTGCAGTTCCTGCCCGGCGTGATGGGCCGGTTCCTGGCGGGGCGCAGCGATGTCAGCGTAGATTTGCTGGAAGGCCACAGCTACGACATTCCGCGCATGGTGTCTGAGGCTTCGGTGGACATTGGCATTTATCACGCCGATCATCCGGTGCCCGGCGTGGCCTCGTTTCCGTTCCGGCGCGATCGCGTGGGGCTGGTGGTGCCAGTGGGGCACGCGCTCGCGGACCGCGCCGAACTGTATCTGGAAGAGGCGCTCGACTACGACTTGCTCGGTTACTTCCCGCGCCATTCGCTCGACCAGTTCCTGGCGTATGCCGGGCAGACGCTATCGCGGCCGCCCAACGTGAAGCTGCAGGTGTCGAACTTTGAGACGCGCTGCCGCATGATCCGCGAGGGACTGGGCATCGGTGTGGTGCCGGAAGGTATCGCGCGGCACTATCTGGCCTCCATGGGCCTCGTCCTGCTGCGGTTGCGCGATGACTGGGCGGAGCGCCAGTTCTACGTGTGCGTTCGCGACACAAGTCAGCTGGCGAGACCCGTGGACGAACTGCTGAAGGCGTTGACACAGGCGGAATAAACGGTCGCCTGGCGTCTTGCCGACGCAATGCAGTGCACTGCCTGTCGCCACAGGCAACGCAAAATGACGGCCACGCGCGCATTCCGGCGCGGGACCGTCAAGTGTCAACGGCTTACCTGCCGCGCCGCGCCTGCGCCGCTTGCGCCAGCACCGGCCGCAAGTAACTGAGGAAGCGGTCCGGATCCTCGCTCATGGGAAAGTGCCCCATGCCCTCCATGATCTGCCATTGCGATCCCGCAATGCGGCCTGCCAGGAATTCGGTGTCCTGCGGCGTGCAGGAATAGTCGTATTCGCCCGTCAGCAGCCACAAGGGGCAGCGCTGCGTGTCGATGCCGGCGACGCGATCGCGGATGTCGCCGTCCGCAGTGTAGAAATGCAGGTCTCCCTTGAACACGCCGGGCCCTCCCTGCATGTAATGCCACAGGGTTTCCCACCGATGCCTGTCGGGACTGGCCGGACCGACCAGTCCGGACACGATGCCCGCGCAGACTTCGCCGCCGTGCACGTCGGGCCGGTTCAGCCATTCAAGGTCATAGTAGGGGTCGACATGCGCGCCGGATTGCAGCCCGATGGCGCCACCAAAGCGGTCTGCATGCTCCAGTGCAAGATGCAATACGATGCGCCCGCCGATCGAGCAGCCCATCACCAGCGGCCGGTCGAGGTCAAGCGCGTCCGCCACGGCGATGATGGCGCGCGCGTAATCCTGAGATGTCAAGCGGTAGGTCTCCTCCTGCCAGCCTTCCGGTGGCGACGACTTGCCGTGCCACGGCAGGTCAAAGGCGATGACCCGAAATGATTCCAGAATGGCCTGGTCGTTCATCACCGCGCGGTATTGGCGCGAGTCCGCGCCTGCCGTATGCAGGCATAGCAGGGGTGTGCCGCTGCCGGCCTCCTCGACATAGACGCGGTGCTGGCGCCCGCCCAACGGCAGTTGAAGATAGCGGCCGACGATCGGCTCGAAGACGGCGTGGCTGGTGGTCACAGGGAGGCTCCTTCGGCGCGCGGGCAGGCCAGCACGTCCTTGAAGTACAGCAGGTGGGACATCAAGGGATAAAGATCCCCCTCGACGCGCAGGCGGCGGAATTTCACGAGCGCCATCAGGTCGTGAAAGCCGGGCGGCGGCTTGGGGCTCCAGAACTGCGCCCAATCGGCGGCAGCGGCGCGCAGGGCGAACTGCCAGCGCGGCATGGCAAAGGGGCCGCGGCACACGCCGGTGATGCGGCCCGCCTGCACGGTGATGAGATAGGCAGCCTCGCCGCATTCCAGCAGGAACACCGTGTCCAGATGGCGGCCGCGCCACACCAGCCGTTCCTGCCGGTTTACGGCGTCGGCCAGTTTGTGGAGGATGAAGTCGTCTTCTTGCATTGCAAGGTCCTTGTCACAAAGGCGGAACGTCCAGGCGGAAAATGCCGTCTCCGTCGTCGGCGCGCGGGTAGCGCTCGGCGACGGCCGGGTCGTGGCCGGGCACGATGTGCGCCTCGGAATCCGCCAGAGTCCGGATGCGTGCGTAGCCCTCGAGCATATCGCCAAGATGGAAGATCGCGGGAAATGGGTTGTTGTCCCGAAAATTGCGGTAATAGTGCAGGGCGTCCGAGGCCAGCACCACCCAGCCACGTGCCGTGTGCACGCGCACGACCTGCAGGCCTTGTGTGTGGCCGCCGACGCGATAGACCTCCAGCCCGGGCGCCAGCCGCGCATCGCCATCGTGAAACTGCACACGGCCCGCATACACCTGCCGCACGACGGCCTGCACGTCGTCCACCGAGAAGAAATGCCGCATCGATTCAAAGCACATGTATCGGCCGGTGGCGTATTGCATTTCGGCGTCTTGCAGATGCACCCGGGCGTTTGGGTAGCCCTCGACGTCGCCCGCGTGGTCGTAATGCAGGTGGGTGAGGACGAGGTCGTTGATGTCCGCGGGCGTCAGCCCCAGACGCGCCAGCGCCGCCTCGGGATGCAGCGTGAAAGCGCGCTTGCGGGCCCGCGCCGAGCAGTTGCTGAAGCCCGTATCGACAAGCACGTTGCTCGCCGGGCCACGCAGCAACCAGCAATAGAAGTCCAGCGGCATCGGTCCGTCATGCACGTCCGCGCGCGAAAGGAAATTGTCGACCGCGCGCCGCGTCACGCTGGCGTAACGGATTGCGTAGACCTCGTAGACCGGTAGGCCTGCCATTTCAAGCCGCGTCTCGGTCATTGCTTGACCAGCTTGCATAGGCTTTCGGACAAGGGCATGAACGCTTGGTCGCCCGGCACCGTGCGCACGATCTTGTAGTAATCCCATGGCGCTTTGGAGTCCTTGGGGGACTTGACCTCCACCACGTACGTGTCGTGGATCAGCTTGCCGTCTTCGCGCAGGTGTGCGTTGCGTGCGAAGGCGTCATGGATGGGCATCGCGCGCAGCGTCTTCATAAGGATGTCGACATTGTCCGAGCCGGACTTCTCGACAGCGCGCAGGTAATTGAGCACCGCGGAGTATTGGCCCGCCTGCAGCGCCGTGGGCATCTTGCCGGACGCTTTGTGGAACCGCTGGGCGAATGCACGGGTCTCGTCGTCCATGTCCCAGTAGAAGGTTTCTGCGAAGGTCATGCCCTGGCCGGCGTCCAGACCCACGCCATGTACGTCGGTAATGCTCATCAACATGGCTACCAGCTTCTGCTTGCCGGCCAGGCCGAACTCGCGCGCCTGCTTGATCTCGTTCTGCAGGTCGGCACCGGCGCTGGCGAATGCCACGGCGTCGGCCTTGCTGGATTGCGCCGAAAGCAGGAACGACGCGAAGTCGTTGCCGGGGAACGGGTAGCGCGCCGATCCCGCAACCGTGCCGCCGCCTTCCTTCACGAACCGCATGCCATCGCTTTCCAACGAGTGGCCGAAGGCATAGTCGGCGGTCACGAAGAACCACTTCTTCGCGCCGGCCTCGACCAGTGGCAGCGTGCCGACCTTGGCGAGCGCATAGGTGTCGTAGACCCATTGGACGTTGTTGGGTGAGCAGTCCTCGCCCGTGATGCGGGTGGCGCCGGCGCCAGTCACCATCGTCATGCGGCCTTTCTCGCGCGCAATATTCATCACCGCCAGCGCGACGGCGCTATTGCCCAGCTCCGTCACGACATCGACCTTCTCGCGGTCCATCCATTCCCGCGCTCGGCTGGCGGCGACGTCGGTCTTGTTCAGATGATCGGCCGACAGCATTTCAACGGGCTTGCCCAGCACCTTGCCGCCGAACTCCTCGATGGCCAGACGCGTAGCGAGCACCGAGCCCGGTCCGACGTTGCCGGAATAAGCGCCCGACATGTCGGTCAGCACGCCGATGCGCACAATGCCGTCCGAGATGCCATCGGACGGCTGGGCGTGCGCCGCGCCGGCCAGAGCTGCAACGGCGATTGCTGCGGTGATGTTCTTGTGCATGGTTTTCTCCTTTGGTTGGGATGGCGGCGCGGTCTATCGCCACGCCGCTCGCGTAAGCGCAGGCGGACTACACCTGACTCACGTACTTGACCTGCATGAACTCCTGCAGGCCTTCCACGCCGCCTTCCTTGCCCAGGCCGCTGTCCTTGAAGCCCCCGAAAGGCGTTTCGGGCAACGAGGCTTGGCAGTGGTTGATGCAGACGACGCCACTTTCGATGCGTTCGGAGGCGATGCGCGCGGTGGCGGCATCGCGGGTGAAGACGTAGGACGCCAATCCGAAGGGCAGGCGGTTGGCCTGTTCCAGCGCCTCGTCCATGCCGGTAAACGGCTGCACCAGCGCCATGGGGCCGAATGGCTCCGTGTTCGCGGCCAAGCATTCGGTGGTGACATCGCTCAGCACGGTCGGTTCCCAGAACCAGCCGGGTAGGTCCAGCCGTTGGCCGCCGGCCGCCAGCCGCGCGCCATGATCGAGGGCATCGGCCACCATCGTCTCCATCGCGGCGAGCCGCCGGGGATTGGCGAGCGGTCCCATCTGCACGCCGGCTTCCAGCCCGTTGCCCACGCGCCAGCCGCGTGCACGTTCGGCCAGCCGCTCGACGAAGCGTTCGTACACGCTCTCATGCACCATCATGCGGGTGGGCGACGTGCAGATCTGGCCAGAGTTGCGCAGCTTGGCGGCCAGGATGGTGTCGGCTGCGTGCAGGGGATCGGCATCGCCGAACACCAGCACGGGGGCGTGGCCGCCCAGCTCCAGCGTTGCGCGCTTCAGGCTGGCGGCAGCCATCGTCGCCAGTTGCCGACCGATGGCGGTCGAGCCGGTGAAGGTCACCATGCGCGTGATCGGCGATTCGATCAGTTGCCGGGAGATTTCGCCCGGGTCACCGAACACCATGTTGAGTACGCCCGCAGGCAAGCCGGCATCGCTGAGCGCTCGGCCGATCTCCAGGGCGATCGCCGGCGTCTCTTCGGACGGTTTGATGACGATGGAGCATCCCGCCGCCAGCGCGCCGGCGATCTTGCGCGATGGGGTGATGGCCGGCGCGTTCCAACCCGAGAACGCCGCAACGGGGCCGATGGGTTCAGGGATAGCCATCTGCCGGATGCCCCCCGTGCGGCCCGGAATCAGCCGGCCGTAGGTGCGTCGAGCTTCCTCCGCTCCCCATTCGAACATCTCGGCGGCGGTCGCCACTTCCTTTTCGGATTCCGCCAGGGGCTTGCCCAGTTCGCGAGTGATCAGCCACGCCAGCCGGGGCGTACGCTCGCGCATGAAGGTGGCGGCGCGGCGCAGTATCGCGGCGCGCTCCATCGGCGCCGTGTCGCGCCAGCTGGGAAAGCTGCGGCGTGCGGCTTCCAAGGCCTCGTCGACATCTTCCGCCGAGGCCATCGGCAACTGGCCAAGCACTGCCTGCGTGGCGGGGTCGATCACTTCCAGGCCCGAGCGTTGGCCGGCGGCGACGGCGCGTCCGCCGATGAGCAGAGTCAGTTCGGGGTATTCCATCTAGTCCGCCTTTGCAATGTGGCTGGTCTGCATGACCTGCGCCCAGCGTTCGGTTTGCGAGCCGATGTGCCGGGCGAAATCTTCCGAGGTGCCGGTCATCGGGAACTGGCCCAGCTTGAGCAGCGCGTCGCGCGCGTCGCTGGCGCTCATCACCTTGTTGATTGCGGCGTTCAGGCGTTGTGTGACTGCGGGTGGGACGCCAGCCGGCGCCAGGACGCCGTTCCAGGGTTCGGCCGTGAAGCCGGGGATACTCGCGGCCTGAGCCACCGTGGGCACGCCTGGCGCCACCGCTGACGGCTGCGACGCGGCGATTCCCAACGCGCGCAGTTTGCCGGCCTGAACCTGCGGCATGGCGGCGATGGCGCTCAGGAAGGCCATGTCCACGCGCCCCGCGACGAGATCGGCAATGGCGGCCGAATCGCCCTTGTAAGGAACGTGCGTTATGTCGACATGGGTGGCGCTCTTGAACCATTCGCCCGCAAGGTGGTTCACCGCGCCGCTGCCGGCAGACGCAAAGGTCAGCGCCCCGGGCTTGGCGCGCGCCCCGGCGATCAATGCCTGCACGCTGTCAAACGGCGAGTTTGCCGGCACCACCAGCAGGTACGGATAGCTGGCGACCAACGCGACAGGCTGAAAGTCCTTTAGGACCTGGTAGTCCACCTTCTGCTTGTAGACGGGTTCGATAGACAGTGTGCCGCTGCTGCCCAGCATCAGGGTGTAGCCGTCGGCCGGCGCGCGCTTGACCGCCTGGACGGCCACGACGCCGTTGGCGCCTGCGCGGTTCTCCACGACGACGGGTTGGCCCAGTTCGGCCTCCAGGTGGCGGGCCAGGTAGCGGCCAACGGCATCGGTTGGGCCGCCGGCGGTAAAGCCAATCACAAGCGTGATGGGCTTGGTCGGATAGTCCGCGGCGGTGGCATTGAAGCCGATCGCGGCGGCGAGCAGGGGCAGGGCCCATCTGCGTAGCAGGGGTGTCATGAAAACCTCGAGTATCAGGAGGCGGCGCGGAGCGCCGCGGGCGGGTTACGCGTAGCCGCGCTCAATCAGCTTGACCATCACCGGGTAATACTCCTTGACGAAGCCGGCGGCGCGTGTGCGCTCCAGAAGGTCGTGCGTCAGTTTGGCGGCGCGGGCGTCCACGTCGCCTTGATTCGCCAACTCGAGCGCCAGCAGAATGTCCTTGATGGCGTATTCAGTGGGAAACGTCTTTTCCGGAAAGGCTTGCGGCGCCAATGCCTTCTGGCCTGGGTTACGCAGCACGAAGCTATCGGCCGAGCCCTTGCTGAGCGCGTCAAGCAGCAGAGTGCCGTCCACGCCCGCGCTGCGGCCGATGGTGATGGCCTCGGCTAGCGCATGCACCGTCATGAAGACCACCATGTTGTTCATGATCTTGACGACCTGGCCATTGCCGATGCCGCCGCACAGGAGCACGTCGCTGCCCATGCAGGACAGGTAAGGCAGGACAGCGTCGTAGTCTTCCCGCGTGGCGCCAACGGTGATCATCAGCGTGCCAAGCCGGGCGGCCTCGCGCATGCGCGCCACCGGCGCGTCGATCAGCAGGATGCCATGGCCGCGCAGCACTTCGGCCAAGCGGCGGGTCCGCGTGACGTCGCTGGTGCTCATGTCCACCACGATGCGCACGCGGCCTGCCGCCTCGACAAGGCCACCCGGTCCGGTGCACACCTGTTCCACCTGCACGATGCTGGGCAACGACAGGAAGACGATTTCGGCGCTTTGCGCCACTTCCACCACCGACGCGCAGGCATGTGCTCCCAGTGCGCCGATGCGCGCCACCGGATCGGCGCTGATATCGGTCACGTAAACCGGATGCCCGGATTTACGGACCAGATTGACGCACATGGGCTCTCCCATCACGCCCAGGCCGATGAAGCCCAGCGGGGTCTTGGTCTCGCTCATTACTTCCTCCTTGGTCATGCGTTGTTTTTCTCGTCTTGCCCTGCAGCTTACGGACGGCGCCGGCGCGGCGGTATGAAAAATTGGCAAAGCAACTTTCACGAATTCCGGCCCCTCCCAATCAAGAAAGCTCGTGTTCCTTTTTATCAACACTCGAGCGCGGGGCCCGCCTAGAGTGATCGGCAGAAGCGAACGGCGCGGCTGTTGCGCCGCAATAACCGCGGAGACCCCATGCTGCTACACAACATTGCCGCTTATGGCGCGACAGACGCCGTAGCCCGGCTGCCCGATGAAGTCATCCATTTCGCCAAGCGGGCATTCCTGGACTGGCTGTCGGCGCTGTATCCCGGCACGCGTACCGCGCCATGCCAGCAACTCCTTGGCGCGCACGGTGCGGAACTGGGGTCGGGCGCGTCCAGCCTGCCAGGTTGCGCGACCACCGCATTTGCCGCCACGGCGGCCTGGATCAATGGCAGCGTGTCGCATGCGGTCGAGTTCGATGACATCTTTCGTGATGCGGTCTATCACCCGGGCTGCCCGACCATTGCCGCGGCCTTGGCATTGGCCGAAGAGCACGACGCCAGCGGCCTGGCACTACTGCAGGCGATCGTCGTAGGCTACGAGATATCGACCCGGATCGGCGCGGCGGTGCAGCCGACGCATTACCGCTATTTCCATACGACAGGCACGGTCGGCTGTTTCGGCGGTGCGGCCGCCGCCGCAGCCCTGTGCGCGCCCGGGGATGCACACGTCATGCTGCACGCGCTTGCCACTGCCGGCACGCTGGCCAGCGGCCTGCAGCAGGCCTTCCGCTCCGACGCCATGAGCAAGGCGTTGCACGCGGGCCATGCAGCCGAAGTCGGCGTGCGTGCCGGCCAGGGCGCCGCGCATGGCATCACGGGCGTGTCTGACATCCTCGAGGGCGCGGTTGGCTTTGGCGCCGCATTGGCAAGCGATCCGGACTGGTCCGTGGCAGTCTCCGGACTGGGCGAACGCTACAACATCCTGTCGATCACGCAGAAGAACCACGGCTGCTGCGGGCACACCTTTGCCGCAATCGACGCGGCGCTGGTGCTGCGCGAACGCGGACTGCGGCCGGACGACATCGCCACCGTGTGCGTTGAGGCATACCAGACCGCGCTGGACGTGACCGGCAACTTCCAGCCCGCGACCGCGTTCGAGGCGAAGTTCAGCCTGCCGTATGTCGTGGCCCACGCGCTGGTGCACGGGTCGGTGCGCCTGGACGCATTTGGCGAGGAACGCCTGCGCGATGCGCGCGTGCGCGCGCTGATGCAGCGCGTGGACCTGCGCTCCGCGCCCGACCTGACGGCGGGCTTTCCAAAGATGCGCGCCGCGCGCCTGACCGCCACGACGCATGGCGGCGAGGTGCTGGAACACCACGCCCCGTATCGCAAGGGAGATCCCGAAGCGCCACTGTCGGACGCAGAACTGAACGACAAGTTCGCGGAACTGGCCGGCCCGGTGCTGGGCAACGCGCGCATGCAGACGCTTCGCGACGCCGTCTGGCGCCTGGACGCCATGCCGGTGCGTGCGCTGCGCCTGGCGGCGGACATGCCTCAGCCCTGAACGCTCACCTTTCCCATATGACAACAGCCAACTCCATGCCTTCTTCTTCCTTTGCGGACGCATTGCTGTCTCCCCGTTCGGTCGCCCTGGTGGGCGCCTCGGGCGACACACGCAAGAACACGGCGCGCCCGCTGCGGTTCATGCGCAAGCACGGCTACACCGGCGCCGTCTATCCCATCAACGCGGGCCGCGCCGAAATCCTGGGTGAACCTGCTTATCCGTCGCTCAGCGCGCTGCCCGGTCCAGTGGATCATGTCTTCATCATGATCCCCGGCGACGGCGTGGCCGCCTTGCTGCCCGAGTGCGCGCGGGCGGGCGCGCGGGTGGTCACGATCTACTCCGACGGTTTTGGTGAGGCCGGGCCCGAAGGCAGGGCGCGTCAGACCGAACTGGTGCGGCAGGCCCGAGAATTGGGGCTTCGACTGCTCGGTCCCAACAGTATTGGCCTGGCGGACCTGCACAGCGGCGGCATCCTTTCCGTGAACGCGGCCTTCGAGGCCGACACATTGCTGCCCGGCGGGATCAGCCTGGTGTCCCAAAGCGGCTCGATGATGGGATCGCTGCTGTCGCGTGCCGCCGCTCGCGGCTTCGGCTTCGCCAAGTCGGTATCGGTGGGAAATGAAAGCGACGTTAGCGTGGGTGAGGTGGTGGACGCGCTGGTGGACGATCCGCAGACCGAAGTTATCCTGCTCTTCCTGGAAACACTGCGCGCCGCGCCGACGCTGGCCCGCGCGCTGCTCCGGGCGCAGGCCGCGCGCAAACCGGTCGTGGCCTACAAGCTGGGACGGTCAGAACAGGGCGATGCCCTGGCGCAATCCCACACCGGCGCCATGGCGGGCAACGACGTGGCGGTAGACGCGTTCCTTAAGGCGCACGGCGCGCTGCGCGTTCAACACCTGGAAACCCTGTTTGAGATCGCGCCGCTGGCGGCGCGCTATGCACGGGGCGGGGGGAGCGGGCGGCCAGGAGAGCCGATGGCGCGGGTGGCGGTCATCACGACAACCGGAGGCGGCGCGGCTACGGTGGTTGATAACCTGGGTCTGCGGGGGCTGGCTGCCGTGGCGCCACCGGCGGATTTCGTGCGCAAGATCGCGCAAGGCGGTTTGAAGATCCGCGAGACACCGGTCATCGACTTGACTTTGGCGGCGAGCAGCGACCAGTACAAGATGTTGCTCGAGGAGCTGCTGCACGCGGACTGGTGCGACGCAGTGCTGAGCGTCGTCGGGTCGTCGGCGCAGTTCCATGCAGGGCTGGCGGTACAGCCCTTGCTTCAGGCCGTCAAGCCCGCCGGCAAGCCGCTCGCGGTATTTCTGGCGCCCGAGGCGCCGGCGTCGCTGGCGCTGCTGCAAGCGGCCGGAATCGCGGCGTTTCGCACGCCGGAATCCTGCGCTGACGCGCTGGCCGAGTTCTTCGGCCCGGAAGGCCGTCCGCCTTGTGGGCGCGAACCGCTGCCGTGGCCGGACGAACTGCCGCGCAGCGGCATGCTTAGCGAATTTGAAGCAGGATCGCTGTTCCGCGGGCTGGGGGTACCAGTTGCGCAAGGACAGTTGCTGGCGCCGGGACGGCTGGATCATGGCATCCCATACCCGCTTGCCGCCAAGGTTTGCTCCCGAGACCTCGCACACAAGACCGAGCTGGGCGCGGTCCGCATCAACATCCGTGACGCGCCGGGCCTGGAAGCCGCCGTGCACGAGATGTTGGACGCGGTCCGGCGGCACGCGCCGCACGCCGAGGTAGACGGCATCCTCGTGCAGCCCATGGAGGAGCGCCTGATCGAGCTGATCCTGGGCTATCGAAACGATCCGCTGGTGGGGCCGACCGTGCTGCTGGGCGCTGGCGGCATTGCAGCCGAACTGGCGCCAGATTTTGCGCTGCGGCTGGCGCCCGTGGACGTCGACGAGGCCCGCCGCATGATCTTGGAGGTGCGTCAGACGCGCCTCATCCGCGGCTTTCGCGGCCTGCCCGAAGGCGATTGCGAGGCGCTGGCCTGTGCAGTTGCCGCATTTTCGCGACTGGCGCAGTGCGCCGACGTGCGCGTTGAGGAAGCCGAGATCAATCCGTTGTTCGTCCGCGCCGATGGCGTGGTCGCCGTGGATGGCCTGGTCCGCCTTGGCTGACCGGACGTTCGCTTTCCAACATTTGTCTTAGGAACCATAAGATGGACTTCAAACTTACTCCCGAACAACAGGACTTCCAGTCGGCCGTGCGCCGCTTTGCTGAGCGCGAATTGCGGGCCGGCGCCGTGGAGCGCGCGCATTCCGACGACTACCCGTGGGAAATCGCCCGGTTGATGGCTGGGCAAGGCCTCCTGGGAATCACGGTCGCGCAGGAAGACGGCGGTATCGGCGGGTCGCTGATGGATGCGGTCATTGCCATCGAGACCGTGGCCTCGGTGTGTCCGCGCAGCGCGGACGTGGTGCAGGCGGGCAACTTTGGCGCGATCCGCGTCCTCGCCGAATACGGCAGTCCCTTGCAAAAGCAGAAGTACCTGACGGGTCTGCTGGCGGGAGAAGGGCTTATCTCCGTCGGCATGACCGAACCGGACGCAGGCTCCGCCGTGACGGAATTGAAGACCGGCGCGACGCGCGCTGACGGCGGATGGCGCATCAATGGCACGAAGATCTTCACGACGCACGGCCCGCATGCCAGCGTCATCCTGGCTTACGTGCGCTTCGGCCCGGGCACGGGCGGAATCGGCTCTGTCCTGGTCGGCACGCGCGACGAGGGGGTGAAGCTGGGCAAGCGGTCCGCGTTCATGTCTGGGGAGGAGTGGGTCGAGATCTTCTTTGACAACGTCTTTGTGCCGGACGACATGGTGGTCCTTGGGGAAGGTGGGTTCAAAAAGCAAATTGCCGGCTTCAATGTCGAGCGTATCGGCAACACCGCGCGGTCGCTTGCGCTGGGCCGTTATGCGTACGAAGAGGCGCGCAACTGGGCCATGCAGCGCAAGCAGTTCGGCCGGCTTCTCTGCGAATTCCAGGGTTTGCAGTGGAAGTTCGCGGACATGCGGATCAAGCTGGATGCGGCCCAGCTCCTGCTGTATCGCGCCGCAACCGGCGCGGACACCGGCTTTCCGTCCGCCACTGAGACGGCCATCGCCAAGGCCTACTGCAACCAGGTGGGGTTCGACGTGGCGAACGATGCCTTGCAGGTGTTGGGCGGGCTGGGCTACAGCCGCGAGTCGCTGGTGGAATACTGCGTACGCCGATGCCGGGGCTGGATGATAGCGGGGGGATCCATCGAAATCTTGAAGAACCGCATTGCCGAGGGAATCTTCGAGCGCAGCTTTCCGCAACGCCCGCCGCGCTGAACCGGAGGAATGTCCGAGGATAGAACCGCCGGAACTTTACTGGCTATTTCCCCGCCGCAGGCGAATACGCGCCCACCAGTTCGATGATCCAGTCAATAAAGGCGCGCAGTTTGGCGCTGACGTGGCGGTTGGGCGGGAACGCCACGTACATTGGCATCGGGTCCATCCGCCAGTCCTCGAACACCGGCACCAATTCGCCTTGTGCAAGATGCGGCGCGGACATGTAATCCGGCAGCCACATCACGCCCATGCCGGCCAGGCCGGCCGCCAGGTACGCATTGCCGTCGTCCACGGCCAGCACGTAACGGCCGTGCACGTTGACGACTTCGTTGCCGCGGCGCATGGCGTAGGGCAGCGCGCGGCCCGTGCGTTGCCACAGAAAGCCGACGATGCGATGGTGCGTGTCCTCAAGCTCGCGCGGGTGTGCAGGCTTGCCGGCCAGTTTCAGATAAGAGGGCGCGGCATAGACGCCCAATCGTAGGTCACCGACACGGCGGGCCATCAAGGATTGATCGGTCAGCTCCCCGCCGCGCACCACGCAGTCGACGTTTTCGCCGATCAGGTCGACGATGCGGTCGCTGACGCCCATGTCGAGCTGGATGTCGGGATAGCGCGCGTGAAAGGCCGGCAATGCCGGCACCAGCACCATGCGCGCCAGCGGGCTGGGCACGTCCACGCGCAGGCGGCCACGCGGCGCTTCGGCGGCGCTGGACAGGCTGGTTTCGGCGTCGTCCATGTCGGCCAGCAGCTTGATCACACGCTCGTAGTACGCCGCGCCGTCGGCCGTGACGTTGACCTTGCGCGTGGTGCGGTTCAACAGGCGCACGCGCAGCCGCGCTTCCAGCTGCTGCACAAGCTGCGTGACGCTGGTCTTGCTCATGTGCAGGGTTTCGGCCGCCTTGGTGAAGCTGCCGGTCTCCACCACGCGCGCAAACGCGGTCATTGCGTCAAATCGGTCCATGGCTGCTCCGGTTGGGATCGGGATTGTTTGGATTCTACAAATAGTGATGGATGAAGTTGGCCGTTTATCCGCGCGGAGGGCGCTTTTACAGTTTGCCTATGTCAACGCGGGCGGTCCGAAGCCCCTTCACTTGGAGAATCCCATGAACAACCGTGACGTCGTGTTTCCTCCTCATCGCCACGCGCTTTACGAGCGCAACCGTTATTCGCCGGCCGTGCGTTCCAACGGCTTTCTGTTCGTGTCCGGCCAGGTCGGCAGCCGCGACGACGGCTCGCCCGAGCCCGATCTGCGTCAGCAGGTGCGGCTGGCGTTCCAGAACCTGAACGCCATTCTGCACGCGGCGGGCGCGTCGTTCGACGACGTGGTCGACGTGACGGTCTTTATGGTGGATCCGCAGTCGCAGTTCGAGACCATGTGGGAAGTGGTGCCGGAGTTCTGGGGCGAGGCGCCGTTTCCGAACATCACGGCGGTGGGGGTGACCTGGCTTTATGGATTCCAGTTCGAGATCAAGGTCATCGCCAAACTGCCGGAGGGCGCGACGGCTTGAGCGTGCGGCCGGCAGGCGGCCGGACCGCTGGCCGGATAATGACCGGCCCATGATGGGATCATGACCGCCGGAAGACGACGACCTTGCTGGTCAGCTTCTGCAGCGGTTCATCCCGCTGGTTCGACGTGACGGATTCCACGACCACGATGGCGCGATCGGGTTTGGAACGGGACGGCGTGATGCTCAGCACCGTGCTCGTCACCTTCACTACGTCGTCGGGGCGGGTGGGCTGCGGCCAGACGACTTCGGCCCCAGCGCCAATCACGCCGCGCGCCACGGGAAAACTTTCGACCAGCAGCTTCATGGTCAGCGCCGCCGTATGCCAGCCGCTGGCCGCCAGACCCTGGAATAGCGTGTCGCGCGCGGCGTCCGGATCCAGATGAAAGGGCTGCGGGTCGAATTGCGTGGCAAAGGCAATGATTTGCGCCGCGTCCAGGGCGTGGCTCTTGCTGACGAAGACGTCTCCGACGGACAAGTCTTCAAGATAGATCAGCGGCGGCTTGCGGGTATCGGTCATGAACAGCTCCGGCGGTCGACAGGTGGGTGGGGCATTATGGGCGCGCGCCCGCCACTCCCGCAATGCCGCGGGCGATGACCGTTGCCAAAATCGGGTCCATAATCGGCATGTCCCGTTTTATGGATGTCGCACCATGGCAGAAACCCCCACGTCGTCGCAAGAAATCCGTCCGCTGGAGATCGGCGACATCACCGTCATCGACAACACCAAGCTAAAGAAGGCCGTGACCGCCGCGGCGCTTGGCAATGCGATGGAATGGTTTGACTTCGGCGTCTACGGCTTTGTTGCCTTCGCACTGGGCAAGGTGTTCTTTCCCGACGCCTCGCCCGCCGTGCAGACCATTGCCGCCCTGGGCACGTTTTCCGTGCCGTTCCTGTTCCGGCCGCTGGGCGGCGTCTTCTTCGGCATCATGGGTGATCGCTTCGGGCGCCAGAAGGTGCTGTCGCTCACCATCATCATCATGGCCATCAGCACGTTCTGCATCGGCCTGATTCCCGCCTATGCCACGATCGGCATCTGGGCGCCGATTCTTCTCTTGGCGTGCAAGCTGGCGCAGGGCTTTTCCGTGGGGGGCGAATACACCGGCGCGGCCGTGTTCGTGGCCGAATATGCGCCAGACAGGCAGCGCGGCTTCCTGGGAAGCTGGCTGGACTTCGGCTCGATCGCCGGGTTCGTTGTGGGGGCGGGCATGGTCGTGCTGCTGCAGACCATGCTGGGCGAGCAGACCTTCCTTGACTGGGGATGGCGCATCCCGTTCTTCGTGGCCGGACCGCTTGGCCTGCTGGGCTTGTATCTGCGCCACGCGGCCGAGGAAACGCCGGCCTTCACGCAACAGCTTGAACGGATGGAAAAGGAAGACCGCGACGCCGTGCAGGAAAAGCCGACGGTGTCATTCCGCGAGATCTTCAGCAAGTACCGCCGTGCATTGCTGGTCAGCATCGGCATGGTGCTCGTGACCAATGTCACCTATTACATGCTGCTCACCTACATGCCCACGTATCTGTCCGGCAGCCTGGGCTATACCGAAGGGCATGGCGTGCTAATCATCGTCGTCGTGATGGTGGGCATGCTGTTCGTGCAGCCGGTGGTGGGGTTCATCAGCGACAAGATCGGCCGCAAGCCATTCCTGCTGGCCGGCAGCCTGGGCCTGCTGGTCACGGCGATCCCCTCGTTCTTTCTCATCGGCAGCGATAACACCGCGCTGATCTTTTTAGGACTGTTGCTGATCGCCGTGTTCCTGAACTGCCTGATCGGCATCATGGCGTCCACGCTGCCCGCGCTGTTTCCCACGCGCATCCGCTACAGCGCGCTGGCCAGTTCGTTTAACGTTGCCATCATCTTTGCCGGCCTGACCCCCACGGTTGCTGCATGGCTGGTGGAAGAGACCGAGAACCTGATGATGCCCGCGTACTACCTGATGGCGGCGTCGGTCATCGGGCTTATCACGTCGTTCTTCCTGCCCGAAACGGCCAACCGGCCGCTGCGCGGAGAAACGCCGACGGCGTCCAGCCGCAAGGAGGCCAAGGTGCTCCTGCAGCAGGCGTACGAACACATCGAGCAAAGCGTGCAGGACGTCGATGCCGAGATCGCGGCGCTCGAGGAAAAGCTCGACGCGCTGCGCGTGCGGCGCCAACGGTTGGCCGACAGGCATCCGGATATTGAATAGAGGAGCGGGACATGAGCGTGCCATTCAAGCAGGTGGATGTGTTCACCAACGAACCCTATCGCGGCAATCCCGTCGCGGTGGTGCTGCAAGGGCAGGGGCTGTCGGACGAGCAGATGCGGCGCATCGCCAACTGGACGAACCTGTCGGAGACCACCTTCGTGCTGCCGCCCACGCAGCCCGGCGCCGATTACCTGGTGCGCATCTTCACGCCCCAGGCCGAGCTGCCCTTTGCGGGGCATCCCACGCTGGGCACCGCCCATGCGCTGCTCGAGGCGGGCATCGTCGCGGCGCGTGACGGCCGGCTCGTGCAGGAATGTGCCGCCGGCCTGATCGAACTGTCGGTCACGGACGCGGCGGGTGGCAGCCCGCTTATCGCCTTCACGCTGCCGGAACCCAGCCTGGCCGATCTTGGAGCCGATCTCGTCGACGAAATGGAAGCCATCCTGGGCTCGGCGGTGCTGCACGATCCTGCGCCCAAGTTCGTCAACGTGGGGCCGGTATGGACGATTGCCCAATTGCCCAGCGCGCAGGCGGTGCTGACGTTGGGACCGGACTTCGCACGCATGGCCGACTTCGACCGCCGCAACAATGCCGCGGGCATCGTCGTGTACGGCGCCTACGGCGAAGGCGCGGAAGCGGCCATCGAGGTCCGGGCCTTTGCGCCCAGCCTGGGCGCCAACGAAGACCCGGTCTGCGGCAGCGGCAACGGCTCGGTGGCGGCGTTCATCCGCGACGCCGGACAGGTGCCGCAGTTCGGCACGGAATACCTCAGCACGCAGGGCGCTGTGGTCGGGCGGTCGGGCAGGTTGCGCATCTCGTTCGATGCGGGCGGCGCCATTCGCGTGGGCGGGCAGTCCGTGACCTGCATCGACGGGCGCATCGCCGTTTGAGACGGGGTCCACATGACCGCGATGCGTGCCCGGTTTTCGGCAGGCGCGGCGTGGACTATGCTTGAACGTCGCGCATTGCAGCAAGGTTGAAGCGCATCACTTTCCTGCCAAGGAGGAGCACGATGGCCAGCAAAAACACCGTTTGCCTGTGGTACGACGGCGACGCCCTGGAAGCGGCGACCTTTTATGCAAAGACGTTCCCCGATAGCAAGGTGGGCACGGTCCACCGCGCACCCGGCGACTATCCCTCCGGCCAACAGGGCGACATCCTGATGGTGGACTTCACGGTGATGGGCATCCCCTGCGTCGGCCTGAATGGCGGCGACGCCTTCCAGCACAACGAATCTTTTTCCTTTCAGGTCGCGACCGACGATCAGGCAGAAACCGACCGCCTGTGGGACGCCATCGTCTCTAACGGCGGCCAGGAGAGCGACTGCGGCTGGTGCAAGGATAAATGGGGACTGTCCTGGCAGATCACGCCACGGGCGCTGCTGGCGGCGGTCACGGACTTGGATCAAGCGGCGGCCAAGCGCGCGTTCGAGGCCATGATGACGATGAAGAAGATCGACATCGCGACGATTGAAGCGGCACGGCGGGGGTGATTTCGCGGCCGGCCAACGTAGGCTGAGGCCCGTGCAAGTTCCAACGGTTGGAAGTCAGCCGGTGTGGGGGCCAGATCAAGAAATGATCTGTCCAGGGGACAAATTTTTGGGGTCGGATTACACGCGCTCGGTCGCTGCCGAGCGTGATGCAAAAGCGCACCCGGAAAAGGTGAAATGACACGTTTTCACCGTAAAATCCCGCAGCCGCCGCGCGTTTTCGGCGAAATCTCCTGACTTTCGAGATGTACGTCGATCTTCTCACTCTGTACCTGCTGGCAGTTGGAACACTGCTTGTCAGCGCCGGCCTCATGTTCTGGGAACAGCGGGCCAACCCCACTCGCAGCAAGGAATTACGCATCCTGGCTTCAGGTTTCGCCACGCTGGCGCTTGGCTGCGCGGCGGCGTTATATCGTCGCGACCTTCCCGGCGTCAGCGGTGCGGCGCTGAGCAACCTCGTTATCCTCGGCGGCTATCTGCTTGTGCTCAATGGCGTTGCCGCGCTGAGCGGACGGCGCTATGTGCGCACGTCGCTCTGCGTGCTGATCGGCATGGGGCTGACCTGGGTGATCGGGGGCGTGCGCTGGCTCGACGTGATGTGGACGTACGTAAGCTCGGTCCCGATTGCGCTCGTCAGCGGATTGACTGCCTGGGAGGTGTACCGCTGCCAGGCGCTCAAGCCGCGCCGGTCGCGGCACATTGTGATGGCCGTTGCGGGCGTGCATACGGCGCTTTACGCCGGCCGCGCGTTCATCCTGCCCTGGTTCGACTCGCAACCCGTCCTGGCGCTGGCCGGCAAGCTCACCATCTACGAGGGTGTGCTGTATTCCGTGGTGCTGCCGATGACGCTGCTCAAGCTCATCCGCGACGAAACGCACCGCCAACTGCTGCTGGAGTCGCAGACCGACTACCTGACCCGGCTGGGCAACCGGCGATGGTTCGTCGAGCAGGGTGCGCGCATGCTGAATGGCAAGGAAGGGCGCGGCGCGGTGTCGGTGCTGGCGTTCGACCTGGATCACTTCAAGTCCGTCAATGACCGCTATGGGCACGCGGCGGGCGACCAGGTGCTCAAGTCCTTTGCCGAAACCGTGCGAGAAGTGCTGGGTCACGACACCATTCTTGCGCGCATCGGCGGCGAGGAATTCGCTGCGCTGCTTTGGGGCGACGACGCAAAGGGCGCACATACGCTGGGCAAGGCGATGGCCGAGCGCTTTGCCGTGACCGTCTCCAACCGGATCGACAACATCGGCATTGCTGCGACGGTCAGCATCGGGCTTGCGCGTTTCAACGGCGACGCGCCCACCATCATGGATGCGCTGGCCATCGCAGACCAGGCGCTTTACCGCGCCAAATCGCTGGGCGGCAACCGGCTGGAAGTGGCCGGGACCAGGGAGCAAGCCGCGGCCTGAACGGCCGCGTTGCTTCGGGAAGGTGATGGTATCGGCTACTGCGCGACGTACTGCTTGCGCGTGGCGTCGTAGGCGTAGATGACGGCGTCGCCGGGGCCCAGCTTGCGGGTCTTGCCGGGACCCGAGATCGTGTTGCCCGAGAACTGCACCGTCACGCGCGGCAGGTCGGCGGTCGCGGTGGCGCTGAAGACCAGCTCACCTTCGCTGCGCGTACACGGCATGACGTCGCCGTCCGCACAGGCCGGCCCGTTGTCCTCGCCTGCGATCACGTTGCCCACGTAGGCCCACACATTGCCCGTTTCGTCCTGACGCTTTTCCGGGGGCGTGAAGACAAGCAGGACGTAGCCGCTGATCGTGATGCCGTTCTCGAAGGTTTCGGTGGGCACCGCCAGCAACAGCTTGCCCGATGCCGTGCGGTACTCCAGCGGCTTGCGCTGGGTGTCGACTTCCGGCGGCCTTTCGTAGGCGCCGAATTCGCCGATGGTCGGCTCCATGCCGCGGAATTTCCAGGGGCTTTCCGGGGATGCCGGGTCGCGGATGAAGGTGGCTTCGGCCAGATTCACGGTCGTCATCGGACCGACGTCGTCCTCGCCCGGCTTGCCGTAGCGCTCGGCGGTTTCCCAGATGAAGCCGGTGTAGTAAGGCGTGCCTTCCAGTTCGAACGCATGGCCGAACCAGTAGGTGGCGATGCTGCCGTTGGCGACGTCGGCGGAAGGGGCGCCCTTGCTGTCCACCTGATGGATGGCGTACAGGACCGCGGCGGCGTCGGGCGGCGCAATCCGCGCAGCGGCGTTGGCGGCGGGGGCGGTCGCGTTGGCTGCTGGCGTGGCGGGGGCAGGGGATGCAGCGACCGGTGCTGCGGCAACTGCAGCACTGGCTGCCGATGCTGCGGCCGGCGCCGCCGCCTTTTCCTGCGCGGCATTGCCCGGCGTGGGGCTCATCGCCGCAAACGCGGCCGTGATCGCCGCCACCAGCAGCGCGGCGGCGGCCGCGTTGCCCGTCCGCAAACCTTTTCCTTCTGACTTGCGCGTAGACGCCATGTCCTTCTTCTCTCTCTGTCGCGATGTGCAGCCATCGGCGGAAGCGGCCGGCGCGCGCCAGTGCCTGGGGCGCTTACCTGCGCCGCAATGCGGGCTGCACGGGAATTTCGGGTGCCAGATCGTTGGCGGCCTCGACCATAGAAGGGGGACACAAAGGGTGTCAAGGCAAGTGTGGGCGGGAGCGGCGGCCGTGTAACGAAGCCATCGCCGGCCGATTCACGGCGGCGTTTACGGCGGGGCGCAAAAATACCCGTATTTGCCTGGCATCCACGCCGCAGGACTGGGCAAAACGGCGCTTAACGCCCTGTTACCTTGGCAATATTTCGGGGTTGCGACCGAGATGGAGTTGCGGCGGCCGGCGTAGTGCCGGCCAGGCGCTTGTGCGCCAATAGCGAAAAGGACGCGATCCGGGCTCCATCGGACCGCGTCCCTGCGCACGCAAAGGGCAACGGCCTAGCCGCGCCCGTTTGCATGCGTGGCGAACATCACTCCGCCTCGATCTTCGCCTCCTTCACCACCTTGCCCCACTTGTCCAGGTCCGACTGGATCACCGCCGCGTACTCCTGCGGCGTGCCGCCCTGGACCTCGATGCCCGCGGCTTCCAGCTTGGCGCGCACGGCGGGTTGCTTGAGGACCGCGTTGATCTCGGTGTTGAGCTTGGCGATGATCTCCTTCGGCGTGCCCGCCGGCGCCAGGAAGCCGCCGTTGGTGTTGGCGTCGTAGCCCTTCAGGCCTTGCTCCTGCGCGGTCGGCACGTCGGGCAGGGCCTTGGTGCGATTGGCGGTCGACACCGCGACGGCGCGCACGTTGCCGGCCTTGACCTGTTCCTGCATGGCGCTCAGGGTGTCGATGTAGAGCACCGTGCGGCCCGCGAGCAGGTCAGGGTGCGCGGCGGACGAACCCTTGTACGGGATCAACAGCATGGGCGCGCCGCTGACCATGCGGAACATCTCGGCGGCCATTTCCTGCGCGCTGCCTCGGCCCGACGTGGCGACTTTGGCGTCGTCGGGATGCGCCTTCATCCAGTCCACCAATTCCGGCAGCGTCTTGGGCGGGATCTTCGGATAGACCGAGAACACCAGCGGAATTTCATGCGTGTAGATGATGGGCTCGAAACTCTTCTGCGGGTCCCAGCCCAGGTTCTTGAACAGGTATTTGTTGATGTTGTGGCTGCCGCCCACGATGCCGATGGTGTAGCCGTCGGGCTTGGCGTTGGCGAGCAGTGCGGTGCCCAGGTTGTTGGAGGCGCCCGGCCGATTGTCGACGATGACGGGCTGGCCCAGCGATTGCGAAAGCTTTTCGCCGACGACGCGCGCAATCATGTCGATGCCGCCGCCCGGCGGGGCCGGCACGATGATGCTGATGGGGCGGGTGGGGTAGTTCTGCGCCGCGGCCAGGCCGGGCACGGCGGCAAGGACTGCCGAAAAGGCCAGGGTCTTGGCCAGCGTGTTGAAGGTCATGCTTGTCTCCTCGGGGTGGTCAACTTCAGTCAACTCTGTGGGGCGCCCCGGGTGTGCTGCACCCCGGGGCGCGGATAAGGCCTTAGCCGCGCCCCGCAAAGGGCATGGCGCTGGCCATGACGGTCATGGTCAGGACGTTGGCGTCCAGGGGCAGCGACGCCATGTGGCGCACCGCTTTCGCGACGTGGACGGCATCCATCATGGGCTCCGGTGCAACCGTGCCATTGGCCTGCAGCACGCCGCGTGTCATGCGTTCGGACAACTCCGTCATCGCGTTGCCGATGTCGATCTGTCCCGCCACGATGTTGTAGGCGCGGCCGTCCAGCGCCAGCGACTTGGTCAGGCCGGTGACCGCGTGCTTGCTGGCGGTGTACGGCGCGGTAAAGGGGCGCGGCGTGTGCGCGGAGATGGAACCGTTATTGATGATGCGGCCGCCCTGCGGCGTCTGGCGGCGCATCAGCCCGAAGGCGGCGCGCGCGCACAGATAGACGCCCGTCACATTGGTGTTGATGGCGTTGAACCACTTTTCCAGCGGCAGTTCGTCCATCGGCACAGCGGGCGCGTTGACCCCGGCGTTGTTGAACAGCAGGTCCAGCCGGCCGAATCGGCTTTCGATGGTGTTGAACAGCGCTTCGACGCTTTCCGGGCTGGTGACGTCGGTGGGCACGGCCAGTGCGGTCTGACCGCGCGCGGCAGCCTCGGCTTGCAGCGACTGCAAGGGATCGGCGCGGCGGCCGGCCAGCACGACGGTCCAGCCGTCGTTCAGCAGGGCGATGGCGGTGACGCGGCCGACGCCGCTGCCGGCGCCGGTGACCAGGGCAATTTTCTGGGTGGTGCTGTCGTTCAAGGGAAGGCTCCTCGGGCGGATTGGATGGTTATTGATGTTGAAAGAATCGGCGCGGCGTCAGCCGGCGCGGGGCGCGGCAACGGTCATGGTCAGGTCCCCGATGCCGGCCACGCCCGCGCTGACGACATCGCCAGGGCCCAAGGGACCGACGCCGGCGGGCGTGCCGGTAAAGACGAGGTCGCCGGGCGCCAGGGCCACGGATCGCGACAGCATCGCCACCAGCTCGGGTACGGACCACAGCAGGCCGGATACGTCGGCGCGCTGGCGGTCTACTCCGTTCACGGACAGCCACAACGCGCCTTCGCGCGGATGGCCGCAGGCGTCAGCAGGCACGATGGCGGTGCACGGCGCGGAATGATCGAAGGCCTTCGCGGGCTCCCAAGGACCGCCCGCGCGCTTGGCCTGCTGCTGCAGATCGCGCCGGGTCATGTCCAGCCCGGCGGCGTAACCCCAGATATGGCGGGCTTCGACGTCGTCTGCAGCGATGTCCTTGCCGCCGCGGCCAATCGCCACGACCAGCTCGATCTCATGGCAGTAGTCCGCCGTGTCCGCGGGATAGGGCAGCGCGCCGGTGGCCGGGAACACGGCGCTGGCGGGCTTCATGAACCACGCCGGCATCTCGGCCGGACGCGCTTCGTCGGGCAGCCAGCGATAGTTGCGGCCGATGCAGAAGACGCGCGCGACGGGAAAACGGGCCGCGCTGCCGGCGATCGGCAACGTGGTTGGTGCAAGGGCGGGAAAGACGAGGTCGGTCATGGCAGTCGTCGAAGATGTGCCTTGCGGCTCAGGTCGTCAGGCTCAACGCCGGACGCTCGCCGGCCAGCGCCTGCGCGATGCTGTCCAGCACCATCTGGCCCATCGCCGCCCGCGTCTCCCACGTGGCGCTGGCGCGGTGCGCCTGCAGGGTGGTGCGATCCGACTGGCGCAGCGCCTGCGGCACGCGGGGCTCATCCACAAAGACGTCCAGTCCCGCGCCCGCGATGCGGCCGGCGACCAGCGCCTCGGTCAGGTCGGCCTCGTTGACCAGCCGGCCGCGCGCCACGTTGACCAGGAAGCCCTGCGGGCCCAGCGCGTCCAGCACGGCGGCATTGACGATGCCCTCGGCCTTGTCGGCGGCGGCGCAGAGCACCAGCGCGTCGGACGCCCGGGCCAGCGCGATCAGGTCCGGCACGAATTCATGCGGCACGTCGTCCATGGCGCGCAGGTCGGTGTAGCGGATCTGGCAGCCAAAGGCCGCCGCACGCGTGGCGACGGCGCGGCCCACGCGGCCCATGCCCACGATGCCCACGCGCATGCCGCTGAAGCGGCGCGCCAGCGGAATGGCGATGGGCGAGGGGAACTGCTCCCACAGGCCTTCCCGCACAAAGCGGTCGCCCGCGCAGAGGTTGCGGCAGGCTGCGATCAGCAGGCCGATCGCCAGGTCGGCGACATCTTCGGTCAACGCGCCCAGCGTGGCGGTGACCGGCAGGCCGCGGCCGCGGCAGTACGCCAGGTCCACCGCGTCGGTGCCCACGCCATTGACCGCCACCACCTTCACGCCGGGCAGCTGTTCCAGCATCTCGCGCGAGATGCCGGTGTGGCCGCCGGTGATGACGGCTTCGATGCGAGCGCCGTGCTCGCGCAGCCAGGCCGCCTGATCGGAGATCTCGAAGAACTTGTGCACCTGGTACAGCGAGCCAAGCTCGTCGTTGACCGCCGGGATCAGGATGGGATTGAGTTGCAGGACCTGAGGCTTCATGTCGGTTCGGCTCTGTTGGGGGGACCGGCTGCGGGTCCGCGTTGAACATGGATTCCATGGTATTTAATGATTGATTTGTAAAGCAATATTGATCTATAAAATCAACATATAAACTTTGGTACAGAAGATCATGGGTACCTGGATTTCAATGGCCGAAGCGTGCAGCCAGCTTGGCGTGCGGCCGCAGACCATCTACGCCTACGTCAGCCGCGGCAAGCTGGAGGTCATGCCCGACCCGGCCGACACGCGCCGCAGTCTTTACCGCGCCGAAGACGTCGCGGGGCTGGCCAAGCGCAAGCAGGCGGGTCGCAAGCACGAAACCCTGGCCACCAACACGCTGTTCGGCGCCGAGCCCAGCATCCCCACGGCCATCTCCACCTTTCATCGCCAACGCCTGTACTACCGAGGCCAGGACGCGGTCACGCTGGCCGGATCGGCCAGCCTGGAAGAGGCCGCGCAATTGCTGTGGAATTCGGACCAGCAGGCGGACTTCTCTTGCACTGCGCGCGTGGCATCGCCGGGCCGGGTCGCCGCGTTCACGTCATTGGCCGCGCTGGCCGCCACCGGGCACTCCACGCATGGCCGCATGACGCGCGTCCTCCACACCGAATGCCAGAGCCTGGTCGGCCAACTGGCCAACGCGTTTGGCGCGCAGCCCGGCAAGCGGCCGCTGCATCTGCGGTTTGCGCAAGCCTGGAAGCTATCGCCGCAAGCCGCCGAGTTGCTGCGCACCGCGATGGTCCTGCTCGTCGACCACGAACTGACCAGCTCCGCATTTGCCGCGCGCATTGCGGCCTCGACCGGCGCGTCGCTGCCGGCGTGCCTGCTTTCGGGACTGACCACCTTGTCCGGGCCTTTGCATGGCGACGCCTCCGGCCGCGTCCGCGCGTTGTTCGACGATGTGGCGCGTCAAGGCGAAGATCAGGTGATCGCGCACTACCTGTCCACGGGCCTGCCGCTGGCGGGCTTCGGCCATCATCTGTATCCCGATGGCGATCCGCGCGCGGCGGCGCTGCTGGCGCAGTTTGAGCCGGCCGAGGTCATCACGCGCTTCATCGACAAGGCCACGCAACTGACCGGCCTGCATCCCAACATCGACGTGGCGCTGGCCGCGCTGTCGGCGCACTGCAAGCTGCCGGACGATGCGGCCTTCGGACTGTTTGCCACGGCGCGCAGTATCGGCCTGCTCGCACATTGCCTGGAGCAGCTCAGCGTCGCGCAAGTCATCCGGCCGCGCGGACGCTATGTGGGCGTCGTGCCGCAAGCGGCCTAGTCCGGCAATCTTCGGTATGCTGGCTGATCCGGACAGGAGATCAGCCATGACACGTACGCAGAAGCAGAGAATGCTGGCAGGAGAGCTCTACACGGCCGCTGACGACGAGATCCAGGCGGACCAGCTTGCCGCCAGCGCCTGGATGAAACGGTACAACGCCTTGCTGGGCGAGCCGCCCGAACAATGGCACGCGCTCCTGCGCGAGCGCCTTGCCAGCGTGGGCGAGGGCGCACTGATCCGCCCGCCGTTTCATTGCGACTACGGCTACAACATCTCGCTGGGCGCGAACGTGTTCATAAATTTCAACTGCGTGATCCTTGACGTCGTGCAAGTCACGATCGGCGACGGCACGCAGGTCGGCCCGGCCGTGCAGATCTACACGGCGGACCATCCGCACGATCCCGAGCAGCGCCGCGCGATGCTGGAATTCGGCCGTCCCGTGCACATCGGCAAGCAGGTGTGGATCGGCGGTGGCGCGATCATCCTGCCGGGTGTCACGGTGGGGGATGACGCCATCATCGGCGCGGGTAGCGTGGTAACGCGCGACGTGCCGGCAGGGGCGAAGGTGGTGGGAAATCCGGCGCGGGTGAGGGGATAGAAGGACGCCTTAGAGGTCGTCAGAGGTGGGCTTGCGCGGTCTGCGGGCAGGGTAGCCGGCGCCATCGGTGTGCTCCGCTGCGCCCCGTGCCTTGGCGGCCGCAGCAACCGGTGCAACTGTCAGCGGCGGCGCGCCCGTCACGGCCGGCAGCGCGGGCGCCAGCACGACGGGAATCCCGGCGGCATTCCGATATGACTGGAGCAGCAGCAGCGCGTCGATCGAGCCCAGATCGTGCTCCGCCTCAGCGCGCGCTTCAAGGCGGGTCTGTTCGTCTTTCACGGCTTGATTCGCCGCAGCCGTCCGTGCGTCCAACCGTGCAAGCTGCGCGTGAAACGCCTGGACGGCTAGCTTCAGGCAGTGCGCCGTGTAATCGTCGTGCAGCAGGTCCGCGGGCGGCGTCAGGTTGTGATCCGCGGGCACCCGGGGGCGCTGCGCCGCATCGGCCGCCAGGGGCAATGCTCGCGCGGCGTAAAGGCGTTGGAACGGCGTCGGCGGCGTGCGCGCGACGCGATCTGCGCGCAACTGAGCGGCCACGCGTTCAGTGCGGTACGCATCCCTGGCATCGTCGGTTCTGACCGCGCCGGGCGAGGCGATTGGGGAAGGGAGCATGGGCGTCTGGGTGGGCTGAGCGATGGGCCAATCTACTAGTTGGTCGGTAGTGTGTCAAGGTGGATCAGACCGGGGCGGACGGGAAATGCTGAATGGGTTGCGCAGCGCCTGCGGCCGCACGGCGACGGGACAGGCAGGCATTCGCGCAGTGTTAAAACCTTCGGGACGGGCGCCGCGCGCCAGCCACGTCAAAGGAGAAGACCATGCCCATGTTCATCACGATCGGTTATGGCGATCAGCACGGCTATGACCGCACAAACAAAGCCATACGCGATTCTGCTCATGCGCATGATGCCGCGTTGCAGCACGCGGGCGTGCTGATGGGCGTCGCGGGAACGCCGGTGCAGGTGCGCAATCCGGACGCGGCAGGTGTCGAGACGTTGCAGGGACCCTACATGAACGCGCCGCTGCCGCTCGCGGGTTTTGCGGTTATCGAAGCGATTGATTTGGCCGACGCGATCGAAAAGGTGTCTCGCACGCCGTGTGCCGTGGCGCACGGCGTCGTGGAAGTGTGGCCGCTGGAACAGCCGTAGCGCGCGCTATTGGTCGACCGACCACATGTCGCAAGTCGTCTCGGACGACGCGCACACGCCGCGAAACCAGGCGCGTCCGCGCGTGCGGTCCTTCTCGGCCAGCAGCTCAAATGTTGCGCTGTGGCGCATCTCGTAATCCAAAAGCAGCCATTCGCCGTCGCACGCGACGATGCCGCGTAAGGTGGCGCGCTCGGTCAACCAGTCGCTGCCCAGGTCCAGCAACCGTTCGCTACCGGCGTCCGGGCGGGCATATCCCCGCGCCGACTGGATGCCGACTTGCGCATCCCCGGCGGCGATCCAGCCTTCACCCTGATAGACGGGCCGCGGCGGGCTGCGGTCGCTGCCGCTCATGGCGTCGCTGGCGTTCCTGATCTTCAGCCAACCGTCACGCGCCTCCTTCACGTCGAAGGTCACGCTGTAGAGGTCGACTTCGGGATCCGGGCTGTCGCCGCGCGTGGTCGGCAGCGCGCCGAGCTGCTTGGCGCTGGCAGATGCCGACGCGCGCACGGGGATGGCGGGCTTGGCATTGGTCGTCCAGCCCGAAAAGCGGCAGGCCGTGGGGCCGGCGGGCGTCCAGGCAACTGCGTGAGACTCGGTCTGAGCGTGGAGACCAGGCGACAGGGCAAGCGCGGCAAACAGCAATGCAAGCGGTCGGAGCGTCATGGAGGATTCGTCAGCGGAGTGATTGAGGCCGGAAGATCGGCCGGCGAAAAGCCTAACATGACCGCCATCGGGGTCCCGATGCGCGCAGAGACACCGGGCAGCGCAAGGCTGCCCGGCGGTCCTCCTGTGATGGTTTGCGGGCCGGCTACTGCGCGCCGGTGGCGCCCGACACATACTGCGCCAATGCCTGCACCTCCGCGTCACTTAACGCCTCGAATGCCGGCATGACGCCGATCCCATTGCGCACGGCCTGCGTGACGCGGTTGGCGTCGGGTTTCAGCTCATCGAGGTTCGGCCCGATGGTCCCGGCCGCGCCGGCATCCGCCAGCGTGTGACAGACGGCACAGGCCGGGGTCGTCGACTTCAGGAACAAGGCGCGGCCCGCCTCGGCATTGGGCGGTTCCGCCGCCCACGCCGTGGCGCCCGCAATCAACGACAGGCCCGCCGCGCAGAGGTTGCGCGTCCGCCGCCCGATCAGGCGGCGGGATGCGGGGTTCGGCTTGAAGAAACGGCTTTGCATCGATTCCGCCATCCTCAAGACACGTTGATGGCCAGACCGTGGTCGCGCCAACTGCTGTTGATGTAGCCCGGCGCGTTCTCGAACCGGTTCTCCACCTGCACATTGCCCTGCGTGTCTTCGACGCGGCTGACCAGCATGTGCTGGCCCGCTGTCAGTTCCACTGGCAGCGCGAACTGGCGCCATGCGTACTTGCCGAGGTCCGGTCCGATCAGCGCGGCCTGCTTCCAGGTCTTGCCGCCATCGATGGAGACGTCCACGCGCTTGACCGCATGCATGCCCCCAAAGGCAACTCCCCGCACCACCACGCGTCCGGCCTTCACGGCCTGACCATTTGCGCCCGGTGCGTTGATCCACGACTTGGGTTCCATCGCCCAGACCGAGGGTTGGTCGGGACTGGGCTTGGCGTCCATCGGCGTCAGGCGATAGCCGGTCTGCTGGATCTTTGCGGTGCTTTGTTCGGCGGTGAACGCCAGCCGCTTGATGTACTTGACGTTGTTCACGCCGGTATAGCCCGGCACGATCAGCCGCAACGGGCCGCCGTGGGCGAGTGACAGCGGCTCGCCGTTCATTTCCCAGGCCAGCATGGCGTCCTGCATGGCTTCGCGCGGCACCGAGCGTTCCACCAGCAGCGATTTCGGATCCAGGCCTTCCGGCAGCACTTCGCCGCCGGTGCCGGTCATGAAGGCGGGTGTGCCATCCAGGCCGCCCAGGTATTCCACGAGCGTGCGCACCGGCACGCCCGTCCACATCACGCAGCCTGCCGCACCCACTTCCCACGGCGTGCCGCTGGGCTTGTGGGGAAAGAAGCCGCGCCCGTTGCCCGAGCACTGCAGCACCGTCGCGATCGATTCCACGCCCAGCGTCTTCAGGTCGCCCACGGTCAGCGTGCGCGGCTGCTTGACGCCCTGGATCTCGACCTTCCAGCCGTCCCGATCGTCCAGGATGGCCGCGTCCGGCGGCGGCAGGTTGTTGCGGACGTAGAGCTGGCGCGACGGCGTGATGATGCCGTCGCCAAACGCGCTGCGGCGCGTTTCGATGGTGTTGGCGCTGTGCACGATGACGCTGTCGGCGTCTTTCCAGGCCGCGTAAGGCGGCAGGGGTTTGGCTGTGGATGCGGCGGCCGGTTTCGCTGCGGGCGCAGTTGCAGTTGCAGGGGCGGCGGCGGGTTTGGCGGGCGCATCGCTGGCGCGCGCGATGCCGCTGGCGCCCAGACCGGCCGCGGCCAGGGCGCTGGCGCTGCCGGCCAACAGGCGGCGCCGTGCGGGGTTGCGTGGGGTTGTCTCCATGGCTTGCCTCTCTGGTTGCCGCGTCCCGCAGCGCGAGCGCGGTGTTGTGCTTATGGCGGCCCAGCGCTTGCGGCCTTCCGCATCATCGGCAATGCCCCTCTTTATGTCAACGGGTTCTAAAGAACTATAGGTTCGCGGTCATTTCAGATATAAGAGTTTCGGATATTGGGTTCAGGGCCGCAAAGAACGGAATCTGTCCTGGTGCAAACGAAGCCATTGTTCGGCAGTGCAAACGGCAATGCCGCGCTGGGCATTGAAGGTCTGTGCTTTGTCCCACGCCACGCCATGGCCCTGCGCGAACACTGCGCGATACTTGCGCATCGCATCGTCAGGTTCGGCCGCCAGTGCGCGCAGCAGCTCCGGCACCGGCCATTCGCGCCGCGTGACCTTGCGCTCGAGCAGGCGGTCCAAGGCATCCGCGACCGCCCGGTACGTGACGGTGTCGCCCGCGACATGCACGACCTGGTTGGCGATGCGGGGCTGTGTGAACAGGATCTCGGCGGTCAGCGCGCCAATGTCTTCGGCCGTGGTCAGCGTGACCGCATTGTCCAGGCTTCCCAGCGCGTTCACCGTGTTGGCGGCCAGATCCACCACACCGAACGCGGGTTCGAACAAAAAGCTCGTGAACATGCCCGTCGATACGATGATCCATTCAGTGTTGCGCTGGGCGCGCAGCATGTCGCGCACATCAAGCTGCTCATCGAACAGGTCCTGCGGGCTGCCCCGGCCGATGGCGTCGTAGTCCACGCCAAACTGCCAAGGCACAAAGCGCTTGACGCGCGCGTCCAGCGCAGCGCGGGCGATCTTGCGTTGAACGCCGGGTCCGCCGACAAAGCCCGTGCATGAGACGACCGTATCGTAGCGGCGGAAGGTGGCTGCGAGCGCCTCCGTGGATTGCTGGGCAAGGTCGCCCTCGATGATGCCGACGCCCAGCCCACGCAACTCGGCAAGATCGCGCCGCTTGGCGGGATCGTTGGAAGCGACGGTCGACGCGCGCAACAGGACCGACAACTGGCCTTTGACGACGCGCGGCGCCAGGTTGCGCAGCACGGCCATGCCGAGCTGGCCCGCGCCCAGAACGAGGATGGCGTTGTGTTGAATCATGGGATGCCTCAAGCAGAAAAAGTGGCTTGCAGTGTAGGAGCGGGCAGGGCATCCATTGTTCGCCGTGACGGAATTCACAACGCGCCGCAGCGCGCATTCGCGGCCGATATGCGTTGGTAATATCGGGACCTTCCCGCCACATGCGGCGCACGTTCTATCGTCGGGATCGGCTCATGGACAAACTTCAAGCGATGGCGGCATTCGTCAGGGTCGTCGAGGCGCGCAGCTTCACCAAGGCCGCGCAATCGCTGGCGCTGCCTCGGTCGTCGGTCACGACGATGATCAAGAACCTGGAAACCCACCTGGGCACGCCGCTCCTGCATCGCAGCACGCGCAGCCTGAGCCTGACCGATGCCGGTGCGCGCTATCTACAGGCGTGCCAGGCCATCCTGGCCAATATTGCCGACGCCGAGAATGACGTTACCGCCGCGATCCAGGCGCCCCGCGGCCGCGTGCGCGTCGACATGCCCGGCGTGGTTGGCCGCGCGATTGTGGTGCCGAGGCTGGTCGAGTTCGAGGCGCGTTTTCCCGACGTCGAGGTCGTGCTGGGCCTGAGCGATCGCCCGGCCGACCTGATCTATGAAGGTATCGACTGCGCCATCCGTAGCGGCGAGCTTGCCGATTCCACGCTCGTGGCGCGCAGCCTTGGTCACTTGGTATGGGTAACCTGCGCGTCGCCCCAATACCTGGGCCGCTTCGGCGAACCGAAATCGGTGGAAGCGCTGTCCGCGCATCGGGTGGTCAACTATCTGTCCAACGCCACCGGCCGGCCGCTGGACTGGCGGTTCCGAGTCGACGGTGAAAACGTGTCGATGGCGTTGCCAAGCCGCTATTCGGTCAACGAGACCGAGGCGTATCTGCACTGCGGCCTGGAGGGTCTGGGCCTGATTCAACTATCGGCGCTGGCGGCGTCTCCGTATCTGCGCAGCGGCCGCCTGCGCGAGGTCTTGGCCGATGCGCGCTGCGAGCCGGTGCAGCTTTCCATCGTCTATCCCCAGGCGCGTGCGACCGCGGCGGTGAAGGCGTTCGTGCAGTGGGTGCTGGAGATCAGCCGGCCCGTGTTGGCGGAGTGATGATCGTCACGGGGCGACACTGCTCGCCATCGCGTCCTGCCGGTATTCGTGCGGCGCGACGCCGCTCGCTTTCCTGAACGCCCGGGAAAAATTAGCCGGTGTGGAATAACCAGAGTCCATGGCGATCTGCGTGATGGACACGGTGCTTTCGCGTAGCAGGTCTTGAGCACGACGCAGGCGCGCGGTATTGGAGAGCTGACGAAAACTGACGCCGCCGTCGCGGCGCAGTACGCGTTGCAGGGTGCGCACGCTGGTGCCCATCGCCTTGCCCGTGGTGTCGATAGAGACGGCGCCGGCTTGCATCTGGATGCGGATGTGCCAGATGACGGCGGCCAGATAATCGCAGTCCGCGCTTGCGGCTGATTCCGCCGCAGGCCCCTGCACACCGGCAACCGTGCCCGGCGGGACCGGGGTTGGCGTCATATGAGTAGTGGCGTCATTCACTTGTGCTTATTCTTCGCGTGTAGTTGCGAGAATCTGCTAGCGCGCTTCCTGCCTGGCAGAAATCGGAGTGATGTGCCTTCGGATATTACCTAAGCCAACAAAGGGCGAGGCCTCTTTTTATTTGGCTTACAAACCTGACGGAGAATCGCAATGAGACTACACAAAACCATCCTGGCGCTGTGCGTCGTGCTGGCGGTTTCGGGTTGCGTGACCAAGCAGACCTACGACAAAGAGGCGCAACTGGCAGCCGAGTATTCCGCTCTCAATAAGCAGCTCTCGGCCGAACTACGCGGCGACCAAGTGCAGATTACGCAATTGCAGGACGAGTTGAAGGTCACCATGGTGAACGAGATTCTCTTTCCCGAAGGCGGGTGGAGCCTCAGTTCCAACGGCGAGAGGACGCTGGCCAAGATCGCGCCCACGCTTTCCAATCTGCAGGGCAAGCAGATTGTCGTCGAAGGGTTCACCGACAACGAGCCCATCGGGCCGGCATTGAAGCGGCAGTTTCCCTCCAATCTCGAGCTGTCATCGGCGCGCGCGGACAACGTGGCGCGTTATCTGATCGCCAAGGGCGTATCGCCAAACTCGGTGTCCGCGGAGGGGTTCGGCGAGGCGCGGCCGGTAGCCAGCAACTCGACGCCTGAGGGCAGGGCCAAGAACCGGCGAGTGGAGATCGTGATCACCGCCGCGGGTCGTCCTTAATCCGGATCGTTTGCGGGCGGGTTCGAGGCGGCCAGGAGCGCTCCTCCTGGCCCCGCTGCATGACACTCGCCGAGTCACGCGCCGCCGACGCCGCGCACCACTTTGCCCGTTCCGCCGCACGTCGCGCAGCGCGTTTCCTCGATCTTGCCGCTGCCGTGACAAGCGGGGCAGGGCACCTGGCCCGTTCCAGGTGTACCAGGCGCGGCGTCGTCGCCGGGGTTGATGTCGCCCGGCACGGCCCCATTCACAACTTTTCGCCCGGCAAGTTGCTGGCTTGCCGGACCCAGTCCGAAAACTGCGCTTCGTCGAATTCACCTTCGTGGATGTCCAGGTAGCGCACCTGCGGATACTTCGATTTTCCAGCGGGGATGGGCCGCAGCGCAGCCCCCTGAAAAAACGTCACCTTGATGTACTTCGAGAAGCAGTGCAGGCTCAGGAACCAGCCTTCGCCCGGCCGTCCGTAGAAAGGCGAATTCCATTTGACCGCCTTGGCGACGCCGGGGACAGCTGCTTCCACCAAGGCGTCGATGCGTTTGCCGATGGGCGATTTCCAGCCGGGCATCGCGGCGATGTAGGCCTGCACGGGTTCGTCGCCATCTCCCTTTGGTATCTGAGGGTTGCCGCCGGAGAGCAGGACGACTTCGCCGGGCGCCGCCTTCGTTGCGGGGTTGCGCCCTCTACCGGTCTTTCCAGCCGGCGCGGAATTTGCATTTTGCGTCATGGATGGTGCTCTCTGTGGTCCGGGAACGGGTCTTCCCGCCCCAGATAATCGTCCACCGCGCTGCCGACCGTCGGGTGAAAATGGTCGTCGCTGAACAGACGGGACAGCTCAAAGCGTTTGAGCTTGTCCCGGACGGGGTCCTTCATCTCCGCGAAGTGCAACGCGATGCCTTCGCGCGCCAGCGTTTCGCACAGCTCGCGCAGCATGTCCGCGGACGTGACGTCGACGCTCGTGACGGGTTCGGCAGCCACGACCACGCGCCGCACGGGCGAGGGCGATGCCTCCACGGCTTCCAGGAGCCGCTGCTGGAAGAGTTCGGCGTTGGCAAAGAACAGGGGCGCATCCCAACGGAACAGCACCAGTCCGTCGATCAGTGCGGCATTCGGGTAGCGCTTCAGGTCGTGATAGCCGCGAAGGTTCGGCACGCGGCCCAGCACCGCGAAGTGCGGGCGCCAGCCGTCCCACAGGAATTCAATGACGGCGATGACGACCGCAAGGCAGATGCCGGGTATCGCCCCCAAAACGGCGACCGCGGCAAAGCACAGCATCGACAGCCAGAACTCCCATTGCTGAATGCGGTAGATGCGCCGCAGATCCTTGAACTCGAAAAGGCCGATGGCGGCGGCGATCACGACCGCGGCCAGCGCGCTGTTGGGCAGGTGGCGCAGCAGGTTTGGCGCGGCGATCAGCAGCGCGGCCACGGCCAGCGCGCCGACGACGCCCGTCAGTTGCGTACGCGAGCCGGCTGCTTCGGCCACCGGCGTGCGCGACGCGCTGCTGCTGATCGGAAAGCCCTGGAAAAATCCCGCCGCCAGGTTCGCCACGCCCAGTCCCACCATTTCCTGGTTCGGATCCACCCGCGTGTGGGTGCGTGCGGCATAGGTGCGTGACAGCACGCTGGTGTCGGCAAACGCAATCAGCGCCACCGCGCAGCCGCCCAGCACGATCTTGACCAGATCGGCGTTGCTGAGCCACGGCCAGGCAAGGCTGGGCAGTCCCTGCGGAATCTCGCCGAGCACCTTGACGCCTTGCGCGTCCAGACCGAAAAGCTTGACCGCCAGCGTGGCAAGGATCACCGCAATCAGAATGCCCGGCACGCGATCAAAGCGTTTGAGCAGCAGAATCACCGCCAGGCTTGCCGCGCCGACTGCGAAGCTTGGCCCATGGGTCTGCCCGTCGGCAACGGCCAGCGCCAGTTGCTGCATTTCCTGCAGAGGGCCGGCGTCGTCGATGGAGATGTCGAACAGCTTGGGCAACTGGCTGACCAGCACGGTCAGCGCGATGCCGTTCATGTACCCGTAGCGGATCGGCTTGGACAGCAGCTCGGTGATGAAGCCCAGCCGCATCAGGCCCAGCACGATGCAGAACAGCCCGGAGACGACGGCCATCATGCTGGCCGCGGCGATGGCCCGCATCGGATCCCCGTTGGAGACGCTGAGCACCACCGCCAGGATGGGCGCGGCCAATGCGGAGTCGGGCCCCAGCACCAGAATGCGGCTTGGGCCGAACAGCGCGTACGCCAGCATGGGAATGATGGTGGCGTACAGACCGTACACACCCGGAACGCCAGAGGCTTCGGCATAGGCGATGCCGACTGGCACGAGCATGGTTGTCAGGACCAGACCGGCCGCGACGTCCTTGGGCAGCCAACCTGCCTGATAGGACTTGAGCATTGCCAGGCCGGGCAGCCAGCGCAACCAGTTCGGCGCGGGCTTGGCAGGGGAGCGGGGCGTCAAGGTGGACATGGAATCCCGGTGCAAACGCGTGCGCTACGGGTTATGGAGTTCTGCGCGCATCATGGCGGAGAAGGGTTGCCGGTATCTTCCAACATCTGTCGCAGGCGAGCGCGGCGGCGCTCGAGGTCGGCGATCTGACGCTCCACGGATGCCAACCGCTGGCGCTGCACCTCGGACGTCTCCGGGCACGCCGCCGCGCCTTCGATCAGCCGCATGCAATCGGGAAATCCGCGGATCTCCGCCAACGTGAACCCCGAGGCGATCAGCCGCTGGATTTGCCGGACCTGAGTCACAGCGGCGGCGGGAAATGTGCGATACCCATTGTCCGCCCGTGCCGACGCAAGAAGACCGTGGTCGTCGTAGTGGCGCAGCGAACGCAGGCTTGCGCCGGTTTTGCGGGCGAGCTCGCCGATCGACATGGGTGTTTGAGGCGGGGGCGTTTTCATGCGGGAAAGCGTAGCAGATTGGTGCTTGACCTTGACATAGGTGTGAGGGTTGAAACTGGCGCTCCCTCCAATCTTCGGGATGCATCATCCATGCAACGCAGAACCTTTTTTCGCCATGTGGCGGTAGCAGCCTTGTTCATGGCAGTCTCCGTGGCCGCCAACGCCCAATCCCGGCACTACACCGTCACGGCGCCTGATGGCGTGGCCCTCGCCGTCCAGGAGGCCGGCAATGCCGCGGGTCCGCCGGTCGTTTTCGTACACGGGTTGCTGGGTAGCCACCTGAACTGGGAGGCCCAGCTTGCCAGCCCGGCGCTGCAGCGGTATCGGCTGATAACTTACGACTTGCGGGGCCACGGTCTGTCGGGCAAACCGGTGGACGCGGCGGCGTATACCGATGGCCGGCGCTGGGCGGACGATCTGGCGGCAGTGATCGCGGCGACCGGCGCGCAAAATCCCGTCGTCGTCGGCTGGTCGCTGGGCGCCGCGGTGACGACCAACTACCTTGCCGCTTACGGTGACGCGCAGATTGCGGGCGCCGTCTATGTAGGGGGTGTGATCGAGCTGGATCCCAAGCAGATCGCACCGCATCCTGCCCTATACCGGGACATGGTGTCGCCGGATCTGAAGACCCACCTGGACGCGGAGCGTGAGTTCATCGGCCTGTGCTTTGCGCAAGCGCCCGATGGCGTCACGTTCCAACGGCTCCTGGCCAATGCCGCCATGGCGTCTTTCGACATGCAGGCCGCCGTGCAATCGATGACGGTCGAGGCGGGGCGTGGCCTCGGCTCGGCGCGCAAGCCTTTGCTGCTGATCTACGGCGCGAAGGACGCACTGGTGCAGCCGGCGCCGTCAATCGACCGGGCGAGGGCGCTGAACCCGCACCTGCGCAGCAAGATCTATGCGGCATCCGGGCACGCGCCATTCATGGAGGAGGCGGACAGGTTCAACCGGGAGCTGGCTGCGTTTGTTGACAGCGTCGTGACACGCTGACGGGATGGATGAAGCGGGGGGCTCGCGGCAGCTGCTTTTGCCAAATGTTGCTTGTTGCGAAGCAGCATCGCCTGCTATCTTCGACCCCGAAATGCGTTTGCCCCGATTTGGACCGCGTCAATGCCCGCCTCCCAGCTTCTGATTCCCGAACCCACGCCCGCGCGGTCCACCGACGCGCTGGGCTGCTCGGCCAGCAAGCTGGCTGTGAATCAGGAATTCCACGGAGGCGGACTGACGTTCTACCGCAAGCGCACCGAAACCGCGCAATTCGGCAGCGTCGAAACGCCCGCGTCGGATCGCGGGTTTCTGGTGGGCGTGGCGCTGCGGGGCGGCCACCGTCGCCGCATCCTGCAGGGCAATCACGCGTCGACCCATGATTTCGACGCGGGTTCAATCTACATCCGCGACTTCACCGACGATTACCGGGCCGACCTGCAAGGCGGGTTCGATTTCATGTTGGTCGAAATGCCCCGCGCGTTCATCGAACGCATCAACGACGAGAAGGGCGGCCCGCGTGTCAGCAGCCTGCTGCCGCGCAATGGGCAGCCCGATCCGGTGCTGGGCCATCTGTCGCAGGTGCTGGCGGGCGTGGTGGCGAATCCCGCGCAGACGAGTGGACTCTTCGTGGATCATTTGAGTCTGGCCCTGGGCACCCATCTGCTGTCGCAATACGGGGCCGGGGCGACGAGCGGCTGGGCGGACTCGGGCGGGGGCCGCGTGCTGTCCCGCAAGCTGGAGGCGCGCGCCAAGGACATGCTGCTGGCGTCCCTGCGCGAGGACGCGTCCGTGGCAGATATCGCCGAGGCCTGCAATCTGTCCCGCAGCTATTTCATCAAGGCGTTCCGCCAGACTGTTGGCACTACGCCGCATCGGTGGCTGCTGGAGCAGCGGGTGCAAAAGGCGCAGGAACTGCTGCGCGCACCGGGCCGGTCCATCACCGACATCGCGCTCTTGTGCGGTTTTGCCGACCAGGCGCATATGACGCGCGTGTTCACCAGTGTGGTGGGGGTGGCGCCCGGGGCGTGGCGCAGGGAACACGGGGCTTGAGATAACGCTAAGCGGCCGGCAGCCCGGCTGGAACAGCTTCTTTGCGGAGGACGCGCGCGTTGCTCTTTCGTGCAAAGCAGGACGCAAGTGGGCAAGACGTGCCCGCGCCATGGCGTTACCGTGATGGAATGCCTTCCCTCTGTCCCCGATGTTCCGAAAGCGTTCCATGAGTGTTCTTGCCGCCGGCCCCGCGCCGGCCAACCTGCCGCCCGATTTGGCCGCCTTGCATGCGCAGGCGTTTCCGATGCTGCCGCGCGCGCTGATCGAGCGCGCGGCCGCCTATGGCGAGGAGATGTCGGCCGAGCCGGGCCGCGTGCTGCTCAACAGCGGTGATCGCGAAGCCGCGTTCTACATCCTGCTCCAGGGCTATGCCGAAGTGCTGGAAGCCGACGCTGGCGGCGCCATGCGCAGTCTGCTTGTCCATCGTGACGGCGAATTCACGGGCAGCCTGGACCTCTTCACCGACCGGCCGAATGCGGTCACGGTGCGCGCCAATACCCCCAGCCGCCTGTTGCGGCTGAGCCGCGCAGCGCTTGAAACGATGATTCTGGCGGAGCGGCCGCTGGCAGAAATCATCCTGCGCGCGTTCATGCTGCGCCGCATCGGGTATCTGCGGCGCCGGCCGTATGGGGGCGCCATTCTGCGCTCAGTGGCGGAAAGCGCGCAGGAAGATCCCGTCATGGACCTGGCCGTGATCGGCGGCGGGCCGGCTGGAATGGCCGCCGCCGCCTATGCCGCCTCCGAGGGGCTGCAGACGTTGCTGGTGGGCGGCTCGCTCTCCTGTGGCGACGCGCCCGGACTGGACGTGCTGAAGGGCTTCCCCGGCACGATCACCGGATTATGCGAGGGCCCGCTGCTGCGCCGCGCCCAGGACCAGAGCAAGCGCTTCGGCGCGCACGTGCTGCCGCTGCGCACGGTCAGCCGCTTCGACGGCGGCTGTTATCCCTATCGGGTGTGGCTGGACGACGGCCGGCTCGTCGAGGCGCGCAGCCTCATCGTTGCGACCGGCATGCAGGGCGATGCGGAAACGGTGACCGATCAGGCCAACACCGCCTGGCTGGACGGGTGGCTGGACACGGACGACCAGGGCTGCATCCATACGGGTCGTGCCGCCGCGGGGTCGATGCAGGCCAGGGATTATGAAAGCTCGCAACCCGGTGTGTTTGCGGTGGGGGCAGCGCGTGCCGGGTCGGTGAAGCATGTGCTGGCGAGCATCGCCGAGGGCGCGGCTGCGGTGCGGGTGGTGCATCGGTTTTTGGATGCGTCGGCGCATTGAGGGCCTTGGGCCGCTCGAAGCGAGCTTCCCCCTGAAGTCCGAGGAAACGATTGCCCACCGCGATCTGCTCTTGGTCCGCCGAGATTTCCTCATCCAAATGCCCTAAGACCCGCAAGGATTTTGTGGACAGACCATAAAGTTTTTTCTCTTTGCGCAGGCGAGAGTTTGCGAACATGCGTCTAAAGCTTTCCAGCCATAGGAACGCATCGGGAGACAACCATGATCTGTACGCATGCCGCGCGCAAGCGCGTCAACATCGTCGCTGCAGCCTTCATCGCAGTTGCCGCATTCGCCGTCCCCAGCCTTGCCTCTGCGCAGGCCGCCGACAGCTATCCCAGCAAACCCATCCGCCTGATCATTCCTTACCCGCCGGGAGGCGCAACCGACGTTATCGGACGCATCGTGGGCCAGCGCCTGAGCGATGAGATCGGCGGCCAGGTTGTAATCGAGAACCGGGGCGGCGCTGGCGGAAACATCGGCGCTGCCGAGGTGGCCCGGGCTCAGCCCGACGGCTATACGCTCCTGATGGGCGCGCTGACCTCGCACTCGGTCATGGCGACCCTGGAGAAGGACACGATCCCATACGACCTGCGCAAGGACTTCGCGCCTGCCGGCGTGGTGGGCTTCGTGCCGCTGGTGGCCGTGGTCAATCCCAAGCTGCCGATCAAATCGCTGTCCGAACTGGTGACCTACGCCAAGGCGAATCCGGGAAAGCTCAACTTCGCCTCGTCGGGCGCCGGCGCGCCGCAGCGCATGGCAATGGAGCTGTTCAAGCAGATCGCGGGTGTCAACATCGTGCACGTGGCCTATCGCGGCAGCGGTCCGGCCATGACCGATCTGGTCGGAGGACAGGTCGAGACGATGACCGAGACGGTTCCCGCCGCAATTTCCTTCATCAAATCAGGCCAGTTGCGTCCATTGGCCGTCCTTACGCCGCAGCGCGTTTCGATGCTGCCGGATATTCCCACTGCCGAGGAGCAAGGGTTCAGCGGCTTCAACGTCAGTTCGCTCTTTGGCGTGATGGCGCCGGCGGGCACGCCGGCTCCTATCGTGGCCAAGATCAATAAGGCGCTGACCACGGCGCTGGCCAAGGACGATGCCAAGGCTCAACTGCTGCAGCAAGGCGTTTACGCTGACGCGCTGGATGTGGAAGCGTCGAAGGCCCGGCTGAACGCCGAGATCGAGCAGTGGGCAAAGGTCATTCGCGAGGGGGGCATCACCGTCAACTGACGGGAAGCCCCGGCCCGTAATGCATCCTCAGACGGCCCAGCAGGCGCAGCCCAACGCGCCCCAGAAACCCTTCAGGTCGGAAACGGGCAGCTTGCTGGCCCAGGCCCCGGCGTGCTGGTGGCCGTGGACATTGCAGTCGTTGGCGCACGCGCAGGCAGCGGCCGCCTCGCGCAGGGAGGCCTGCAAAGGCTTGCCCTCGCTGTCGCCCCAGGCGCCGTAGCCGCCGAACAGGCGGGTGGGCGACCAGTCGGGCATGGCGGGCGGCGGGGCGGCCTCGTCGTATTCGGCGAAGTCGCCTGCGCCCCAGACCACCTTGCCGCCCACGACGGTCAGCAGGCTGCTCGTGTCGGCGATGTCGGATTCGGGGCACGAGAAGAAGTCGCGATCAGGCACGATCAGGTCGGCAAGCTGGCCGACGGCGATACGACCCTTTTTGCCCTGTTCGTTGGAGAACCAGGTGACGTTCTCGGTCCACATGCGCAGGGCGGCGTCGCGGTCCAGGCAATTGCGCTGCGGGGTCAGCCGCAGGCCGCCCACCGTCTTGCCCGTGATGAGCCACGACAGCGACACCCACGGGTTGTATGAGGCGACGCGGGTGGCATCGGTGCCCGCCGACACGTTGACGCCTTTTTCAAGCATGCGCTTGACGGGCGGCGTGGCCTCGGCGGCACCGGCGCCGTAGCGCTCGACAAAGTATTCGCCCTGGTAGGCCATGCGATGCTGCACGGCCACACCGCCGCCGAGCGCGGCGATGCGGTCGATGGAACGCTCGGAAATCGTCTCGGCGTGGTCGAAGAACCAGTTCAGCCCGGCCAGCGGAACGTCCTTGTTCACGCGTTCGAACACGTCGAGCGAGCGCGAGATGGTCTCGTCATAGGTGGCGTGCATGCGCCAGGGCCAGCGGTTCTGCGCCAGGATGCGCACGACTTCCTCGAGATCGACTTCCATTTCGGGACCCATCTCGGGGCGCGGTTGGCGGAAATCTTCGAAGTCTGCCGCCGAAAACACCAGCATCTCGCCCGCGCCGTTGTGGCGGAAGTAATCGGTGCCTTGCTTGTACTGGGAGGTGGCCGTCCAGTTCAGGAAGTCTTCCTTTTCCTGCTTGGGTTTCTGGGTGAAAAGGTTGTAGGCCAGGCGGATCGTCAGTTGACCGGCGTCGGCCAGTTGCTGAATGACCTGATAGTCCTCGGGGTAGTTCTGGTTGCCACCGCCCGCATCGATGGCGCCCGTGACGCCCAGGCGGTTCAGGTCGCGCATGAAGTGGCGCGTGGAATTGACCTGGTATTCGAAGGGCAGCTTGGGCCCCTTGGCCAGCGTGGCGTACAGGATCGATGCGTTGGGCTTGGCAAGCAGCAGCCCGGTTGGGTTGCCGGCCGAATCCCGGACGATTTCGCCGCCGGGAGGCGCGGGCGTGTTCTTGTCGTAGCCAACCGCGCGCAGGGCGGCGGCGTTAAGCAGGGCGCGGTCGTACAGGTGCAGGATGAACACGGGCGTATCGGGCGCCACCGCGTTCAGTTCCTCGATGGTGGGCAGGCGTTTTTCCGCGAACTGGTGTTCGGTGAAGCCGCCGACCACGCGCACCCATTGCGGAGCGGGCGTGATGGCGACCTGGCGGCGCAGCATGGCCATGGCGTCGGCCAGGCTGGTCACGCCGTCCCAGCGCAGTTCCATGTTGTAGTTCAGGCCGCCGCGGATGATGTGCAGGTGATTGTCGATCAGGCCGGGCAGCACGCCGCGTCCGTTCAGCGCGATGACGCGGGTGGCCGGGCCGGCCAGGGGCAGAATGTCGCTGGCGGCGCCCACACGCGTGAAACGGCCATCCTTGATGGCGACCGCGTCGGCGACGGGGTTGGCGGGGTCCAGGGTCGTGAAACGGCCCTGATGCAGGATGAGGTCGGGGGCGCCTTGGCGCGCGGGATCCAGGGTGTCAGCCATTGCGCTTGTCTCCACATGCATCGGCGGGTTGTTGGGCGGTGTCGGCGGACGCCTTGGGGCAGCTGGGCAATTCGCCGAACATATGCGGTTTTACCTGTTCATGGATGAAGGACGTGCGGGTGGGCTCGTCCGCCAGCAGGCGCTTGACCAGCGGGGGAATCTGTTCCCCAGCCAGGATGCCCAGCAGGCCAACCAGCGCGATCACCGGTGGCGCCGGCGATCGCACATTGAAAAGGGCGTAGATGATACCGACCAACAGGCCGAGACCCAAGGAAACGAGGTAGACCTTCATTGGCGCGCTCCTGTCAGCCTTCGTGGGCGTTGAACATGGACTTGGCGTAGATGATGCCCAGGCCATAGGCGCCGCCGAACTTCCGGGCAATGCCGGTCGTCATGTCGTAGGTGTCGATGCGGGCCCAGTCGCGCTGCAATTCCAGCAGGTACTGCAACGCGGTGACCGGCTGGCCGCCTGCCTGAACGATACGCTCAATGGCACGGTTATGGGCTTCGGCGGACACGTCGCCGCAGGCGTCGGTGATCACATAGACTTCAAAGCCCTGATCCAGCGCCGACAGGGCCGGACCGACGATGCACACGCTGGTCCACAGCCCGGCCAGCACGATGCGCTTCTTGCCGATTTCATTGACCTGCTTGATGACGGCGGCGTCTTCCCAGGTGTTCATGGACGTGCGGTCCACCAGCGGCCGGCCGGGGAACGGGGCGGTGACTTCCTCGAACATGGGGCCGGAGAAGCTTTTTTCGGCAACCGTCGTCAGGATCGTGGACACGCCGAACCCGGCAGCCGCATGGGCCACCAACGCGGCGTTGCTGCGCAGCGTGACGGCGTCGATGGAATGGGTGGCGAACGCCATCTGCGACTGGAAGTCGATCATGATCAGCGTGTGATCGTGCGGGGACAGCAGCTTGGCGCCGGGGGCGGGGGTCGCAATGACAGGCACGGGTGATTCCTTCGGTGGCCGGGGTGTGGGACTCCGGCAATGTGCCAGCCGCCCGGCGGGCCGTATTGAACGATAGTCCGCCGGTTTGAAGATTGTGATCGCGGCGGGCGATCATTTCGGCAAACACGGTCTGCATAGGCCGGGCGCATCGGCGAAACGCATTGCCGAAACGGTGTATCGCCACGGGCGCGTCGCTCGGTTACGCTGCTTCGGTCCCGGCGCGTCGCAACATTTCCTTTTCGGAGAATCCCATGGGCATGGCTTTCCAGAACGACCTGCACGACGACTTCGGCATGCGGCCGGCCGCCTACATACCCTATGGCGGTGCCGATCTGGGGGAAATGCTGGCGGTGGGCCGGGCGGTGGGCGACGGGGACGACACCGCATTCTTTGAGGCCTGGATGGCGGCGGGTGATCGGTTGACCGCCGAGGCGCAAGACGCCGAACGCCGCAACCTTGTCGCCAGCGCGCGTGAACTGCACTTGCGAGCCAGCGCCTTCTATTGCACGGCTTACCGGCCGCTATATGGCGCGCCGACAGATGCACGGTTGCTGGCGGCCTTTCGCAAGCAGATCGCGGCTTTCGACCGAGGCCTCGCGCTGTCTGCGCATCCCGTCATGCCCGCGTGCATCCCGCTGGTCGGCGCGAATATGCCGGCATATCTGATTCCGGCTGTCGGCCACCACACTGACGTCAGGCCGCTCGTCATCTTCACCAACGGTTATGACGCCACGGTGACGGATATGTATTTTGCAAGCGCCGTGGCCGCGTCGCGCCGGGGTTATCACGCCCTGGTGTTTGACGGGCCAGGGCAGGGCGGCATGCTGTACGAACAGGGCGTGACAATGCGGCCCGATTGGGAGACGGTGGTGGGCGCCGTGGTGGACTACGCGATCACGCTGCCTATCGTGGACCCCAAACGCATCGCACTCAGCGGCTGGAGCCTGGGCGGCCACCTGGCGCCACGCGCGGCGTCCGGCGAACCCCGGCTGGCGGCCTGCATTGCGGACCCGGGCCAACGTAGCCTCGCGGGCTCGTTCCGGCCGTTGGCCGTCAAGCTGGGCACCAGCCCGGAAAGCGCGCAGAACCTGGGTGAGGTGGACCAACCCGTGATGGACCGACTCTGGCAGTTCGTCACGGCCAGCCCCGTGCTGACGTGGAAGGTGGTGCAGCGCGGCTTCTGGGTGCACGGCGTGGACAATCTGCGTGACTACCTGCGAGCAATCGAGCCGTTCACCCTGGAGGGCCGGGTCGACCAGATTACGTGCCCGACGCTCATGACGCTGGCCGAAAACGACCCGTTGGCGGCTGGCACGCTGCAGTTCTTCGACGAGTTGCGCTGCCCCAAGACGCTGCTGCGCTTCACCGAGCAAGAGGGCGCGGGGGATCACTGCGAATCCGCGAACCGATCGCTGTTGAACCGCCGCGTGCTGGACTGGCTGGACGGCGTGCTGTAGGGCGGACCGGGCCGCGCCCGCCGCGCTGCCTATAATTGCACCGATCCCCGCTTTTTAGACGGCAGTCCTGCCGTGCCTCATGTCGACCTTGCCTTTGCGCGTGCTGTCGGTGATTCCACCGATGACGCAGCTGAATACCCCGTACCCGTCCACCGCCTACCTGACCGGCTTTCTGCGTTCGCGCGAGGTCACCGCATTTCAGGAGGATCTGGCGCTTGCCCTGGTGCTGCGATTGTTGTCGGCCGACGGCCTGCGCGCCGTGGCGCAGCGTATCGACGCGCTGCCTCTTGAAAAACATACGCAACCGATCCAGGCCTTCGTCGCCATGCAGGCGCGCTATCTGGCGACCATTGGGCCGGTGATCGGCTTTCTGCAAGGCCGCGATCCCACGCTGGCGCACCGCATTGCCGGGCGCAACTATCTGCCGGAAGGCCCGCGCTTCAGCTCGCTGGACGTCTATCTGGACGAGGATGGCGGCGATCCGCTGGCGTGGGCGTTCGGCGCGCTGGGCCTGCAGGACCGGGCCAAGCATTTGGCCACGCTGTATCTGAACGACCTGGCCGATGTGCTGCGTGACGCCATCGACCCGCGCTTTGAATTCGTGCGCTATGCCGAATCGCTTGCGGGCAGCCAGCCGACGTTCGACCCGCTGGCAGAGGCGCTGGCTGCACCGATGAACCTGGTGGACGAGACGCTGCGCGAACTGACGGATGCGGCGCTGGCGCGTCACAAGCCGACGATGGTTCTGCTGTCGGTGCCGTTTCCGGGCGCGGTGTATGCAGCCTTTCGCATCGCGCAGGCCATCAAGGCGCAGGACCCCACCATCGTCACCGTGCTGGGCGGTGGCTTCGTCAACACCGAGCTGCGCGAACTGAAAGACCCGCGCGTGTTCGATTACTTCGACTTCGTCACGCTGGACGCCGGCGAGCGCCCCTTGCTGGCGCTCCTGGAGCACGTGCAGGGCAAGCGGTCGCGCCAGCGGCTGGTGCGCACGTTTGTGCGCGATGCGGACAGCGGCGCGGTGCGGTACGTCAACCTGGTTGAACCGGACGTCGCGTTCGCCGAGGTGGGCACGCCCACGTGGGACGGCCTGCCGCTGGATCGCTACCTGTCGCTGCTGGACATGCTGAACCCGATGAACCGCCTCTGGAGCGACGGCCGCTGGAACAAGCTGACCGTCGCCCACGGCTGTTACTGGAAGAAGTGCAGCTTCTGCGACGTGGGGCTGGACTATATCGGCCGTTACGAGGGCGCATCCGCATCCGTGCTGGCCGATCGCATTCAGACCATCGTGGCCGAGACCGGGCAGACCGGCTTTCATTTCGTGGACGAAGCGGCGCCGCCCAAGGCGTTGAAGGCGCTGGCGGCCGAGCTGATCGAGCGCAACGCCGGCATTTCGTGGTGGGGCAACATCCGCTTCGAAAAGACCTTCAGCCCGGAACTGTGCGAACTGCTGGCCGACAGCGGCTGCATTGCGGTGTCCGGTGGCCTGGAGGTTGCGTCGGACCGGCTCTTGAACCTGATGAAGAAGGGCGTGTCGATCGACCAGGTGGCGCGCGTGACGCGCGCGTTCAGCGATGCCGGTGTGCTGGTGCACGCCTATCTGATGTACGGCTTTCCGACGCAGACCGTGCAGGACACCGTGGATGCGCTGGAATATGTTCGCCAGCTGTTCGAAAACGACTGCATCCAGAGCGGGTTCTTTCATCGTTTCGCCTGTACGGTGCATTCCCCGGTGGGCCTGAATCCGGACGAATACGGCATCACGCTCAAGCCCTTGCCTGACGTCACGTTCGCCAAGAACGACGTGGGCTTTCACGACCCCACGGGCGTGGATCACGACGCGCTGGGCAAGGGCTTGAAGAAGGCCATCTACAACTTCATGCACGGCATCGGCCTGGAAGAGGACGTGCGCAGCTGGTTCCCGTTCAAGGTGCCGCGCACGACGGTGGCGCGCAATCGCATTGCGCGCGCGCTGAGCCAGCGGGGGTAGTGGTCCAGGCCTGGCTTGCGTCGTTACAGCACGAAGCCGCCATCCGCAGTCAGGCTGGCGCCCGTGATGTAGCCGGCGTCGGCCCCCGCCAGAAATGCCGCAAGACCCGCGATTTCAGTCGATTTGCCCATGCGCCCCAGCGGAATGCGGGGAATAAGCTGCGCCGTCCATTCCGCCGTCAGGTCCGTCTGGATGGGACCCGGCTGGATGTTGTTGACCGTGATGCGGCGTGGTGCAAGGTCCAGCGCCGCGCCGCTGACCATCGCGGCGACGGCGGCCTTGGTCATGGCGTAGACGCTGCTGCCGGGCGAGCCGGTCCGGATGGCGGTGTTGCTGCCGATGGTGATGATCCGTCCGCCGTCGCGCATGTTGGCGGCCGACGCCTGGATGGCCAAAAACACGCCGCGCACGTTCACTGCCAGCATCTGGTCCAGCTCGTCGAGCGGGACTGCGCTGATCGGGTTGGCACGGTAGATGCCGGCGTTGACGACAGCGACACTCAGCGGCCCGAACTGTTGCACGGCGGTATCCACTGCGCATGCGATGGCTTGCGGGTCGGCGCTGTCGGCTTCAATGGCCAGCGCGCGACCGCCGCTGGCCTCGATGGACGCGACGACCGCGTTGGCGCTGTCCGCGCGGCTGGCGTACGTTAGCGCCACTGCATAGCCGGCTTCCGCCAGCCTCGCGGCAATGGCGGCGCCGATGCCGCGGGAGCCGCCGAACACGAGCGCGGCGGGGGATTCAAGGGGTGGGATTTGTTCCATGATGTGCACCGTTTTCAGTAGGTGCTTGCATCATCCCGCTGAACCCGCGCCCGCGCACCACCGATTTCAAGTCGCAGTGTGTGTGGCAGGAATCGCGGATACATGCCGGTACGATTCCCCCTGCTTGCGCGCGTTCCGGCCCGCCGTTTTGGCGCAAAGGCGACCGAAATCTGCCGCTTGATGCCGCCCGTCAGGCCGTCGGCGGCGCGTCCGGTACGGTGTTCAGCACCGGCTCGGCGGCCTCGGCGCCGTGTACCGCGTTGGTCAGATCCTCGGTCATTTCGTGGTCGAGCGCACCCTGGATCAGGTCATCGGTCACGCGCAGCTCCACACCCACCGGCGACATCTGCGCGGCAGCCGCAAAGGGCGCCACGGGGGCGGGCGCGGGGCGTTCGTTGCGGCGCCAGACGAAGAAGGTGACCAACCCCAGGTTCAACAGCGCAAAGCACCAGAACAGGCCCGCTTCGCCAAACTTCGCCATCACCGGCGAAATCGCCAGCGGACTGAGCGCCGATCCCAGCGAGTTGATCAAGAGCAGCCCCTGGATCATACGCACCAGCGCGTCGGCCGGCGCGCGGTCGGCCGCGTGGCTGACGGCGACCGGATAGATCGCAAAGACGCCGCCGCCCAGCAGGAACAGCAGCGGCATCAAGAAGGACGAGCCCGGCGGCAGCATCAGGATCAGCAGGCTGAGCACGGCGCAGAATACGGCCAGCGCGATCAGCACCACCTGCCGGTCTCGCAGATCCGACCAGCGTCCCACCGGGTACTGCAGCACCATGGCGCCCAGAATCACCGCGCCCATCATCTTGCCGACCTCGGCAACGTCCAGGCCGATGCGCTGCAGATAGAGCGGCAGCAGTGTGTAGACCGCGGCAATGGCCACGCCCGAGCCAAAGCAACCCATCACGCCGGTGGGCGTCATGCGCGCCAGATGCTGCGGCAACAGCGGCTCGACACGTTCCACCAGCGGCGACACGCGCGGAATAATCACCATCGGCAGCACGGACAGTGACGCCAGCAGGCCGGCCACCATGAACGGCGCCATGTCGCCCAGCCGCGTGATCGCGCCCAGCTCCAACTGGCCCAGCATGCCCGAGCCATACAGCGCGATCATGTACAGCGCCAGCAGACGGCCGCGCATCTTGGCATCGCCCGCCAGCAGCAGCCAGCTCTCGACCACCAGGAAGACGCCGACGCTTGCCCAGCCGTTGATCAGGCGTAGCACGAACCACGCCTCGCGATTGAAGATCAGGCCCTGCAGCAGCACCGTCACGGCGATCAGGGACGCGAAGCTGCTGTAGGCGCGGATATGGCCGATGCGCAGGATCAGGCGGTCATTGAAGATCGCGCCCAGCGTCAAACCGATGAAGTACGACGACGAAATGACGCCGACCACCGTGGCCGATTCGCCGGCGGCGTCCAACTGCAGGGTCGTGAGGGAAGAGATGAAAGCGTTGCCGATGCAGACAACGAACAAGCCAAGTAGGGGCCCGAGCACCAGGCCCAACAACTGCCGAGACATGAAATCCTCGATTTCCAGAACAGCAAAAGCATCCGGTGCGACCGGACAAACGATCAATGGGGTTTGGGGGAATGCGTCATGGTTCGCCTGGCTTGGGAGGGCAATGCCATGCGCTTGGGCGCGGGCCGGGCGGCGCGGGGCACGCTCGGCGGGAATCCGGCGCGGATTGTAGCGCTGATTGGGGGGTGGTCCGGCGGGCCCCCTGGGCGCTTGCGGCTGGCTTGCCAGATCGGGCTGAACCGGTCAGCATCGCACCCCATGCGACCTTTGAACGAACTCATCAACGAAACCGAGCCGGCCTTGCCGCTCGTCCATGATTGGATTGCCGGTGCGGCTGTTCAGTGTGAAATCCTGCCGCCTTCGCCACGCAACGACGATGTCCTGCTTGCGTTGCAAGTGACGACCCGGTCCCCGATGGGAGCCATCGCGCACGGCACGGGCGGCCTGCTGCTTGATGGCGGCTGGCTTCGCGTGCTGGGCAGCGGGCATCCGCGCCTACCGCGCGACCTGGCCGGCTGGAACGCGGGGCGGGCGGATGGCTTCCTGCTTGTCGCGGACGACGCAGCGGGCGGCTTCTTTGCGCTGAACGGCGGTGCGCTGGGCGATGATCCGGGCATGCTCTATTACCGCGCGCCCGACAACCTGCAATGGGAGGCGCTGGAGCTGGGCTACTCCGATTTCCTGCAAGCCATGCTGGCCGGACGAATCGAGGACTTCTATGCCGCGTTGCGCTGGCCCGAATGGCAAGCCGAAGTGAAGGCGTTGGGACCCGATCAGTGCTTTTCGTTTTATCCGTTCCTGTGGACCCAGGAAGGCTCGCCGGCGGCCAGTTCGCGCAAGGCGGTCGATATCGCCGAACACTGCGCCCTGACATTGGGCGTTGACGTCGGGCATTGACCCGGCCGGCTACAGCCCGCCCGGCGCGCCGGCGCCCTACGTCAGCGCCATCCCGCCGTCCAGCCGCAGGTTGACGCCCGTGACAAAGCTGCTCTCGTCACTGGCCAGATACAGCGCGGCACGCGCCAGTTCGTCGGGGCGGCCCATCCGGCCCAGCGGAATGGCGGCGGCCATGGCGTCGTCCAGCCCCGCGCGCTGATCAGCGGGCAGTCCCAGCTTTTCCAGGATGGGCGTATCCACGGGGCCGGGGCTGATGACGTTGACGCGGATGCGCCGCGCCTTCAGTTCCAGCGCCCAGCTGCGGGCCATGGCTTCGATGGCGGCCTTGCTTGCTGCATAGACGGCATGGCCTTCCAGCACCTTGGCGCTGGCAATCGAGCTGACCAGGATGATGGACGCGCCGTCGTTCAGTACGGGCAGGGCTTTGGTCACGCCAAAAAACACCCCGCGCGTGTTGATGGCGAACTGACGGTCGTAGTGTTCGACGGACACCTGCGCCGACGGCTCCAGAATGGCGACGCCGGCGTTGGCCAGGTAAATGTCCAGGCCGCCGAAGCGTTGCCGGACGTCGGCGACCACGCGCTCGTGCGTGTCCAGATCGGCCACGTCCCCCGTGATACCCAGCGCGTCATGGCCAATGGCGCGCACGGCTGCGTCCACCGCGTCCTGCCGGCGGCCCAGGATGACGACCTGCGCGCCGGCGTGGGCGAAGGCGAGGGCGGAAGCGAGCCCGATGCCGCTATTGCCCCCGGTGATGAGGGCGACTTTTCCCTGAAGTTGGGTCATGGCTTTTCCAGAAAGATGAAGGAAAGGCCACTCTATCTATTCCAAAAGGCGTTAAATAGGGGGTCTTTGTACAAGCACCTATTCCGCAAGGTCATCAATGGACATGCCGCCTGACGTTTCCGCGCTGGTTGCCTTTGCCACTGCCGTCGAGGCCGGCTCCTTCAGCAGCGCCGGCCGGATCCTGGGCACGTCGCCTTCTGCCGTGTCCAAGGCCATCGCGCGGCTGGAGCGGCGTTTCGGCATCCGGCTGTTCCAGCGGTCTACGCGAGTGCTGTCGCTCACACCCGAGGGGGCGGCCTACTACGAGCGCGTGTCGCCGCTGCTGCGAGCGCTGGATGATGCCAGCGAGGTCATGCAGCCGGCAGCGACCGCGCAAGGGCGCCTGCGGATCACGGCGCCCGGCGACCTGGGGCGCCTGCTGATGACGCCCATCGTCAACCGCTTCCTGCCCGCGCACCCGGACTTAAAGCTGGAAATGAGCCTTGCCGACCGCCATGTGGATCTGATCCGCGAAGGATTCGACCTTGCGATCCGCGCGGGCCGTGTCGCGGATTCGGAACTGAACGCGCGACAACTGGCGCAACTGCCACTGACGCTGGTGGCGTCGCCTGCGTATCTGAAGCGGTGTGGCACGCCGCGCAGCATCGGTGATCTGCCGCGCCACGCGCACGTGCGATATCTGCTGGCCGGAAGCCCTTTTCCTATCACGTTCGCATCGGGGGAGGTGGTGCGCCCGGAGGGCGTGTTCGACACCGACGACGGCACGGCGCTGCGCGCGGCTGCGTTGGGCGGCCTGGGCATTATCCAGATCCTGCGGCTGGCAGTCGCGGACGACCTTGCGGCCGGGCGGCTCACCGAGGTGCTGCCCGAGGCGCAATTGCCCCGCGTGCCGGTGTCCGTGCTGCACGCTTTCGGGCGCCACGCGCCCATGCGGGCGCGGCTGTTCATCGAGTTCATGGCGGATCAACTGCAGTCGCTTGCATAGCGTCATCCGAGCGAGCGCAGGACGTGTGGCGGAATTAAAACAGGTCCACATCGAATCGTTTGCGCGAGCGCAAATTCTTCGCGCGCGCCGGGTTGACCACTGCCGTGTTAACGATATTTTTCGTAAGATAAGCGCCTATCATTCTCATTTGCATTGAACTTGAGGGCGTGGAAAGTGTCTGAGGAAAAATTGTTTTTGATGGATTCGCGGGTAGCGCGAATCGCCCCTAGCGTGGCGCTCACCCTGATGTTGCCGCTGCACGCGGCGTACGCGCAGGACGCGCAGCAGGCGACGACGTTGCAGCCGGTCACCGTGACGGCGGGCGCCTTGGGCGACGGGGACCTGCCGCCGGTCTATGCCGGGGGGCAGGTCGCAGAAGGCGCGCGGCTCGGTCTGATGGGAAACCAGTCCGTCATGGACACGCCGTTCAACGTCACCAGCTATACGTCCGAACTCATCAAGAACCAGCAGGCGCGCACGCTGGCCGACGTCATGGCGAACGATCCGTCCGTGCGCTTCACGACCTCCAGCGGCCACGCCTACGAGAACTTCCGCATCCGGGGCTTCGACGTCAACCAGAACGATGTAGCCATCAACGGCATGTACGGCCTGGCGCCCATGGGCCGCACGCCCGTGGAATTCGTCGAGCGGGTTGAAGTGCTGAAGGGGCCCAATGCGCTGTTCAGCGGCATGGCGCCCAGCGGCGCGGTGGGCGGAACGGTCAATCTGGTCACCAAGCGTGCGACCGACACGCCCACGGCCACGTTCGGCGTGGACTGGCTGTCCGATGGGCAACTGGGCACCACGATTGACGCGGGCCGTCGCTTTGGGAACCGCAACGAATGGGGCGCGCGCGTCAACGGTTCGTTCAGCGACGGCGCCACCACGCTGGACGGCCAGTCCAGAAAGCGCGAATTCCTGTCGGCTGGCCTGGATTACCGCGGCAGCGCGCTGACGGCGTCCATCGACGCCTATCACAGCCAGGAATCATTCACGGGCGGCACGCCGGCCATGTTCTGGTTTGCGAGCCCGGTGGTGCCGGTGGCGCCCGATCCTCGCATCAACCAGTTCAGCACCGCCTACGGCAGCATCCAGAGCAACGCCGTCATGGGTCAGGCCGAGTACCGCTTCAATGAGCACGTGTCGGCGTTCGCGGGCGTGGGCCGGCGTGACAGCGACCAGTCCGGCCTCATCAACGGCACGCATGCCCGGCAGATCCAACCCAACGGCGATTTCACCGGACAGATCGTAGGCCAGCGCGCCTACACCGACGCCACTACCGCAGAGGGCGGCTTGCGCACGCGCTTCAAGACGGGAAGCGTGGGCCATGAACTCGTGCTGCAGGCGTCCTATCTCAAGCTCGAGGACGGATCGGCCACCGGACCGGCATCGGTGTTCCGTTCCAACATCTACAACCCCATCACGCCGGTCATGCCGGCACTGCCGGGCAGCCCGCCCAAAACCAGCGAGAACACGCTGACCAGCCTGGCGCTGGTCGACACCATGTCGTTCCTGGACGACAAGCTGCGCGTGACCGGTGGCGTGCGCAACCAGCGCGTGAAGACCAGCAACTTCGACAAGACCGGCAAGACCACGGCGCGCTACGACGAAGACGCCGTGACGCCAGCCGTGGCCGTGGTTGTCAAGCCGTGGGGGCCCGATCTGTCGTTCTACGCGAATTACGTGGAAGGCCTGAGCAAGGGCGACAGCGTCACTGACACCACCGCATCCAACTTTGGCGAAGTCTTTGCCCCCTACAAGACCAAGCAGAAGGAGCTGGGTGTGAAGTGGAACGCCGGCACCTTCACCAATACGCTGGCGCTCTTCGAGATCGAAAAGCCGATGCTCGTGACCGAAGGCTCCACCGCCCAGCCCACCTATGCGGACGGTGGCGAAAAGCGCGTGCGCGGCGTCGAGTGGAATACGTTTGGCGAGATCGCGCAGGGCGTGCGCGTGCTGGGTGGCGTCACGTACACGCAGGGCACGCAGGTCAAGACTTCATATGGCCGCTACAACGGCAATACTGCCGTCGGCGCGCCGCGCTGGCAGGTCAACACCGGGGTGGAGTGGGATACGCCGTGGGTGCCTGGCCTGACGCTGACCGGACGCGTCCAGGCGACGTCGCGCCAGTACGCGGATTCGGCCAACAACATCGAGATCCCCGGCTGGGGCCAGGTCGACCTGGGCGCGCGCTATGCGACGAAGGTCAATGGCCGCGACGTGGTGCTGCGCCTGAACGTCAACAACGTGTTCAACAAGTATTACTACGCGGGCATCTTCAGCGACACCACGCCCATTGCGACGTTGGGGCCCGCCCGCAGCGTCATGGCGTCCGCCGCCATCACCTTCTGACAGGCGGCCTGCATGGCGTCCGCCGCGCCCTCCGTTCCGGCGATCGGGGCGTGCGGCGGACCCAGACATCATTCATTCCGGGGTGACCATGCCAGTCCTCATCCTTGCCAGCCTGATTGCCGTGTGCATCGGCTGCTTCTGCATCTATCGCGCATCGCCCAACCAGCAGTGGGCAAGCGCTCCGTGGCCCGCCGCGCCCGCCCGCACGGCAGGCATCGCGCTGCTGGCGTTGGGCGGCTGGGGATGCTTGTACGGATTCACCGTGGTCACCGCGGTGTTCGTATTCTGTACGGCGCTGATGCTGTTCTTCTGCCTGATTCCGCATCTGGGCGTATTGCGTCGGATGTACGGCAGAGGCATGCCCGGGGGAGTACGCGATGACGCCCGCTAAGCCCGCGCCCATCCGCCGTGACTGGGTCTCAAAGACCCTGGCCGGCACGTTGTTGGGATTCGCGATCGCCCTGGGCGCCAGCGCGCTGCTGGCCGCCTTGACTTCCGCCGTACCGCTTGCGACGCGCTCGCAGCTTGCCATGTGGCTGGTGCCGCCCGTGTGGCTGGGCATCGCGTCCACCGTCTACTTCTTCGGCAGCGGTCTGCGCGCCTGGTGCTGGCTGGGCGGGATCTGCCTGGCGCTGTATGGCGGGCTGTACGCGGCCGGCGCGTTATAAGCAGGAGGATCGCCATCATGCGAGCCGACTACATCCGCATCTACAAATCCGTTCATACCTGGACGGGCATTCTGACCGGCATGGCGCTGTTCATTGCGTTCTACGCGGGCGCGCTGACCCTCTTCAAGGAACCTATCGCGCGCTGGGCGTCGCCGCGGCCGGACGTGGCGATGGCGCCGCTTGAAACCGCGCCCGACCTGATCGCCAAGACGCTGGCGGCGCGGCCCGACGTGGCCAAGGGCTTCACCATTCATCTGCAGCCCACCGAGAACGTGCCTGCGCGCATGGCATGGGAAGTGCGCGACCCGCAGGCCGACGACCATGACGAATCAACCGTGCGGCATTATGTCGCCCGCCTGGACGCGGCCGGGGCCGTGCAGATCGGCGAGGCCGAGCCCAGCAGGCTGGGCAATTTCATCGACGTGCTGCATCGCGTGGTCGGTTTGCCGACGGACAGCGACCCCAACCGCTGGTTCATGGGCGTCGTCGCGTCGCTGTATGCGATTGCGCTGGTGTCCGGCGTCATCGTCCTGCTTCCTTCGCTGGTCAAGGACTTCTTCGCGCTGCGGGTGGGCAAGAACCGCAAACGCATGTGGCTGGACGCGCACAACGTGGTGGGCATCATCTCGCTGCCTTTCCATATCGTGATGGCGCTCAGCTCGGTCGTGTTCGCGTTTCACGATGGCATCTACGACATTCAGGACCGGCTGATGTACGGCGGCAAGCTGGAATCGGTGTTCCAGCGCGGTGGTGGCGCTACGCCCGACGCCGCGCCGCGCGATCCGTCCGCCATGCTGCCGCCGCAAGAGTTGCTGCAGCATGCGCGCAGGCTGTCGCCATCGTTCGAGCCCATTGCGCTGCAGTACACGCAGGTGACCGCGCCACGCGCCATCGTCCGCATCTGGGGCAAGGACCCGGCCGCGGTGTCGCCCCGCGCCCGCGGCGGCTTCGTGGCGATGGACCCGTACAGCGGCAAGGTGCTCAACACCGACTACCTGCCGGGTCGCCAGGATGCGGCCAACCTGTGGGTCAGCAGCTTCTTTGCATTGCACATGGCGTCCTTCGGCGGCGCGGCGGTGCAGTGGTTGTATTTCCTGCTGGGGCTGGCGGGCGCGTGGCTGTTCTACAGCGGCAACCTGCTCTGGATCGAGTCGCGACGCAAGCGCGCGGACCGGCGAACCGGCGCGGTGCCGGTGCAGCGGCTCGACACGCGGTTGATGGCGTCCGCGACAGTGGGCGTGTGCCTGGGCAGCGTGTGCGGCATTTCGCTCATGATGGTCGCCGCCAAGGGTTTGCATGGGCATGTCGCCGACTTGGACATGTGGATCAAAGGGCTGTACTACGCGGCGTTCTTCGCGGCCATTGTCTGGTCGTTCGTGCGAGGCGGTGCAGCGGCGGCGGTGCATCTGCTATGGCTGGCGGCCGCGTTCACATTGGCAATTCCGTTGACCTCACTGTTGGGCGTGGTGGCGCCGTCAACCGGCTTGTGGGCGCACTCGTCGGCAGCAACGTTGGGCGTGGATGCGACCGCGCTGGCCATGGCGCTCGGGTTCACATGGATGGCGCGAGTCACGCAGCGACGGCTGGCGCACGGCGAAGCAGACAGCGCGTGGGCGCTCCGGCGCTCGCGCCCCGGGGCGGACACCACAGCTGAAACGCACGCTTGAGCGCCGGGCCGCCCGCCCAGCGCCTCATACAAGCAAAAAAACCGCGCGCTCTTGCAGATTCTTAGTCTCTGTGCCCGGCGATCCTATCCTCGTCAAAACATGAATACCAGACAGATCTGATTCAGTCAGAGTATTTGTGCTCAATGTTTATTCGGAAGGGTTTTCTAGCATTGACCCCTAATGCAAACGTTGTGCGTCGAGCGCGACCAATTGAAATTGGCTGCGCCGCTCCCAGTCCACTCGCTGGGCGTGACGACGACGCGGATTTATCAGCCAATCCAAGCAGGGGGGAACATGCGTTGCGGGTGCGATTCTGTGGAAAGCGGCGTGCATGCGGTTTCAAAGGCAACCGGTCACGCAAAAATAAAAACTCCGATATTCGTTGATCGCGGGAACGCCGGCCCAGGTGCTTTCAGACACCGCCGTGCAACGTGTTTCATCGCGAGCGTGGCGTTGCTGGCGCCGGTTTCGGCGCTGGCGGACATTATCGGTGAAAGCGGTGTCGCCGGCGTGGGTGGCACATCCGGCATGCGCGGCGGCGATGGCGGCGCCGGGCACACCGCTGTCGTTATCACGGACACCACGCCGTTCGAGAACGCGGAACGTCTGATCGGCGGCGCGGGTGGCG
>NZ_JAKRML010000040.1:0-57201 GCF_022346505.1 Achromobacter sp. ACRQX
AGTTCGCCGTGATTTATGCAGAACGCTTCACTGACCCGTATCGCTGAGATAGCATCAATAAGCCTGATAGAACCAACTATCACGCTTCTAACGCCTCAAACACAAAAATACTGACAGTCCCCTGTCCCGTTTCGCCAACCACACCGTCGCCCCCCCACACCCGGCATCCTCTACGACATGCCGCACCACCTCAAACCCATTCACCCCCAACAACTCCCTATACTCCGCCCCCTCCAAACTCCCGTGATACAACGGCCGTCCTTCAAACTCCCCAATCGCCTCACCCAACCCCGGCCCGCTCGTAAAAATCAACACCGCCCCCGGCGCAGCCAACCGCCCGAACTCCCCGAACATCCCCCGCTGATCCTCAGGCGACAAATGAAAAAAGCTATGCCAAGCGATCAACCCATCAAACGGCCCTGCGACCGCCATCCGCCGCATATCCGCAGCAATCCACTGATGCTCAGGAAACGCCGCCTTCGCCCGATTCAATAACGGCACCGACGTATCCACACCCGTAATCAGGCACCCACGCTCAATCAGATATTGAGCAATCGGCACCCCAAACCCACACCCAATATCCAGCACCCGCGGAATCGCCCCCGGCAGCAGCGCCAGAAACGCATCGAGCCACACGCGCTCGATCAGCTCAGACCCACGCAGCCGCACAAACGCGTCGGCATGCTCCCGATAGATCGACACCACGTCATCAGCAGGCGACTTGGACATCTTCAAACTCCCGTAACGGCGACCACAGAAAAACGAGCCTTTTGAATCGAGCGAATCAACCGCAAACGCCCGAATTCCCATGGAAGCACTCCCAAGCCTCCGACTCAATATCCTCAATCACCACCCCATCCTCACCCGCAATGGTGAACTGCTCCTGGCTATCGCCAATACTCGCCGCCCCATCCAACCCCAGCAGCAGCGAATACATCGTGTCCCGCAGCGCCAGATCCAAAACGCCACGCACGCCCTCAAGCTGCGCTGGCGACAACCCCAGCCCCCGCACCTTGGCCGCCACTGCACTCCCGCCATCCGCCGCCATGAACGTCTCCAGCAGCTCACCCCGCAGCGCATTCCAGTTGCCGACAAATTCCTTCGCGTCCATTCGATTCCCTTGATGTATCCCAACCCACGGCCGCATACCCAACCCCGACCGCGATCCAATCAACCAAAAAACAAGGGCCGCATAATCGCGGCCCTTGCATTCCCTACCTTCTAACCCTCATCAAGCCTTACGCACCTGCGCAATCAGCGCATCCAGCTGCTTCAGCATCGAATCCACTTCCTCAGCCGTCACATTCAGTGCGGGCATGAAGCGCAGCAGATTCGGACGCGGCGCATTCAGCAGCAGACCTTCCGGCGCCTGATTGCGCGCAGCTTCGACAATCGCCGGACCATCGTCACGATCCATCACCAGCGCGCGCAGCAGACCCATGCCGCGTTCGCCCTTCATGCCGTACTTGGCCGAGATGGCCAGCAGGCCTTCGGACAGTTGCTTGGCGCGGGCATTGACCGCGTCCATGAAACCCGGCGCGACCAGCGCGTCGAAGACGGCGACGCCGACGGCGGTGGTCAGGGGGTTGCCGTTGTAGGTGCCGCCTTGGTCGCCGTGCTGGAACACGCTGACTTCCTGGCGGGCCAGCAGGGCGGCCAGCGGCACGCCGCCGCCGATGCCCTTGGCCAGCGTCATGATGTCGGGGACGACGTCAAAGTGCTGGTAGGCGAACATCTTGCCGGTGCGGCCCATGCCGGTCTGGACTTCGTCGACGATCAGCAGCAGTTGGTTTTCATCGGCCAGCTTGCGCAGGCCTTGCATGAATTCCTTGGTGGCGGGCAGCACGCCGCCTTCGCCTTGGACGGGTTCCAGCATGATGGCGACGGTCTTGTCGTCGATCAGCTTGCGCACGGATTCCAGGTCGTTCAGTTCGGCCTTGGGGAAACCTTCGACCTGCGGGGCGAACATCTTGTCCCAGCCCGGCTTGCCCGACGCGGACATCGTTGCCAGCGTGCGGCCGTGGAAGCCGTGGTTCATGGTGATGATCTTGTAGGCGCCGTTCTTCTTGACCTGGCCCCACTTGCGCGCGAGCTTGATGGCGCCTTCGTTGGCTTCGCCGCCGCTGTTGGCGAAGAAGACGCGGTCAAAGTCGGACGCGCCGGTCAGGCGCTGAGCCAGCTCGATCGAGGGGATGTTGTAGAACGCCGGCGACGGGTTCATCAGCTTTTGCGACTGTTCGACCAGCGCGCGCTGCATTTCGGGCGCGGAGTGGCCCAGGGTGTTCACCGCCCAGCCCTGCACGAAGTCCAGGTATCGCTTGCCCGCGTGATCCTCCAGCCAGGATCCCTTGCCGCTGACGAACACGAGGTCCGGGCGGGAGGTGATCTCCATGAGGGTGTCGACGTTGAACTGGCTGAATTCCATGGCGGTTCCTGCGGGATGTAAGGACAGGGGATGAGGGAAATTTCGGGGGATTCCCCGGGGGGAAGCGCGAAAAGGCAAATGTAGCACCGACGGGGGGATGCTATCGTGACGCTACCCCTCCGATCTGCCCCGGGCCGGCCTCACAAGGGCTGCCAGCGCGGGCGCTCTATTTTATGCAGGCGATGCGCCCCTCGCGCGCAGTCCGCCGTCGCTTTTTACTGACCAATCATGAAACGTATTCTTTCCAGTCTTGCCGCCGGTCTGGCATTGGCCGCCGCCATGACGCCCGCTCACGCGGAATATCCCGACCGTCCCATCCGCCTGATCGTGCCGTTCCCGCCGGGGCAGGCGACCGACATCTTTGCGCGCGCGCTGGCCGAGAAGCTGGGCGCGGCGGTCAAGCAGCCGATCGTGGTGGAGAACCGCGCGGGCGCGGGCAGCAATATCGGGATGGAGCAGGCCACGCGCGCGGCGCCGGACGGTTACACGCTGGTGATCGCGGGTAGCGCGGCGGCGGTGAATCAGACGCTGTACAAGACCATCAATTACAGCCTGACGAAGGATTTTGCGCCGGTGTCGGGGGTGTTCTCGGTGCCGCTGATGTTCCTGGCGACGCCCGCGTCTGGGATTACGTCGCTGCAGCAGTTGGTGACGCAGGCTCGGGCGAATCCGGGTGAGTTGGCGTATGCCAGCGCGGGGATTGGCGGCACGCAGCATTTGTCGGCCGAGATGTTCAAAGCGGCGGCGGATATTGATATTCGCCATATTCCGTACAAGGGCAGTGGCCCTGCGCAGGCGGATTTTCTGGGGCATCAGGTGCCGCTGATGGTGGACTCGGTGACGGCGGGTTTGCCGCACGTTCAGAGCAAGAAGGCGGTGGCGCTGGCGGTGACGACGGCCAAGCGGCTGCCGCAGTTGCCGAATGTGCCGACCGTGGCGGAATCGGGTTATCCGGGGTTTGAGGCGATTGGCTGGGCGGCGGTGTTGGCGCCTAAGGGGACGCCTGCGGAGATCACCGGGGCGCTTAGCAAGCAGATCGGGCAGGTGTTGAATACGCCGGAGATGCAGAAGTTCTTCCGGGATCGTGGCGCGGAACCGATGCCGTTGACGCCTGAGGCGACTGGGACGTTTATGACGGCCGAGGTCGAGAAGTGGGGCAAGGCGGTGAAGCAGTCGGGCGCGCAGGTGGATTGAGCGCGTTCCTGGATTGACGACGCTGCAAGCCGTCCCTGAATCAGCGGCGGCTTTTTTGTTGCCGGTTACTGGACACCGCCCAGACCGCGCGCCTCGATTGGGTGGTTTTTCTGGATGATCCATCCAGCTTCAGGTGGTTTATCGGGCGCGGGCGCTTGCCTAAGCTCGTAGCTCCATCGACATCTGAAGGAGATTTTCCATGGCGGACCATTCGATCAAGGGCAAGGTCGCGATCATTGCGGGCGGGGCGAAGAATCTGGGCGGGCTGATTGCGCGCGACCTGGCGGAGCAGGGCGCCCGCGCGGTGGCGATCCATTACAACAGCGCAGCGTCGAAGGCTGAAGCCGAGGCGACCGTGGCGGCGGTGCAGGCGGCGGGCGCGAAGGCCGTGGCGTTGCAGGGCGACCTGACGACGGCGGCGGCGGTAGAGAAGCTGTTTGCCGATGCGGTTGCCGCAGTGGGCCGGCCGGATATCGCAATAAATACGGTCGGCAAGGTGCTCAAGAAGCCCTTCACCGAGATCAGCGAAGCCGAGTACGACGAGATGACGGCGGTAAATTCCAAGACGGCGTTTTTCTTTCTGCGCGAGGCGGGCCGGCACGTGAATGACAACGGCAAGGTGTGCACGCTGGTGACGTCGCTGCTGGGCGCCTTCACGCCGTTCTATGCGGCCTACGCGGGCACGAAGGCGCCGGTGGAGCATTACACGCGGGCGGCGGCCAAGGAGTTTGGGGCGCGGGGGATTTCGGTGACGGCGGTGGGGCCGGGTCCGATGGATACGCCGTTCTTCTATCCGGCTGAGGGCGATGATGCCGTGGCGTATCACAAGACCGCGGCGGCGCTGTCGCCGTTCAGCAAGACGGGGCTGACGGATATCGAGGACGTGGTGCCGTTCATCCGCCATCTGGTGAGCGACGGCTGGTGGATCACGGGGCAGACCATCCTTATCAACGGCGGCTATACGACCAAGTAGGCGTCAGACCAGGGAGAGCGGCATGCATATGGCGATGGTGATTGGAGGCGGCGCGGTGCTGTTGGGCGTGTTTCTGCTCTTCGGGAAATTGTGGGGCGGCGATGCGGCGGCGCTGGCGGTGGCGGCCAAGGCGTTCATTCCCGTCTGGCTGGTGGTGTCGCTGGTGAATATGTGGGTGGGCGTTACCCACGCCGGGTACACCGTGCGCGAGGAATTGCCGATTCTGGCGGTCGTGTTTCTGGTGCCGGCGGCGCTGGCTGCTGTGGCGATCTGGCGCAGCGGCTGACGCGGCCGGATCGGATCCCGATCAGCCCCCAATTGCGGCTATGCTTTTCATGCATTGCGCGCGCCCCCGGCATCGGGAAGGCGCGCGCTTCCCGTTGCACCGCCCCCCGCATCATCGCCACAGGCCGCTCATGGACCGATTCGACCAGTACCGCGTGTTTGCGCAGGTTGCCGAGATGGGCAGTTTCATCAAGGCGGCGCACGCGCTGGACGCGCCCCGCGCGTCGGTGTCCGCCGCCATCCAGCAACTGGAAACCCAGCTTGGCGTGCGGCTGCTGCATCGCACGACCCGGCAGGTGCGGTTGACGGCGGACGGCGAACAACTGCTGGAACGGGTGCTGCCGCTGCTGGCCGAAGTGGAAGACATCGACCTGTTGTTCCAAGCCAGCGAGCGGCAGGTGTCGGGCCGATTGAGCATTGACGTGCCGAGCCGCGTGGCACGCCGGCTGATTGCGCCGCAGTTGCCGGGCCTGCTGCGCCGGCATCCACGGCTGCAAGTGGTGCTGAGTTCCACCGACCGCGCCATCGATCTGGTGCAGGAAGGCGTGGACTGCGCGGTGCGCATCGGGGCGCTGCATGACAGCAGTCTGGTGGTGCGGCCGCTGGGCAGCATTGCGCTGATCAATTGCGCCAGCCCGGCTTACCTGCGCGAACACGGCGAGCCGATGCAGCCGGAAGATCTGGCCAGCGGACATTGGGCGGTGGGCTATGCGTCGCCCAAGACCGGGCGCGAATTGCCCTGGGAAACCGTGTCGCCCGATGGCGGCGTGCGCCAGGATCCAGTGCGCAGCCGGGTGGTGGTGAATAACGCCGAAAGCTATATCGCCTGCTGCCTGTCGGGGCTGGGGCTGATCCAGATTCCCCGGTTCGACGTGCAGCATCTGCTGAATGCGGGCGAACTGGTGGAGGTGATGCCGGCCGCGCGAGCGGCGTCCATGCCGGTGTCGCTGCTTTATCCGCACCGCCGCCAGCGGTCGCGCCGGCTGGCGGTGTTTCATGAGTGGTTCGAAGGGTTGATGGCGGGCTACGTGGACGCCTGAAGCCAAACGTCCAAACCGGTGCCTGCGCGCCCGCCTGCGGCGCATCCGCCGCACCATCGCGGGGCGTCTGCACGACCTTTGCCCGACGCCTCCCGGCACACGCGCGTGGCACGGACTTTGCTTTGACTCTCTTTGTATACCGACTTGGTGTGCAACGCATTGACCCAGCCGGGCAGTGCGGGCCCTGGAGAGTTCCTTATGAAACGCAGATCCCTGTTGCTGTCCCTTTGCGCCGCCGCCACGCTGCTGGCCGCTCCTGTGTCGCACGCCGACGCGCTGGACGATATCGTCAAGGCGGGCGTCATCAAGATCGCGGTGCCGCAGGACTTTCCGCCGTTTGGGTCGGTGGGCTCGGACATGAAGCCGCTGGGCTATGACATCGATACGGCACAGCTCATCGCCAAGCAACTGGGCGTGAAGCTGGAACTGGTGCCGGTCACCAGCGCCAACCGCGTGCCGTACCTGCAGACGAAGAAGGTGGACCTGGTGATCTCCAGCATGGGCAAGAATGCCGAGCGCGAGAAGGCCATCGATTTTTCCGACGCGTACGCGCCGTTCTTCAACGGCGTGTTTGGCCCGGCGGACTTGAAGGTCTCGTCCGCCGCGGACTTGGCCGGCAAGACCATTGGCGTCACGCGCGGCGCGGTGGAGGACATCGAGCTGACCAAGATTGCGCCCGAGTCCGCCACGGTAAAGCGCTATGAGGACAACAACGGCACGATCACGGCCTTCCTGTCGGGCCAGGTGCCGATGATCGCAACGGGCAACGTGGTGGCCGCCGCCATCCTGGCGCGCAATCCGCCCAAGAAGCCCGAGACGAAATTCCTGATCAAGAACTCGCCGTGCTACATCGGCCTGAACAAGGACGAACCGAAGCTGCGCGCCCGCGTGAACGACATCCTGGCGGCCGCCAAGCAGGACGGCTCGTTGTCGGCGATCTCGCAGAAATGGCTGGGCGCCGCGCTGCCCAAGGATCTGTAGCCTAAGCGGCGGCCGTCATGGCTTACCAGTACGACTTCGCCTCGGTGTTCGAGTACACGCCGGTGCTGCTCAAAGGCATCGGCGTGACGATCGAACTGATTGCGTTCGGCGCGGTGGCGGGCGTGGCGATCGGCATCGCGTGCGCGTGGGTGCGCACACAGGGGCCGACATGGCTGCGCGCGCCGGTCACCGCGTATGTCGAGCTGATCCGGAACACGCCGTTTCTGATCCAGCTCTTTTTTGTGTTCTTTGGCCTGCCGTCGCTGGGCATCCAGCTTGGCGAGATGCAGGCGGCGTGCCTGGCGATGGCGCTGAACCTGGGCGCCTACAGCACCGAGATCATCCGCGCCGGCATCGACGCCACGCCGCGCGGGCAGTATGAAGCGGGCGCGAGCCTTGCGCTGTCGCGGCTGCAGGTGTTCCGGCACGTCGTGCTGATGCCCGCGCTGATGCGGATCTGGCCGGCGCTGTCTTCGCAGATCGTGATCGTGATGCTGGGATCGGCGGTGTGCTCGCAGATCGCGGCCGAGGACCTGACGTTTGCCGCGAACTTTATTCAGTCGCGCAACTTCCGGGCGTTCGAGGTGTATCTGGTGACGACCGGCATCTATCTGGCGCTGGCGGTGCTGTTGCGCCAGATCCTGCGCATGACCGGGCGGCGGCTGTTCCGCAAGGCGGCACGATGACCGAATTTTCCACCTGGGACATCGTGCGCAATCTGCTGCTGGCGGCGCGCTGGACGATCATTCTATCGCTGGCGGCCTTTGCGGGCGGGGCGTTGATGGGCGTGCTGGCGCTCATGATGCGCACGTCGCGCGTGGCCGCGATGCGGCGCATCAGTTGGGCGTACATCGAACTTTTTCAGGGCACGCCGCTGCTGATGCAGTTGTTCCTGGCGTTCTTCGGCCTGTCGCTGATCGGCGTGGAGGTGCCGCCGTGGCTGGCCGCGGGCGCGGCGCTGACGTTGTGGGCGGGCGCGTTTCTGGCCGAGATCTGGCGTGGCTGCGTGGAGGCCATACCGAAGGGACAGTGGGAAGCGTCGGCCAGCCTGGCGCTGGGCTACGTGCAGCAGATGCGTTATGTGGTGCTGCCGCAGGCGCTGCGCATTGCGGTGGCGCCCACCGTGGGCTTTGCGGTGCAGATCGTCAAGAGCACGGCGCTGACGTCCATCATCGGCTTCACGGAACTGTCGAAGGCGGCCACGGTGATCACCAACGCCACCTTCAGTCCCTTCACCGTCTATGCCTGCGCGGCGCTGATCTATTTCGCGCTGTGCTGGCCCCTGTCGCGCCTCAGCCTCCGGCTGGAAAGGAAGTTGCATGCCCCTCATCGCCCTTGAAGACATCCGCAAGCGGTTCGGCGACAACGAAGTGCTGAAAGGCGTGACGCTGCGCGTCGAGCCCGGCGAAGTGATTGCCATCATCGGCAAGAGCGGCTCGGGCAAGAGCACGCTGCTGCGATGCATCAACGGGCTGGAGCAAATCGACGGCGGCGCGATCATGGTGGCCGATGCGCAGTTGGGCGACGATGAGCTGCGGCTGCGTGCGCTGCGGCTGAAGGTGGGCATGATCTTTCAGCAGTTCAACCTGTTTCCGCACCTGACCGTGGGGCGCAACGTGATGCTGTCGCCCATGGTGGCCAAGCGTGTCCCCGCGCGCGAGGCCGAGGACATGGCCCGAGCGATGCTGACCCGCGTGGGCCTGGCGCACAAGTTCGACGCGTGGCCGGACGAATTGTCGGGCGGGCAGCAGCAGCGCGTGGCGATTGCCCGCGCGCTGGCGATGCAGCCGCTGGCGCTACTGTGCGACGAGATTACGTCGGCGCTGGATCCGGAGCTGGTCAACGAAGTGCTGGCGGTAGTGCGCGAACTGGCGGCCGACGGCATGACGCTGTTAATGGTGACGCATGAGATGCGCTTTGCGCGCGAGGTCTGCGATCGCGTGGTGTTCATGCACCAGGGCCGGGTGCACGAGATCGGCCCGCCCGAGCAACTGTTCACTGCGCCGGCCACGGTGGAGTTGCGGCAGTTCCTGGGGATGACGAACCTGGCGTGAGCCGCAGGTAAAAATGCACCACCTGTCCTGGTGCGCATGCCTCTATCGCGGGTGCGGCGCGGTTCCTATATTGGACTTGTCCGCCGCCGGACTCCGGGTTTCCCCGGCGCGGTTTCACCCCACCTGAAACCTGAGGATCGATGACATGGACAAGGACCGCATCAAGGGCGCCGCCAAGGAAGTGAAGGGCGCGATCAAGGAAACAGCTGGCAAGGTGACGGGCAGCACCCGCACCGAAGCCGAAGGAAAAGTGGAGAAAGTCGAGGGTAAAGTGCAGCGCAATGTGGGCGAAGCGAAGGATCAGGCACGGGACTTGCTGGACAAGTAATTGCGGCTGCCGATCGGCATGACCGCAACGTCCAATGAACGCCCGAAGGAGAAGAAAATGACCCACCGTATTTGGCTTGCACTGATGCTCGCGATTACCGCCGTGACCGCCGGTTGCAACACGATGGAAGGTGCCGGCAAAGACATTGAAAGGGGCGGGGAAAAGATCCAGCAGCAGGCCAAGTAGGCGCTTGCGGGCTGTATCCAAAGGTCGGCGCGTTGACGGCGCGCCGGCCTTTTTTCGTTCCTGCGAATCGCGGGACGGGAGGACTTGAGGGGTGAACGGTCGATCGTGACCGTGCACCGCGCTAGCTAACCGCCCCCTCAGAAGGACCTATTAGCGCGAGAAGCCGCGCGCCGAGATTTCCCAGATGTCCTCGACCACGCCGTCCCGCACCACCACCAGCCCATCATGCAGGTTGAACGTGGGGTCCACGTGTGACGGCACCAGGCGCAGCACCGCGCCCAGGTCGGGCGCCTGCGCCCCCGGCTCCACGCGCACGACGCCGTGCTCATCATTGATGGCGGTGTACGTCAGACCCGGTTCGCCGAAGATGGCGGGCGGGCCGCATTCGGCCGTGGTGGATTTGAGCCCCGCGTCCAGGATCACCCGGTCAGGCGCCGGCTTGCTCATGACCGTGGCCAGCACGAACAGGCTGTTTTCAAACGCCAGCGGGCCGTCCCACTCGTTGGCGCCGTAGTCGCCGTCCATGAAGGCGTAGGAGCCGGCCTGCAATTCGGTATAGACGCCGCTGGCCGCATCGAATTCGGCGCTGCCCGTGCCGCCGCCAGTGATGGTGTCGCAGGCGATGCCGCTCTCGCGCAGCAGTTGCGCATAGGACGCGGCGATGCGCGCCGCCTGGCGGCAGACCTCGGCGCGCTCCTCGCGCGTGCGGTAATGCTGCACCGACCCGTGATAGGCCTGCAGGCCGGCGAAGTTCACGCCCGGCAGGTCGCGCGCCTGCTGCGCCAGCGCCAGCACGAGGGCGTCGTCCGACACCCCGCAGCGGCCCTGGCCGACATCCACTTCCACCAGCACGTCGATCTGCGCCTCCGCCTGCACCATGGCTTGCGACACCTGCGCCAGGTTGTGCGCGTTGTCGACGCACACGCTGACCTTCGCCACGCGCGCAAGTTGCCCCAGCAGCGCCAGCTTGGCGGGGCCGACGACTTCGTTGCTGATGTGGATGTCCTGGATGCCGGCGGCCACGAAAGGCAGGGCTTCGCTGACTTTCTGGCAGCAGATGCCGCGCGCGCCCAGTTCAAGCTGACGCAGGGCGATCTGCGGACACTTGTGCGCCTTGGCGTGCGGCCGCAGCGCGACGTCGTGGCGGTCGGCCCAGGCCTGCATCGCGCGCAGGTTGGCCTCGAAGGGCGTCAGGTCCAGCACGAGGCTGGGCGTATCGACGCTGGCCAAAGGATCGCCCGGTTGAGCGGGCGGGGGCAGCGCAATGCCGCGTATGACTTCCTGGGACATCCTGATGACTCCGTAGTCTGACTGCTTGAGAGGTAACACGCGCATAACCAAAGCGGGACCACCCATAACCAAACGGGCGATTCACCCCCAGGTAAACGATAGCCCCGTAACCATTGGCTACCAGTGGGCGGCATGACAGAATTTCATCATGAAAACGGCCCCCAAGGGGAGGCCCATTTCCGGCGCGGCAACGCTGCCGCGCCGGCGATGACAAGACGACCCAAGTCACCCGACAGACCTGTCAACAAGTACCGGAGAAGCTCGCATGAAACTCAAGCACTGGATCACCGCCCTGACCGTCGCGGTCGCCGCTGTCGGCGCCACCAGCTCGGCTCAGGCCCAGCAGTTTTTCCGCATCGGCACGGGCGGCACGGCGGGCACGTACTACCCGATCGGCGGCATCATCGGCAACGCCGTGTCGCAACCCGGCAAGCTGATCGCCACGGCGGTCGCCTCCAACGGGTCGGTCGCCAACATCAACGGCATCATGGGCGGCTCGTTTGAAGCCGGCTTTACGCAGTCGGACGTGGCGTTCTGGGCCTATAGCGGCACGGGCACGTTCGAAGGCAAGCCCAAGGCGCAGGACCTGCGCCTGATCTCCACGCTGTATCCGGAAAGCATCCACCTGGTGACGCGCAAGGGTTCCGGCATCAAGGGCGTGGCCGACCTGAAGGGCAAGCGCGTGTCGATGGACGAGCCGGGTTCCGGCACGCTGGTCGACGTGCGCCTGATCCTGGGCGCGTACGGCATGACCGACAAGGACGTGAAGGCCGAATACCTGAAGCCCAATCAGGCGGGCGACAAGCTCAAGGACGGCGGCCTGGACGCGTTCTTCTTTGTGGGCGGCGCGCCTGCCGGCGCCATCGCCGAACTGGCCTCCACGGGCAACATCGAACTGGTGTCGCTGGTGGGTCCGGAAATTGATGCACTGCGCGCCAAGCAGGAGTTCTTCACACCGGACGTCATCACCGCCAACACCTACCAGAACATCCCCGAGGTCAAGACGATTTCGGTGAACGCGCAGATGGTGACGTCGGCCAAGATCCCTGAGCAGACCGTGTATGAAGTGACCAAGGCGCTGTACAGCGACGCCACGCGCAAGACGCTGGACGCCGGCCACGCCAAGGGCAAGCTGATCACGCGCGAGAACGCGACCAAGGGCGCGGGCATCCCGTTCCACCCGGGCGCCGAGAAGTTCTACAAGGAAATCGGCCTGCTGAAGTAGGCCCCCCGAGCGCCTGCGGCGCCTGCCATTCGCGCCGCATCTGAGCAGGGCCGCCGTTGTGCGGCCCTGCTTGTTGAATCATCTTGAGAATCACCGCGATGGAAATCGATCACGAGAAAACCCAGAAGCTGGCGGAAAAGTACGATTCGGAAATCCGCTTCCGGCCGCTGGACAAGACTGCCACGTGGATCGTCTCGGGCCTGCTGGTCAGCCTCTCGATCTTTCATTACTACACCGCCGGCTTCGGTCTGCTGCGCGAAGCGACGCACCGCGGCGTGCACCTGGCCTTCGTGCTGAGCCTGATCTTCCTGGTGTTCGGCTTTTCCAAGTCGCATTACCAGCGCGAACCCAAGTCGACCTGGTATGCGCCGGGCGGCATTCCGCTGTACGACTGGATCATCGCGATCGCGCTGGCGCTGTCGGTGCTGTACATCCCGTACATCTTCGAGGACCTGGCGTTCCGCGTGGGCAATCCGCTGCCGCAGGACGTGCTGATGGGCTCGATTCTGCTGATCGGCCTTCTGGAAGCCACGCGGCGCGCGATGGGCTGGCCGCTGCCGATCATCGCGATCGTGTTCATGGCATACGCGATGTTCGGGCCGTACTTCCCCGGTCTGCTCAAGCACGCGGGCAATACGTGGTCGCAGGTCGTCAACCACATGTACCTGACCAGCCAGGGCGTGTACGGCGTGGCGGTGGGCGTGGTGGCGACCTACGTGTTCCACTTCGTGCTGTTCGGCGTGCTGGCCACCCGCATCGGGCTGGGCCAGTTGTTCCTGGATGTGGCCTCGACCGTGGCGGGGCGTTACGCGGGCGGGCCGGCCAAGGTGTCGGTGTTCGGCTCGGCGATGTTCGGCATGATCTCGGGGTCGTCGGTGGCGAACGCCGTGACGGTGGGGTCGCTGACCATCCCGGCGATGATTCGCGTGGGCTATCCGCGGCACTTCGCCGCGGGCGTGGAAGCCGCCAGCAGCACGGGTGGGCAGATCACGCCGCCCATCATGGGCGCGGCCGCGTTTCTGATGATTGAGTTCCTGGGCATTCCGTACCAGCAGATCGCGATCGCGGGCATTTTTCCGGCGTTCCTGTACTTCTTCGGCATGTTCATGCAGGTGCACTTCGAAGCCAAGCGCGAAGGCCTGCGCGGGCTGACCGCCGAGGAAATGCCCAAGCTCAAGCAGTCGTTCAAGATGCGCTGGCCCACGCTGATCCCGCTGGCGATGCTGATCGGCATGCTGGCCAGCGGCCGAACGCCGTATCTGGCGGCCTTCGCGGGCATCACGGGCTGCATCGTGGTGGGCATCCTCAATCCGTACACGCGGCTGCGGTTGCGCGACCTGTACGAAGCGTTTGAAACCGGCGCGAAGTACGCGCTGGCGGTCGGCGCAGCGGCCGGCACGGTGGGCATTGTGATCGGCGTGGTGACGCTCACGGGTGTGGGCTTCAAGATCTCGTACATCGTGATCGCCGCCTCGCAGGCGCTGGCGGCAGGCGCGGCGATCTTCCTGCCCGAGGCGTTGACGGACATGCAGTCGCTGACGCTGATCGCGGCGCTGGTGATGACCGGCATCGTCTGCATCCTGATGGGCTGCGGCGTGCCCACGACCGCCAACTATCTCATCATGGTGGCCGTCGCAGCGCCCACACTCGTGCAGTTGGGCGTGCAGCCCATTGCGGCGCACTTCTTCGTGTTCTATTTCGGCATCCTGGCGGACATCACGCCCCCGGTGGCGCTGGCCGCATACGCGGCGGCGGGCATGGCGGGCAGCGATCCCTTCAAGACCGGGAACACGGCGTTCCGGCTGGGCATCACCAAGCTGATCGTGCCGTTTGTCTTCGTGTTCTCGCCGTCGCTGCTGATTTCGGTGCAGGGGTTCACTTGGTACGAGTTCTTCGTGACCCTTTTCGGCTGCATGGTCGGCCTGGTGTTGTTGTCGGCGGCCTTGTCGCGTTTCATGCTGGTTGGCATGAAGAGCTGGGAGCGGTGGCTGTGCACGATTGGCGCGCTGCTGACCATCATTCCGGGCCTGACCAGCGGCATCATCGGGTTGGTGATCTGCATCCCCGTTTTCATCCGCCAGCTGGCGGGCCTGAAACTGGAGAACGCGCCCAAGGTGGCGTAACGCAGGACAAGTAAAGCAAAAAAAGGGGCGGACCCACGCGGGACCGCCCCTTTTTGCTGAATCAGCCATTTTGTCAGCATTTGGGTGCAAAATAGGCGTCCTTGCGTGCAAGGTGACGTAGTACAACATCCGCCTTTTCCCCGGTTGCCCGGCAAAATAAATCGGCGTAAAGTAAAATTCATGTTTGCTGGTCTGCCGATATGCGGGCCGACTGTGCAAACAGGCACAAACTGCGCCATATGTTCGATATCCTGGTCTATCTGTTCGAGAATTACTACACGCCTCAGGCCTGTCCTGCTGCCGATGTGCTCGCCAAGCGGCTTGCCGCTGCCGGTTTCGAGCACGAGGACATCGACGACGCGCTCGGTTGGCTGTATGGCCTTGCCGAGACCACCGAACGGTGCGTTGACCTGGCCCAGGCGCCCACGTCCGGCACCCGGATCTACACCGATAACGAATACCAACAGCTCGGCACCGAGTCCATCGGCTTCATCGCCTTTCTGGAATCGGCCGGCGTGCTGCCCGCGCCCCTGCGCGAGATCGTCATCGACCGGGGCCTGGCCTCGCCGGAAACGCCCGTGCCGCTCTCCAAGATCAAGATCATTGCCCTCATGGTTCTCTGGAGCCAGGAAGCCGAGATCGACAATCTGGTCCTCGAAGAGCTGCTCGACGAAGAAGGCGGGCGCCTGCTGCATTGAGCACGCGTTCACGCGCCACACTTCCAACCCCTCAGCCCGCGCTTGATCGTGCGGGCTGAAGTCTTGTCTACGTTCCCTTGAATTACGTTGGCCGCTTCGCCCCGAGTCCCAGTGGACCGCTGCATGCGGGCTCGCTGGCGACCGCGCTGGCGAGCTGGCTGGACGCGCGCGCGCAGCGCGGGCGCTGGCTGCTGCGCATCGAGGACGTGGACACGCCGCGCTCGGTGCCGGGCGCCGCGGACGTCATCATGGGGCAGTTGCAGGCGCTGGGGCTTGTCTGGGACGGCGAGATCGTCTGGCAGTCTCAACGCAACGACGCCTACCAGGCGGCGTTTGATGCACTTGCCGCGCGGGGTCTGATCTATGGCTGCGGCTGCACGCGGCGCGAAATTGCCGATTCGGCGCTGCGCGGCCAGACCGCGCCGGGCGCCGATGGCGAAAGACCGTATCCCGGCACCTGCCGTCACGGACTGCCGGCGGGACGCGAGGCCCGCGCCTGGCGGTTGCGCGTGCCTGAAGGGCTGGAGCGCTTCGAGGATCGCTGGCTCGGCGCGCAGGAGCAAGACGTGGCGCAGGCAGTCGGGGATTTTGCGCTGCGGCGGGCCGACGGGCTGTGGGCGTATCAATTAGCCGTGGTGGTGGACGATGCCGCGCAGGGTGTGACTGACGTGGTGCGAGGCGCCGATCTGCTCAGTTCCACGGCGCGCCAGCGCGTGCTGGGGCGCCTGTTGGGATTGCCGCCACTGCGCTACCTGCACGTGCCGTTGATTCTGGACCCGGCCAGCGGTTTGAAACTGTCGAAGCAGAATGGCGCACCGGCGATCGACACCAGCGCACCGCTGCCGGCCCTGCAAGCCGCGTGGGCGGCATTGGGATTTACGCCGCTGCCCGCTGCGGATGTCGCGTCATTCCTTCAGGACGCCACCGCGCGCTGGGCCGAGCGGTTTCCCGGCTGGCCGGCGGCTCTGCGCGACTGATTGCATCCGCGCGAATCCGGGTCAAACCGGCGTCCACCGGAACGCCCGGCACACTTAACGCTGCCTCCGTTCACAACGGCTGCAGATCCGCCCCCAGCATCCGCACCAGCAACGCTTCACCGTCGTCAGCCACGCGCAGCTCGCCAAAACGCGCGACTTCATACCGCGCCGCTTCGCCTTCCGGGAAGAACCACGCGTTGGTCACGATGCGCACGCCATTGCCGCGCACGCGATAGCGCAGCGGCACTTCGGTTTCGGCGTGCGGGTGAACATCGGGCTGGATGCGCACGGGCTGCGCTACGCCGCGCGCGTCCGGTGTCAGCATCACGTAGCCGTCGGGCTCGTACCCCATGACGCCGTCCACGTCGGTACGGTCCCCGCCCAGCCGCAAGCGCGTCACTTCGCGCCCGGCCGCGAAATTCAGGGCCATGTAGTCGCCCTGCATGAGCGAGCGCGGATCGACCGGGGCAAGCTCAAGAATGACCACCTTGCCCGACGCCAGCAGCTTTTCGCGCTCCCAGATGCCAAAGTTGGCCGCCGCCAGCACCAGCGCCAGACCGCCCAGAATGGCCGCGGTGCGCCAGCGCAGGGCTGGGGACACCGGCGGCATCGGGCGTGCCTGCACGGGCGCCTGCGTGCGCATCAGGCGCGGCACCAGCCACACCGCGGCACGCAGGACGAACAGCAGGACCGCCGCGCCACTCAGCCAGAGCGCCTTTTGCAGCAGCGGTAGTTCCAACTGGTAGTAATAGACACCCAGGTACGCCAGCAGGCTGGCCGCGCCGAAGATCATGACGCGCGACTGGTTCAGGCCGAACCCCAGCAACAGCCACGTCAGGGCGAATCCGACGCCCGGACTGGGCAGCCAGAACAGCGCCAGCAGCAGCAGACCGATCGGCACGCCCCAGGTGACGCCGCCGGTCAGCAGGCGGCGGCGCGGCCACAGGACGGCCAGCGCCGCAGCCATGGGCAGCAGCGCGCCCGCCACGATCAGGATGGCGGTCCGCGGCGCCAACTGCCAGATGGCGGGCAATTCAATAACCGAAATGCCGCTCGCCAGCCAGACCATGCCCTGCACGGACAGCAGGAAGGCCCACGCCAGCGGCTGCAGCGCATGGCCGCGCCGCGCGCCCACGCGGTGGCTGACGGTCAGGATGACGGCGGTCGCCCATGCGCCGATCACGCCGATGGGCAGCCACAGGAAGGTGGCCCGGGTCGCGTCGAACCGGATCCAGGCGTCCATCAGGTCTTCCTGCATGAGGTCGGGCGACAGGCCGCGCCAGATCAGCGCCGCGCTGGCCAGGGCGATCAAGAGACCGCTGAGGAATCGCAGGATCACGTCGGGACCCAGCGCATACACGGCAGCCGCCATCAGGAGCACGAAGAAGCTGGCGCTGGCGAACGAGGTCGAGCTGGACAGCCCGAAGATGATGAGGATCTGCCCCGTGAAGGCCATGGCCGTGCCGCATTGCCGCCAGAACGGACCGGCGTCGCTGCGCAGCACCGCCACGCCCGCGGCGCAAAGCACCAGCCCGGCGACCAGCGCGCCGCCTTCGGTGGTGATCAGATTGGAAAACGCGACGAACAGCAGCAGGAGCAGGGTGGCCAGCCAGGCGGACAATCCCAGCAGGCACTGCACGTACCAGGGCGGCTCGGCGCGCGGCACGGCGGCAGGGGCCAATTGCGCAACGGGCGCGCCCGAGTCGGCTGGGTCCACGGCGTTGCCGGCCGACGCGCCGGCGGGTTCGGCGTCTGCGGCGGGCACGGGGACCGGCGCTTCGTTGCTGAGGCCTCGCAACCAGCGGGCGGCGACGACGGCCTCGGCCATGAGCAAGGCGGCCAGCGGCAGCGCCGCCCACACGCCGGGCTCCAGCCGCCAGAGCCATTCGCCGACGACGCGCAGCGACACGCAGATGACGCCGGCGGCCAGCATGGCCAGGATGACGAGATCGCGCCGGCCGCGCTGATAGTAAAGACCCAGGCCCAGCGTGACGACGACCCACGCAATGCCGTTGTAGGTGCCCAGCCCGCCGACGATGGAGTCGCCGAACATCAGGGCCAGGACCAGCACGCTGATCGCGATGGCGGCAAGAATGCGTGGTCCGAAGACGGTGCTGGCGCGCCAGCGGCGCGCGGCCATTTCCCAGCCAAAGAGCATCAGCAGGTTCAGGACGGCCATGAGCAGACTGGGCAGACCCGGACCGCCAAAGATCATCATCCAGGTGAAGACGCGTTCACCCAGCCACAGCGCGGCCGCAAGATTGAGCACCAGCGCCCACAGCAGCCACACCGCCTGACTGCCCGCGGCAAGCGCCCACGGCAGCAGGAGCACTGCCCACCACGCGAACAGTTCCCAGGTATCGGCACCCGTCTGATATGTTTGGCCCAGCAGCGCGAGCAGCGCGCCGAGCAGAATGCCGGCCAGTGCAAGCAGCGCGCCGGGGATGCTGCGCCGCACGCCGGGCCGGGCGCGCAAGCGCAATCCGGACCACGCGGCGGCCAGCGCGCACACGGCCAGAAGACCCTGCACGCCGGCAAAGCGCTGCATTTTTGTCATGTCCTGCCAGTTGGCGGCAACCCAGCAAACGGCAGCGCTGCCCAGCAGCAAAACCCCTAGCCACAAGGTGCTTCGCGACAAAAATTGACGCCAAGCGTGCAGTTCGGATCCCGCTTTGCTTTCAGTGCCGACTTGCATCTGGCGAATCTCCGATCTTATTATCCGCGCTGATACGGCGGGACTACCGCCACTGGATACACATGAATAAAACGCTGATTATTGCCGAGAAGCCCTCGGTGGCCCTTGATATATCACGCGCCTTGGGAGGCTTTGCGCGCGAGGGCGACTATTTTGAAAGCGAACGTTACGTTCTCGCTTCCAGCATCGGCCATTTGCTCAGCTTGGTCGCGCCCAACGATCCGGTCAAGGGAAAGTGGAGCTTCACGCACCTGCCCGTGATTCCGCCTGCCTTCGAATTGGGCCCGACCGACAAGAAGTCCGCCGAACGCCTTAAGCTGCTTGTCCGCCTGGCCAAGCGCAAGGACGTGGACGCCATCATCAACGCCTGTGACGCGGGACGTGAAGGCGAACTGATCTTCCGCTACATCGTTCAATATGCGGGCGTGAAGAAGCCGATTCAGCGCCTTTGGCTGCAGTCGATGACCCAGGCCGCCATCCGCGAGGCCTTCGCCAACCTGCGCGACGATACGCAGATGAAGCCGCTGGAAGCCGCGGCGCGCTCGCGGGCCGAAGCCGACTGGCTGGTCGGCATCAACGGCACGCGCGCCATGACCGCCTTCAACAGCAAGGACGGCGGTTTCTTCAAGACCCCGGTCGGACGGGTGCAGACGCCCACGCTGGCCATCGTGGCCGAACGCGAAGAACGCATCCGCCGCTTTGTGCCGCGCGACTACTGGGAAGTGCGCGCCACCTTCGTCGCGGCCGCCGGTCTTTACGAAGGCCGCTGGATCGACCCGCAGTTCAAGAAAGACGAAAAAGATCCCGAAAAGCGCGAATCGCGCCTGTGGTCGGCCGCCGCCGCGCAAAGCGTAGTCGCCGCCTGCCGCGAGAAGCCGGGCAGCGTGACCGAAGAATCCAAGCCGTCCAGCCAGATGTCGCCGGCCCTGTACGACCTGACGTCGCTGCAGCGCGAGGCCAACGGCCGCTTCGGCTTCTCGGCCAAGACCACGCTGGCGCTGGCGCAGACGCTGTACGAACGCCACAAGGCGCTGACCTACCCGCGTACCGATTCGCGCTACCTGCCCGAGGACTACATCGGCACGGTGCAGGAAACCATGCGCGCGCTGGCCAAGGGCGGTTCCAACGCCGTGGGCGGCCTGGCGCGCCATGCCGACACCGTCGTCAGCCAGCAGTGGGTCAAGCCGAACCGCCGCATCTTCGACAACAAGAAGGTGTCGGATCACTTTGCCATCATCCCCACGCTGCAGATCCCGCACGATCTGAGCGAAGCCGAAGCCAAGCTCTACGACCTGGTGCTCAAGCGCTTCCTGGCGGTGTTCTTCCCCGCCGCGGAGTACCGCGTCACGACGCGCCTGACCGAAGTGCAGGGGCATCGCTTCCGCACGGACGGCAAAGTGCTGGTCAATCCGGGCTGGCTGACCGTCTACGGCAAGGAAGCCCAGGGCGAGGACGCCAATCTGGTGCCCGTGGCGGACGGCGAGACCGTGCGCACGGAAGAAATCGAAGCCGTCGGCCTGTCGACCAAGCCGCCCGCGCGCTTTAACGAAGGCACGCTGCTGTCCGCCATGGAAGGCGCGGGCAAGCTGGTGGACGACGAGGAACTGCGCGAGGCCATGTCCGAGCGCGGCCTGGGCACCCCGGCCACGCGCGCGGCCATCATCGAAGGCCTGCTCAACGAAAGCTACCTGCGCCGCGAAGGCCGCGACCTGGTGCCCACCGCCAAGGCGCGCCAGCTCATGACGCTGCTGTCGGGCCTGGACGTGGCCGAACTGACCTCGCCCGAACTCACCGGCGAATGGGAGCACAAGCTCAAGCAGATCGAGCAGGGCGGTCTGGGCCGCGAGGCCTTCATGCGCGAGATCGCGCAGATGACGCAGGTCATCGTCAAGCGCGCCAAGGAATACGAGCGCGACACGGTGCCGGGCGACTACGCCACGCTGACCACGCCGTGCCCCAAATGCGGCGCGGTGGTCAAGGAAAACTACCGCCGCTACGCCTGCACGGCCTGCGACTTTTCCATCGGCAAGCACCCGGGCGGCCGCACGTTCGAACTGCCCGAAGTCGAGGAACTGCTGGCCAAGCGCGAAATCGGTCCGCTGCAAGGCTTCATCAGCAAGATGGGCCGACCGTTCGCCGCCATCCTGCGCATCAGCGATGAGTACAAGCTGGAATTCGACTTCGGCCAGAACGACGAGGACGACAACGAAGCGGTGGACTTCTCCGGACACACGCCGGTGGGGCCGTGCCCGAAATGCCAGTCGCGCGTGTTCGAGCACGGCATGAGCTACGTCTGCGAAAAGTCCGTCGGCCCCGAGAAGTCGTGCGATTTCCGGTCGGGCAAGGTCATCCTGCAGCAGGAGATCTCGCGCGAGCAGATGGAAAAGCTGCTGACCAACGGCCGCACCGATCTGCTCGATGGCTTTGTCTCCAGCCGCACGAACCGCAAGTTCAAGGCGTTCCTGGTGCGCCAGCCGGACGGCAAGGTCGGGTTCGAGTTTGAGCCCCGCCCCGAGAAGCCGGGCCGCGCGCGCGCGCCGGCCAAGACGGCGACGAAGACCGCCACCAAGACGGCGGCCAAGACGGCTGCGAAGAAGGCGCCCGCCAAGAAGGCAGCGACCAAAACCGCCACCAAAACGGCAACCAAAACCGCCGCCAAGAAGGCCGTGAAAAAGGCTGCACCCAAGAAGACCGCGGCGTAATCTGCGCCGCGTCGCTCGACCGAACGCCCGGGAAACCGGGCGTTTTCCATTGTTGGGCAGCAATCGCTGGGGTATTGTTGACGCCAAACAGCTGCAACCCAGACACTTCGAGGACGACATGACCCGTAGCTCCGACTTCACCACCCGCCGCCGCGTGCTGGCTGCTGCGTCCGCCTTTGCCGGCATCAGCCTGCTCAATGGGCGCGTCGTTTTCGCGCAGCCCAAGCTCGGCAAGGTCGTGTACGGCCAGGGCAGCATCGACCCCTTTTTCGCGGCCGGCTATGTGGCGCTGAAGAAGGGCTTTTTCGGAGAAGGCGGCCTGGAGGTCGAGTACCTGAATTCGCAAAGCGGTCCGCGCACCAACCAGTTGCTGGCCGCCGGCCAGATCGTGTTCGGCGCCACGGCGGCCACCGCCGCGCCCGCACTGACCATCGCGGGCAAGCCCGCCGCGCTGGTGTTCGGCTTTGACCGCAAGCTGACGTACGCCAACGTGATCGTGCGCCGCGAAGACTTTGAAAGCGGCAAGATCAAGTCGCTAAAGGACCTGGCGGGCAAGCGCGTCGGCGCGACGCAGCCGCAGTCCAGCACGTGGCTGATGGCGCTGTACCTGATGCAGAAGGCCGGCGTGGCCGACAAGGTCGACATCCGCCCGCTGGGCGATCTGGCGACCATGCTGGGCGCGCTCAAGACCGGATCGGTCGCCGCCAGCATGGCCACCATGTCGATGATGGAACAGGCGCGCCAGGAAGGTTGGGGCGTGCCTATTTTCGACGCCACCACGGAAGCGTCGTGGAACGAGTTCATGGGCGGCGACGTGCCCGGCATCGCGGCGTTGACGCTGCAGGACACCATCCAGAAGCGGCCCGAGGTCGTGCAGGCCTTCGTGACCGCGATGGTCAAGGCGCAGGACTTCATCACGGCGAACAGCGCGGCCGCGATTACGGACGTGATCTACGACGATTACCTGAGCGCCTTCCCACGCCCCGCCATCGAGAAGACGCTGGGTGTCTACAAGGAGACGGTGTTCCTGAAGGACAACATCATCACCGAGGACGCGTACAACCGCATGACGGCCATCATGGGCGACGGCCGCCAGTTCTCGAATGAAGAAATCAAGACCGTGCCCTACGCCAAGTGCGTGAACATGAGCTTCGTGCGGAAAGCCCGGGGCCTTTGATGATTACGCTGGACAAGGTAGGCAAGGCGTACCAGTCGCGCCAGGGCACGACGCACGCCGTCGGCGAGGTCAGCCTGATGATCAACGAAGGCGAATTCGTGTCCATCGTCGGGCCGTCCGGCTGCGGCAAGAGCACGCTGCTGAACATGATGGCGGGCTTTCTGCGTCCCACCACCGGCACCATCAAGGTGGACGGGCGCGTGGTGGACGGGCAGGTGCCGCCGGCGCTGGGCTACATTTTTCAGAAGGACACGCTGCTGCCGTGGTTCAGCGTCAGGAAGAACGTGGCGCTGGGGTTGAAGTTTCAGGGCGTGCCCGCCGACCGGATCGCCAAGCGTGTCGCCGAGTTGCTGGAACTTGGCCACCTGAGCGCCTTTGCCGACGCCTTTCCGCACCAGTTGTCCGGCGGCATGCGGCGGCGCGTGGCGCTCTTGATGAGCCTGGCCGTCGAGCCTCGCATCCTGCTGCTGGACGAGCCCTTCGGCGCGCTGGACACGCACACCAAGACGCACCTGCATCGCGAGCTGATGGAGATCTGGCGCAAGCTGGGCCAGACGATTGTGATGGTCACGCACGACCTGGACGAGGCCATCCTGCTGTCCGATCGCGTGGTGGTGCTGTCCGGCCCGCCCAGCCGCGTGCTGCTGGACGAGCGCATCCAGATCCCGCATCCGCGCGACGTCTTCACCCTGCGCGAAACGCCGCAGTTCGTCTCCCACGTGCAAAGCCTCTGGAGCGTGCTGGGCCAGCAGTTCCGCGCCGCCGCCTGAACCGATACGCGTCATGACCTCGATTGATACCGCTGATACCCTGCAGGACCAGCTACGCCTGGACCGCCGCGCCGCCGTCGCGCGCCGCGTGCGCATCACCTTGTGGCAGGTCCTGATCCTTGCCGTCATCCTGGGCTCGTGGGAGACGCTGACGCGCATCCCGTGGTTTGCGCAGAACACGCTGTTCGATCCGTTTTTCATCAGCCAGCCCTCGCGCGTGGCCGTGCGGTTGTGGGAATGGCTGCAGCCCGGGCCGCGCTCGGTCTGGCCGCATTTGTGGCTGACGCTGCAGGCCACGCTTGTCGGATTGGTGGTGGGCGTGGGCAGCGGCTTCGTGGTGGGCATGACGCTCAGCCGCAGCCGCTTTCTGGCCGACGTGTTCAACCCGTTCATCGTGGCGTTCAACTCCATGCCGCGGATCGCGTTCGTGCCGCTCATCACCATGTTCTTCGGGCTGGGGCTGGCGTCCAAGGTGGTCACGTCGTGGTTCGTCGTGTTCTTTCTGGTGTTCTTCAACACCTACAAGGGCGGGCGCAGCGTAGAACGCGAGCTTGTCGATTTCTGCCGCACGCTGGGCGGCTCGCCGCGCCAGATCCTGTGGCGCGTGCGCATTCCGACGGCGGCGGCCTGGACGTTTGCCGCGCTGCCCAACGCCATCAGCTTCGCGCTGATCGGCGTGGTGCTGGCGGAATTCGTGGGCTCCACCACGGGCATGGGCTATCTGATGATCACCGCGCTGGCGACGCTGAACGCCACCGACATGTTCGCGGCGGTGACGCTGCTGTCCATTGTCGGCATCGCGCTGGTTTACTGTGTGACGTGGATTGAACGGCGGCTCTTGCACTGGGCGCCGGAATTCCGGGAATGAGCGAGGCCCGATTGATGAAGACACTTCCGTATCTGCGCAATTTCGACCTGACGGGACAGGTGGCGCTGGTGACCGGCTCGGCCCGCGGGCTGGGCTTTTGTATTGCGCGGGCGCTGGCCGGCTGTGGTGCGCGCGTGCTGATCAATGGGCGCAATGTTGAAGCGGTCAACGCGGCGGTGGGTGAGCTGACCGGCGCGGGGCTGGACGCGCATCCGCTGCCGTTTGACGTGAGCAACGACGCGGCGATGGCAGAGGCGTTCGAACGCATCGACAGCGAGCACGAGCGCCTGGACATCCTGGTGAACAACGTGGGCGCGCGCAATCGCAAGACGCTGCGCGACACCAGCCCAGCCGAAATCCGCGAGCTGATCGACACCGATCTGGTAGCTGGCATGCTGCTGGCCAAGTTCGCGGCCGAGCGCATGATGCGCCAGGGCGGCGGGCGGCTGATCGCGATTACGTCAGTGGTAGGCGAGCTGGCGCGCGCGGGCGACGCGGTGTATCCCGCGGCCAAGCAAGGGCTGACCGGCATGGTGCGCGCGCTGGCGGCGGAGTTCGGCCCGCACTACATCACCAGCAACGCCATCGCGCCGGGGACGTTTGCCACGGAAACCAATGCGGAGATGGTCGCGGACCCGCAGTTCGGCCCGCGCGTGGCCGCGCGCAATCCGACGGGGCGGTGGGGAGAGCCGGAGGAAATTGCGGGGGCCGCCGTGTTCCTGGCTTCGCCTGCGGCGTCGTATGTGAACGGCCACGTGCTGGTGGTGGACGGCGGGTTGTCGATTCAGTTTTGAGACGGCGCGGGTGTCAGCGGCTGCAAGGCGTCTGACACCCACTCCGGCAACGTCTCAGGTCGTCTCGTCCTGATACCAGACGCCTTCGGCCAGCATCATCTTCTGGTGGCCATGCCCCGCCGGCATCATCGGGAAGCAGTTTTCCTGCGCCGTGACCGCCACGTCCAGGAAGTACGGACCGTCATGCGCCAGGCACTCAGCCAGCGCCGCATCCAGCTTGGCAGGATCATCCACCCGTGCCGCGCCCCAGCCGAACGCCCGGGCCAGCGCCACGAAATCCGGCAATGACGCGTTGTAGCTGTGGCTGTAGCGGCCGCCATGGATCAGTTCCTGCCACTGCCGCACCATGCCCATGTAGCCGTTATTGCACAGCACGACCTTGACGGGTGTCTCGTGCTGCATGGCGGTGGACAGTTCCTGGATGTTCATCAGCACCGACGCGTCGCCGCTGACGCAGACGACCGTCTTGTCCGGATGCGCGACCTGCGCGCCGATGGCGGCGGGCACGCCGTAACCCATGGTGCCGGCGCCGCCGGACGTCAACCAACGGTTCGGCCGGTCAAAGCGCAGGTATTGCGCCGCCCACATCTGATGCTGGCCCACGTCCGTGGAGACGATGGCATCGCGGTCGGCCAGCGCGGCGTTCAGGCGCGACATCAGGTGCTGGGGCAGGATGGCGTCGGGCGCGGGCGTGAAGCCCAGGCAGTCCTGCGCGCGCCAGGCGTCGATGCGCTTGAACCAGGGCGCCAGGCGCGCGGGCTCGAGCGGCGTGTCGCCCAGCTCGGCGCGCAGCGCGCGCACCAGCGGCAGGCAGTCGCCGACCAGCGCCACGTCCACGCGCACGACCTTGTTGATCGAGGCGGGGTCGATGTCGATATGGATCTTGCGGGCGTGCGGGCAGAATTCCGACAGCTTGCCCGTGATGCGGTCGTCAAAGCGCGCGCCGATGCAGACGACGAGATCCGAGTTGTGCATGGCAAGGTTGGCCTCGACCGTGCCGTGCATGCCCAGCATGCCCACGAACTGCGGGTCGGACGCGGGGAAGGCGCCCAGGCCCATCAGCGTCAGCGTGCAGGGCGCGCCGGTGTGGCGCACCAGGTCGGTGAATGCCTCGCAGGCCTCGGGGCCGGCATTCACCAGGCCACCGCCGCCGTAAAAGATGGGCCGCTTGGCCTGCGCGATCAGCGCGGCGGCGCGGCGCACGGCCGACTGCGGCAGCTTGGCCGCCAGCTTGCCGGACTGGCGGCGCGCGCGCAGCGCGGCCAGCTTGTGCTGCGACGGCGCGTCAAGGCCATCGCTGTCGCGCGGCACGGCAAGCTGCACGTCCTTGGGAAAATCCACCAGCACCGGGCCGGGGCGGCCCTGGCGCGTCAGTTCAAACGCACGGGCCGTCACGCTGGCCACGTCGTCCACCGCGCGGATCTGGGTGTTCCACTTGGTGACGGAACGCGAGATGCCGATGGCGTCGCATTCCTGGAAGGCGTCGGTGCCGATCGCCGCCGTGGCCACCTGGCCGCTGATGCACAGCACCGGGATCGAATCGCACATGGCGTCCAAGAGGCCCGAGGTCGTGTTCGCCATACCGGGGCCGGACGTCACGAACACCACGCCCGTGCGGCCGGTAGTGCGGGCGTAGCCCTCGGCAGCATGGACGGCGGCCTGCTCGTGGCGCACCAGCACGTGGCGCAGCCGCGGCTCGGCGTACAGGGCGTCGTACAGGGGCAGGACCGCCCCGCCCGGATACCCGAAGACCGTATCGACACCGTGCGCAATCAGCGTGTCGAGCAGAATTTTCGCCCCGTTTTCAGGGGCGGCTTCGGTGGCGATTTCGGTGGCGGCCAGGGCGGCGGCGGCGGTGGGGTGCAGGCGATCGTTCATGCTATTCATCTTATTGGTAGATTCGAAGAATTTTTATCTTCTTTTCCACGGATAACAGGCGAACGGAGTAAATTCATCTTTGATTTGGAGGAATCAAAGAAAATGAACCTCGACAAGTTCGACTTGGCCATTTTGAAGGTGCTGCAGGACAACGCGCGCGCCAGCCTGAACGACATCGGCGCGGCGGTCGGTTTGTCGTCCACGCCGTGCTGGAACCGCATCAAGCGCATGGAAAGCGCCGGGGTGATTCGCGGTTACACGGTGGACATCGATCCGGCCAGCCTGGGCTTCATGGACACGGTCATCGTCCACGTGACGCTGGAAAGCCACAGCGAAGAGACACTGTACGAATTCGGGCGCGCGCTGGCTCAAATACCGGAGGTGCTGGAGGCGTTTCTGGTGTCGGGCGACTATGACTATTACATCCGCATCGCCGTGCGCGACACGCGGGACTACGAGCGCCTGCTGCGCGAACAGCTCTACCGCATCCCCGGGATCCGGCACAGCAAGTCCTGCTTCGTGCTGCGCCGGTTGAAGGAAACCAAGCTGCCGCTGACGGGGCCGGGGCCTGGGCCGGCGGCGTAGGGCAGCGCCATTGGCATAGGGCAGCGTCAGTGGCGTAGGGCGGCGCCAGTCGCGATGGGCGGCCCCATCGCCACGGCCGGCATTCCAACGTCCTCAGCGCAGCACGTAATCCACGGGCACTGCCGGCTCCGGCAGCGGCCGCACGCCCAGCCCTTCGAGCAGATCGATCTCGATCACACGGGCCAGCGCCGACAGCGGCAGGTCGTTTTCGTCCGCGCCGAAGGGATCTTCCAGCTCGTCGCCCAACGCGTCCAGGCCGAAGAACGTATAGGCGACGATGGTCACCGCGAGCGGCGTCAGGAACTCCAGCGTGCCCACCAGACCGAAGGGCAGCAGCAGGCAGAACAGCCATGCGGTGCGATGCAGCAGCAGCGAGTAGGCGAACGGACAGGGCGTGAACTTGATGCGTTCGCAGGCCGCCTGGATCGCGGCGCACTGCGCGACGCGCTGGGTCAGCCCCTGATACAGGATGTCGGTCAGTTCCCCGCGCCGCAGGCAGGCCGCGAGATCCCGGTTGATGGACAAGAGCAGCGCATCGGGCACGTTGCGGCAGCCGGCCAGCGAATCCAGTTCGTCCTGCTGCACCCACGGACGCACGGCCTCGACCATGTCCTGTCCGCGCAGCCGCGCCGCCAGCCCGTAGCCGAAACCGATGCAGCGCCGCACCAGCCGTTCCTGCACCGGATTGGCGGTGCTGGCCGCCAGCAGCACCGCGCTTTCACGCGCCAGGCTGCGCGCCTGCACGACGAGGTCGCCCCATTGCTTGCGGGCTTCCCACCAGCGGTCATAGCAGACGTTGTTGCGAAAGCCCATGAAGACGGACAGGGCCAGGCCGAAGAGCGAGAAGGGCACCGCGGTCAGATGCGCGGGCGAGAAGAACTGGCGGTGGTACATCCACACCACCACGCAGGAGAGCACCGTGATGACGATGATCCTGCTGAGGATGCGCGGAATGATGGAACCGCGCAGTACAAAGAACAAAGCCAGCGCGGAGGGCCGCGGACGGACGATCATGATGAATATCAAGCAAGGGACAAGGCGGCGCCAACTATACGCCTGTCATCGCGCAAAAAAGCCGCCGATATAATTCTGTTTCGTCTCACCGCCACCCTCGAGCCTCAATGACCACCGAAGACACTCCGATCAAGCCCTGGTATGCCGTCCGCCGCTCCAAGCTGCACGGCAACGGCGTCTTCGCCGCCCGCAAGATCCCTGCAGGCACGCGCATCATCGAGTACGGCGGCGCGCGCATCAGCGCCAAGGAAGCCGACCGCCGCCATCCCACGAATCCGGACGATCCCTTCCACACGTTCTTCTTTGCGCTCAGCTCCGGCCGCGTGATCGACGGTGGCGACGAAGGCAACGATGCGCGCTGGATCAACCATTCCTGCCAGCCCAACTGCGAGGCGCAGGAAGGCAAGCACGGCAAGCGCGTCTACATCGTGGCGCTGCAGGACATTCCGCGCGGCACGGAACTGTCCTACGACTACGGTCTGGTCCTGGACGGCCGCATCACGAAGGCGCTGAAGGAAGGCTACAAGTGCCTCTGCGGCACGCCGCCTTGCCGCGGCACGATGCTGGCGCTCCCCAAGAAAAAGGCGAAGAAGGCCGACGCGGACAAGGCCACCAAGACCGATGCCGGCAAGGCCAGGAAAGCCAACGCCGCCAAGACCGCGAAAACTGAAGCATCGGAGGCCGCCAAAGCCGCGTGACGGAAAAAGGGGCCCGTCGCCCCATTTCCCAAGACCCCAACCGCAATAAGCATATTCAGCCCCGCGCTGCGGACAGGCGTACAATCGACCGGTCGTTAACACGACATGCAGTACGTCTTCAGGGCGGGGTGCAATTCCCCACCGGCGGTATGCCATGCAATGTGGCGAGCCCGCGAGCGCCCGGCCAAGCTTTGGCCGGGGTCAGCAGATCTGGTGAGATGCCAGGGCCGACGGTCATAGTCCGGATGAGAGAAGATGTGCCGGCACATACACGGCTGCGCCGGGCGCGTTTGCGCCTTGCCTGGCCGTATTGCGTTCGGCTGTCGATTAGCCCTGAAACGTTTTTCGCCCCATCCTTTTGCGAGAGCGTTTCAATGTCCAACGTTGCCTTCACCCAGCAGTCCCCCATCCCCAGCCTGGCTTCGCAGCCCTTTGCCGTGCGCCTGTCGCGCGCGTTGCATCATCTGCGCCTGGGCCGTCCCGTCATCCTCATGGACGACTTTGACCGCGAGAACGAAGCGGACCTGATCGTCGCGGCCGACAAGCTGACCGTGCCCGTCATGGCGCAGCTCATCCGCGACGGCAGCGGCATCGTCTGCCTGTGCCTGCCCGGCGACACGCTGGATCGCCTGGAGTTGCCGCCGATGGTCCAGCGCAACCAGAGCCGCTTTGCCACGGCCTTCACCGTGTCGATCGAGGCGCGCGAAGGCGTGAGCACCGGCGTGTCCGCCGTCGACCGCGTCACCACGATCCGCGCCGCCATCTCGCCGTCGGCGCAGCCCGACGACATCGTCAGCCCCGGCCACGTGTTCCCGCTGCGCGCGCAACCGGGCGGCGTGCTGACGCGCCGCGGCCACACTGAAGGTTCGGTGGACCTGGCCGTGCTGGCCGGCATGCGCCCGGCGGGCGTGCTGTGCGAACTGATGAATGCCGACGGCACGATGATGCGCGGCGCGGCGCTGGATCGCTACGCCGCCGAGCACGGGCTGGTGGCGCTGACGATCGCTGAACTGGCCGACCACCTGCAAAAGCTCAAGGACGGCCAAGCCGAAGCGATCGACGACGAAGTGCTGGAGATGGCGGCGACGGTCTGAACGCACTCGTCGAACGCACCCGCGGCTGCGCCGGCCGCGGGCGGCGTCGACAGGGTGCGTTATTGAACGAGCATTTGAACGAGTGCGCGCGCCCCGATCGCGGGCATGAGCGGATGGCATAATTCGCGCGAAGCGATGCAGGTCCATGGCCGCCTGGTGGCCACGGCGCCCGACCACGATCGGCCGGCCTGTCATCGCGTGCCGCCAATTCAATGAGCCATTGCTCACGTTTGATTCTCGCCCTTTGCCTCACTCATGACCGTCATTCCCCAGCCCCGGAAATCACCGCGCCAACTCAGATCGCAGCAAACCGTCGACACCATTCTCCAGGCCACGGCTCAGGTTCTGGCCTCACACGGGTATGCCGGCACCAATACGAATCTGATCGCGGAAACGGCGGGCGTGAGCGTGGGTTCGCTCTATCAATACTTTCCCAACAAGAACGCGCTGATCGCCGCGCTGCATGACCGGCACGACAACCAGATGCTGGACGTGATCGACGACGTGCTGAACGGCAACCCGGCAGCCACGCTGCGCGAGCGCGTGGGCGCGATCGTGCAGGCGATGCTGCACGCGCATCTGCTGGAGCCCGCGCTGCACCGCGTACTGGAAAGGGAGTTTCCGCTGTTCGACCAGCCGCACGAGCACAGCCGTGCGGACCAGGACATCCACCGCCGCATGCGGCATCTGCTGGAGTTGCACCGCGCAGAAGTCGCGCAGCAAGACCGGGATCTGGCTACCTACGTGGTGTTGCGGATCATGGAGTCGCTGGTGCACGCGGCCGCGCTCGAGCCGCCCGCGGGCTTCACGCCCAAGCAGTTGGAAGGCGCGGTGGTCGATGCGGTCATGGGATACCTGGGCGCGTCTGGAAACGCCGCGCCGGGCAAGATGAGCAAGGCAGTCAAAGCGGCCCCGAAGGCGGCCAGGACGGTCAGCGCAAACAAGCCGGCCAAAGCCATCAAGACAGCCAGCGCCGCCAAAAAGGCGAAGCCGGCGCGCGCTTAGCTGCCAGACTCAGGCGCCGGACTCAGACGCCGGACTCAAGCGCCGCGCGCCATCCTGGCCAGGCAGTCCGCCGGGCCGCCCGTCACGATGCGCGCGCTGCACGCCAACATCAGGTTCAGATTCAGCCCGAAGTCCTCGACGGTATGGCCTTGCGCGTCGACCATGCGCGAGGCGCCGTCGTCCGCCGCCGCCCCCACCGCCACCTGATCGATCAGCGTGCCGGCCTGGGCGGTGTAGCCCCACACGGGCTTGCCGCAGGCGATCGCGTAGCCCACTTCAAAGGCCGTGCCCGAATCAGGCTCGGCGCCGCGAAACGGATTCAGGTTTGCCATCACCATGTCGGCGCGACGGATCAGCGCGACGTTCGCGCGGTAGATCCATTCTGCAAGCGCCTGCCCGGCAAGTTCCGGCGGCGCGGCGTTGTCCAGCGGGAACAGGCCCTCGAAACCGTAGGTGGCGCACAAGGTCTTGAGCCGTTCCCCGTGTGCCACGGCATCGGGCAGAAAGACATCGAAACCCGCCAGGTACACACTGCGCATGGCCCTTACTCCGGATCGGCGACGTTGAAGGCTTCGCCGGTGGCGAAGAAGGAGCCGCCGGCCAGGTAGTGCACCGACCGGCGCTCGTCGTCCGGAAAGTGCCAGCGGTTGCCGGAAAACACGTCCGGCGCCGCCCACGCGGCCACGACCTCGCCGATGAAGAGATCGTAGGCCTGCTGGTTGTGCGGTTCGGAAATGACCTTGCATTCCAGCCAGCCCAGGCAACCCTCGATAAGCGGTGCGCCGATCTTGCTGGCGGGAAACGTCGTCAGGCCGCTGGCATGGAACTTGTCGTCGTCGCGCCCGGACTGCGAACCCACGACCATCGTGGCGCGCGCTTGCGCCCGCGACGGAATGCACAGCGCGAACTCGCCCGACGCTTCGATGAGTTCGCGCGTCCAGGTGTTCTTGTCGACCACGACCAGCATCTTGGGCGGACTGAAGTCCAGCGGCATGGCCCACGCCGCGGCCATCACATTGCGGGCATCGCCGTGCGCGCTGGTGACCAGCACGGTCGGGCCGTGGTTCAGAAGGAGATAGGCGCGGGGCAGGTCAACGGGTTCGATCATGGACACCTAGAACATGCCGTTCTTGTTGGCGGGATTCTCGGGGATTTCCTGGCTGACGTCCCAGTGTTCGACGATCTTGCCGTCCTGGACGCGGAAGATGTCGACCACGGCCTGGCCGCGGTCTTCCGGCGAATCGCGCCACAGGTTGTGGATCATGACGAGATCGCCCTCGGCGATGACGCGCTTGATCTCGACGATGGCCTGCGGATGCTGCTCGAAGTAGCGCGGGAAAAAGTCGACCATCGGCCCGACGCCGTCCTGCATGTACGGATTGTGCTGCGTGTAGTTCGGGCCGACATACAGGCGGACCGCCTCGTCGACGTCGCGGTCCTGGAACATCATGCGGAAGAACGCAACGGCGATTTCCTTGTTCGATTGCGGCGCGGCGGCAAGCGCCGGCGCAGTTGCCACGCAACTGGCGGCGACCAGCAGGCAGGCGGCCAAGGATTTCCACTTCTTACGCATACAGGACTACTCAGATGACGCCGATCGGCGGCCTGCCAGTTTACAAACAAACGCGTCCGAGGATCAGTATCCGACGGTATAACGGCGGCGCGAATGCTGGGGCGTCTCGATCTCGTCGGCCAGGGCGATCGCGTAGTCTTCCATCGAAATCCAGCTCTTGCCGTCGTCGTCGGCCAGCAGATGGTCGTCGCCCACGCGGAACGTGCCAGTGCGCTCGCCGGGTTCGAACATGGCCGAAGGCGACAGGAACGTCCAGTTCAGCACCTTTTCCTGACGCAGGGTGTCCAGGAACACGACGCCCGCGCGGGCTTCGGGCTTGTAGGCATCGGGGAATTCTGGGGTATCGATCAGCATCTTGCCGGGTGCGACCAGCAGGCTGCCGGCGCCGCCCACCACCAGCAGACGCGGCACGCCGGCGTTCTTGACGGCGGCCAGCAGCGGCTTGGCGTCGGCGGACACGAAGCGCGTGGCGCTGATGACGGCGTCGTGGCCGGCCAGGATGGGGGTCAGGCCTTCGGGATCGGTGGCGTCGCCCTGGCGGACGGTCAGGCCCGGCTGCTCGTTCACTTCGCCTTGGGTGCGGGCGATGCCCGTCACTTGATGGCCGCGCTTGAGCAATTCGTCTGCCACGCGCGAACCCACGCGCCCGGTAATGCCGATCAATGCGATTTTCATGGTCTTGCTCCAGGAAGGAATGGGCCGGAACCAAGTGCCGCACGATTGCGGCGGAACAGGCTCCGGCTCAAGGCAAAGCCATACTATTCGGTCAAATGCGAACGAAAAACCCGTCAAACAGGAAGAGTTCTTTGCAATCCATGCACCAATGCGGTGGATGGCGGCGGGCGGCTGGGAATTGACCGGGCGTGCACGCAGCAGCGCCACGCCTGATCAGTGTGCGCCCGGCGGCCCCGCTTGAACAGGGGCCGCCCCCGCGATCAGCGGGCGGCGCGTTGCGCCTGATACACCTGCAGATGCGAATAGGCCACACGCAGGTAAGTCGCGTCCACGCCCAGCGTGCGGGCGCGGCGGACCATGTCGCCGACGATGTGGTCGGCCTCGACGGGCAGGCCCTGGCGCAGGTCGCGGAACATGGAGGCCGTCATGGGCTGGGTGCGGTCCGACAGCAGCTTGCGCACGGTGGCGTCCGCCTCGGGCCGCACGGTGTGACCGGAGGCTGCGGCCACCGCCTGCGATTCCTGCAGCAGACCGAGCAGGATGTCGACGCCGTCGTCGGTGGACGCGATCTCGCCGACCGAGCCGCGCATCAGGCAGGTGGCTGCGGCCAGCGTCGTCAGCATGACGTACTTTTCCCAGATGTCCTGATAGATGTTTTCGCTGAGGCGGCTGACGTATTCGCCGCCCACCAGCGCCTGCTCCAGCGCCACGCAGCGCTCGCTGCGGGCGGGGCCGGCGCGTTCGCCGAACACCAGGTTGGCGTGCTTGCCCAGGTGGACGACCTCGCCTTCGGGGCCGAGCGTGGCGTTGATCTGGCACAGGCCGCCCAGCACGCGATGCGGTTCGAACTCGCGGTCCAGCACGTCGTACTGAAGCACGCCGTTCATGATGGGCAGTACGGCGGTGTCCGGTCCCACGGCGGGGCGGATAGCCTCGATGGCGCTGTCCAGGTCGTAGGCCTTGCAGGACAGCACGACGACGTCATAGCTTTCCTGCAGCGTCTGCTGCGTAACCAGTTTGGGGTGCAGCGTGGCATCGCCCAGCGGGCTCTGGATGCGCAAACCGTGTTCGCGGATGCGCGCGGCGCGCGGCTCGCGCACCAGGAACGTCACGTCCGCGCCGGCCTGCGCCGCGCGACCGCCAAAGTATCCGCCGGTGCCGCCGGCGCCCAAGAACAACAACCGCATGCCTGTCTCCTGTTGGCTGCCCGCGTCACGCGCGGGCCGATGCGGGCATTATGCGCCCGGGCCACGCCGCCGCGCACTGGCGGCGGCCGATGGATCATGCGCTGGACGCTTCAGGCTTGCGGTTCGACGCTCAAGGCCTGTCATCCGACGCCTCAAGCCTGCTGTTCGCGTTCCGCCCAGGCCTCGTAGCCGCCGCGCAATGCCCAGATCTTGCGGTAGCCGGCCGCGCGCAGCCGCGAGGCGAGCAGGGCAGCCGACACCTCATTCGGGCACGCGCAATAGACCACGATGTCGGAATCGATCGCGCCGGGGTCCAGCGCTGGCAATGGCTGCTTCAGGTCCACAGCCACTGCGCCCGGAATGCGCGCGGCATCGCGCTGCGCCTCGGGCCGCACGTCGAAGACCAGCGCCTCGCGGCCGTCCTGGCGCCATTGCATCAATTCGTCGACCGATAGCCGTGGAATGACGCGCAGGCTGCGCAGCAGGATCTTGCGCCGCAGAAAGCGCGCCACGATGTAGAGCGCCAGCACGGCCGCCAACACCGCCAGCCCCATCGGGCCGTAGGTGCCCAGGATGTCCAGCACGTCGTTGATGACGCTGTGGAAGAGCCCGCCGAGCAGCAGCGCCGAGCCCACCCAGATCAGCGCGCCAGCCAGGTCATAGAGGAAGAAGCGGCGGTAAGGCGTGTTGGTCAGCCCGGCCATGACGGTGGACAGCGCGCCCGCGCCCGGCAGGAACTTGCACACCAGCAGCGCGCGCACGCCGATGCGCAGGTACAGCCGCTGCGTCTGCCGGATGCACGAGTCCTGCGACAACGACAGCTTGCAGACCACGCCCAGCAGACGCGACCCGTAGCGCCTTCCCGCCCAGTACCACAGGCTGTCGGCGATGAGGCACGCGGCCGTGGCGGCCAGCAGCGGCACGAGCCAGCCGGCGGCGCCGGCCAGCGCGCCGGCGGCGATCATCATGGGGTAGGCGGGCACCGGCAGACCGGCTTGCTCGATGAGGACGTTGGCGAACACGAGCCACCCGCCGTACTGTTCGAGCAGCAATTGAATATCTTGCATTGGGGTTTCCAGCTTGCCGCGCGCGGCGCGGGCGCGGCTCATGCGCGCAATTTTAGGCGCGCGGCCTCGCGCCTGGGGCATAGACCCTGCCGTCCGCGCGGCAACACTGCGTTCCATTGCAGTGCGTCGCACGACCCGCCGGTGTCCATCCATCGGGACACCACGCACCAAACTGGTGCCACGCTTCCCCGCGAGGGTGCCTATAATCCTGCCCGGCCATCAGGTTTCCCCGCCTCGTCGCGGGAACGCCCCGTGGCATACATATTGCTTCGCCAGGACAGGCTGAGAACTCGACCATTTGGCCGGGTGCGCCGCCTGGCGCTCCCATCCGATGACCGATCCCACGCCCCCGTTCACGCACGATCTGCCCGGCACGACTGCCGGCGGCAGCGGCCTCCGTGCGGCGGGCGGCATCCCCCCATCCCTCCATTTCCTGTCCTTCCCCGCGTAGGAGTCACCTGCATGAAATCCCTTTCCCTTTCGTCCGCCGGCGGCATCGCCCGCCGCGGCCTGCTCAAGCTGGCCTTCGCTGCCGCCGGCGCGCTGCTGTTCTCGGGCGCGGCCCTGGCGCAGGCGCCCGCCAAGATCAAGGTCGCCGCCGTCTACACGGTGCCGGTCGAGCAGCAATGGGTGTCGCGCATCCACATCGCGCTGTCCGCCGCGCGCGACCGCGGCGAGATCGACTACACGTTCTCGGAAAACGTCACCAACGCCGACTACGAGCGCGTGCTGCGCCAGTACGCCGAGCAGGGCAACAAGCTGATCGTGGGCGAAGCCTTCGCGGTTGAAGCCGCGGCCCGCAAGGTCGCCAAGGACTATCCGCAGACCGCCTTCCTGATGGGTTCGTCGGGCAAGCCGCAGCAGCCCAACTTCTCGGTGTTCGACAACTACATCCAGGAACCGGCCTACCTGACCGGCATGATCGCCGGCGGCATGAGCAAGACCGGCAAGATCGGCCTGGTGGGCGGCTACCCCATCCCCGAAGTGAACCGCCTGATGAACGCGTTCATGGAAGGCGTCAAGGAAGTGAACCCGAAGGCCGAGTTCACCGTGACCTTCATCGGCTCGTGGTTCGATCCCCCGAAGGCCAAGGAAGCCGCCTTCGCGATGATCGACAAGGGCGCGGACGTGCTGTACGCCGAGCGCTTTGGCGTGTCGGACGCCGCCAAGGAACGCGGCAAGCTGGCCATCGGCAACGTGATCGACACGCAGCCGCAGTACCCCGAGACGGTGGTGGCCTCGGCGCTGTGGAGCATGATCCCGACCATCGAAGAAGCCCTCAAGCAGGTGAAGGCCGGCGCGTTCAAGGCCGATGACTTCGGCCAGTATTCGCTGATGAAGCACAAGGGCTCGTCGCTCGCGCCGCTGGGCACCTTCGAGCAGAAGATCCCCGCCGACCTGATCGCCAAGGTCCAGGCCAAGGAAAAAGCCATCCTGGACGGCAGCTTCACCGTGAAGGTCAACGACAAAGAACCCAAGTCCTCGGCACGATGAACCAAGCGCCTCTCGCCCTGCAACTGACGGGGATCACCAAACGCTTCGGCAGCCTCACGGCCAACGACGATGTCTCGCTGACGCTCCGCCAGGGCGAAGTGTTGGCTTTGCTGGGCGAGAACGGCGCCGGCAAATCGACCCTGGTGTCGATCCTGTTCGGCCACTATGTGGCCGACGCCGGCAGTATCGAAGTCTTCGGCAAACCCTTGCCCGCGGGCCGGCCCGACGCCGCGCTGGCGGCGGGTGTCGGCATGGTGCATCAGCACTTCACGCTGGCCGACAACCTCACCGTGCTGGACAACATCATGGTGGGCACCGAATCGCTCTGGAAGCTGGCCTCGGGCCGCGGCCAGGCGCGCAAGCGCCTCGTGGAACTCGGCCAGCGCTTCGGCCTGGGCGTGGATCCGGACGCGCGCGTCGGCACGCTGTCAGTCGGTGAAAAGCAGCGCGTCGAGATCCTAAAGGCGCTGTACCGCGGCGCCCGCGTGCTGATTCTGGACGAACCCACCGCGGTCCTCACGCCGCAGGAAGTGCAGGATCTGTTCGCGACGCTGCGCGGCTTTGTCGACGAAGGCCTGGCGGTCATCTTCATTTCGCACAAGCTGGACGAAGTGATGGCCGTGTCGCGCCGCGTGGCGGTGCTGCGGCAGGGCAAGCTGGTGGCGGAACGCGACACCGCGGGCACCAATCCCGCGGAACTGGCCGAACTGATGGTGGGCCGCAAGGTGGTCATGCCGCGCGCCGAGGCCGCGACTGCCGCCGAGCAGGCTGCGCCCGTGGTCACCTTGTCCCAGGTCACCGTGCGCGACAGCCGCGACGGCGCGCCGCGCCTGGACAGCCTGGACCTCGTGGTCCACACGCATGAAATCGTGGCCATCGCCGGCGTGGCCGGCAACGGCCAGCAGGCGCTGGTGTCGGTGCTGACCGGCCTGCGCCAGCCCTCGGACGGCACGATCCGGCTGGGTCCGGAACACGCCGCCGCGCCCACGACGCCCGCCGGCTGGACGGCCGCGCGCGTGGGCCGCATTCCGGAAGACCGCCACGGCGAAGGCATGATCGGCGACAGCCCCTTGTGGGAAAACGCCATCGTCGAAGATCTGAAGGACAAGCGCTTTGCGCGCCACGGCCTGATCCGCGCCCGCGCCGGCAAGGCCTACGCGGCCTCGCTGGCCAAGCAGTTCGACGTGCGCGCCGCCTCGCTGGACGTGCGCACGCGCAGCCTGTCGGGCGGCAACATGCAGAAGCTGATCCTGGGCCGCACGCTGGCGCGCGAGCCGCGCTTTATCGTGGCCGACCAGCCGACGTGGGGCCTGGACATCGGCGCGGTCGCCTACGTGCGCGAGCAGCTGCTGGCCGCCCGCGCGCGCGGCGCCGGCGTGCTGCTGGTGTCCGAGGACCTGGAAGAGATCTTCGCGCTGGCCGACCGCATCGCCGTGCTGTGCGGCGGCAAGCTGGTCGCGATCAAGCCGGTGGCCGAGTGGACGCCCGCCACCGTCGGCCTGGCCATGACGGGAACCCGGGCATGACGGTCTGCACCGTTTCGCCTGGCTTTCTTCACTATTGAGCATCACATGAAACTGATCCTGGAACGCCGCCCCGAGCCCAGCCGCCTTGCGCTGGCGCTGGCGCCGATTGCGGCCATCCTCTTCACGCTGGCGGTCTGCACGCTGCTGGTGGCCTGGGCCGGCGCCCCCGTCGGCCGCACCTACGCGCTGCTGTTCGAAGGCGCATTCGGCACGCGCTTTGCGCTGTCCGAAACCCTGACGCGCGCCACGCCGCTGATGCTGACCGGCCTGGCCTGTGCCGTGGCGTTCCGCGCGCGCTTCTACAACATCGGCGCCGAAGGGCAGCTATATCTGGGCGCGCTGGCGGCGGTGGCCGTGGGCGGCCTGCACGGCGGCACGGGCTTTGACCTGCCGGTGCCGGTGCTGTTCGGCGGCATGATGCTGGCGGCCGCGCTGGCCGGCGCCTTGCTGCTGCTGATTCCGGCCATCATGAAAACCCGCCTTGGTGTCGACGAGGTCGTGACCACGCTGCTCGGCAACTTCATCGTGCTGCTGTTCGTGTCGATGATGCTGGACGGCCCGATGAAGGACCCGATGGCGATGGGCTGGCCGCAGTCGGTGGCGCTGAACGGCGACCTGGAACTGGGCAAGCTCATCGAACGCACACGCGCCCACACGGGCCTCTTGTGGGCCGCGGGCCTGGCGCTGGGCCTGTGGCTGCTGAACCGCTACACGGTCTTCGGCTTTCAGATGCGCGCGGTGGGCGCCAACGCCCACGCCTCGCGCTTTCTGGGCCTGCCGGTGAACCGCGTGATGCTCGGCACCGCCATGCTGTCCGGCGCGCTGGCGGGTCTGGCCGGCGCCATCGAAGTGGCGGGCCGCACCAGCTACGTCACGCTGGATATGTCACCCGGCTACGGCTACACGGGTGTCGTCGTCGCCATGCTGGCCGGCCTGCATCCGCTGGGCGTGATCCTGGCCAGCATCTTCGTGGCCGGCATGCTGGTGGGCGCCGACAGCATGAGCCGCGCCATCGCCGTGCCCAACTACATCGCCGACGTCATCGTCGCCACCTCGTTGCTCGCCATGCTGGTCGCGACGCTATTCGCGCAGTACCGCCTGCGCCGCAACAAGGCTTGAGGAGCACGCCATGGAATGGATGGATCTGATGAGTTCCTCGGCCTTCTGGGTGGCCGTGCTGCGCCTGGCCACGCCGCTGATACTGGGCACGCTGGGCGTGCTGCTGTGCGAACGCGCCGGCGTGCTGAACCTGGGCATCGAAGGCATCATGGTGGCCGGCGCCTTCACCGGCTGGCTGGTCGTCTACCTGGGCGCGCCGCTGTACGTGGGCGTGCTGGCGGCCGCGCTGGCCGGCGCCGTGTTCGGCCTGCTGCACGCCGTGCTGACGGTGCCGCTGGGCCTGTCGCAGCACGTGTCGGGCCTGGGGGTGACGCTGCTGGCCACCAGCGTGAGTTATTTCGCGTACCGGGTCACGTTCCCCAGCGTGTCCACGCCGCCGACCATCACGCCGTTTGCCGAAATGAAGTTCCTGGACGGCATTCCGCTGATCGGCCCCGTGCTGGCCGGGCAGACGCCGATGACGCTGATCGCGCTGGCCGCGGTGCCGATTCTTGCGTGGGTGCTGAATCGCACGCCGGTAGGCCTGGCCGTGCGCATGGTGGGCGAGAACCCCGCCGCCGCCGAAGGCCAGGGTCTGTCCGTGACGCGCCTGCGTATCGGCGCTATCGTGGCCGGATCGGCGCTGATGGGCGTGGCCGGCAGCTTCCTGACGCTGGCCGCGTTCAACGCGTTCTTCTTCAACATGGTCAACGGCCGCGGCTGGGTCTGCGTGGCGCTGGTGGTGTTTGCGTCGTGGCGGCCGGGCAAGGCGCTGCTGGGCGCGCTGATCTTCGCCTTCTTCGATGCGCTGCAGTTGCGCCTGCAGCAGGGCGGCGCGGCGCTGCCGGGCCTGCCCGAACTGCCGTATCAGGTGTACCTGATGCTGCCCTATATCCTGTCCATCCTGGCCCTGGTGTTCATGGCGCGCCGCGCCGCCTACCCGCAGGCCCTGATGAAGCCCTACCGCAAGGGCGAACGCTAAACCGCTGAGAACAACATGCTCGATCTGATCATCAAGAACTGCACGCTGCCCGACGGCCGCACGAACATCGACATCGGCGTGGCCGACGGCCGCATCACCGCGCTGGAACCGGCGCTGAAGGCCGAAGCCGCGCAGACCGTGGACGCCGCCGGCCAGCTGGTGACCTCGCCCTTTGTCGACGCGCACTTCCACATGGATTCCACGCTGTCCTTCGGACTGCCGCGCGTGAACCAGTCGGGCACGCTGCTCGAGGGCATCGCGCTGTGGGGCGAACTGAAACCGCTCCTGACGCAGGAAGCGCTGGTGGAACGCGCACTGGCCTATTGCGACTGGGCCGTGGCGCGCGGGCTGCTGGCGATCCGCTCGCACGTGGACGTCTGTGATCCGCGCCTCCTGGCGACCGAAGCGCTGCTGCACGTGCGCGAGAAGGTCAAACCCTACCTGGACCTGCAACTCGTTGCCTTCCCGCAGGACGGCGTGCTGCGCGCGCCCGGCGCGCTGGACAACCTGAAGCGCGCGCTGGACATGGGCGTGGACGTGGTGGGCGGCATTCCGCACTTTGAACGCACCATGCAGGACGGCGCCGAATCCGTGCGCATCCTGTGTGAACTGGCGGCCGAACGCGGCCTGCGCGTGGACATGCACTGCGACGAAAGCGACGATCCGCTGTCACGCCACATCGAGACGCTGGCGTACCACACGCAGCGGCTTGGCCTGCACGGCCGCGTGACGGGTTCGCACCTGACGTCCATGCACTCGATGGACAACTACTACGTGTCCAAGCTGATCCCGCTGATTCGCGAGGCAGGCGTCTCCGCGATTGCCAATCCGCTCATCAACATCACGCTTCAGGGCCGCCACGACACGTACCCCAAGCGCCGCGGCATGACGCGCGTGCCGGAACTGATGGCGGCGGGCGTGCCGGTCGCCTTCGGCCACGACTGCGTGATGGACCCGTGGTACAGCCTGGGTTCCGGCGACATGCTGGAAGTTGCGCACATGGGCCTGCACGTCGGCCAGATGACGGGACAGGACGCCATGTGCGCCTGTTTCGAAGCGGTCACCACCACGCCTGCCAGGATTCTTGGCCTGGACGAGACGGGCCTGGAAGTCGGCAAGCGCGCCGACCTGGTGCTGCTGCAGGCGCGCGACGCCGTGGAGGCCTTGCGCCTGCGCGCCACGCGCCTGATGGTGCTGCGCGCCGGCAAGGTGGTGGCGACCACGCCGCCGGCCACCGCCACGCTGAACCTGCCGGGCCGTCCCGGCGAAGTCAGCTTTCAGACGTCGGCCCGCTGACATACGCCGGCCGCGCAGCGGCCGTCACGATGATCTCCACCAGCAGATCAGGCGAGGCCAGCTTGGCCTCGCACGTGGCGCGGGTGGGCATTGCCTTCGGCAGCGCCCATTCCGCCCACACCGCATTCATGCCGGCAAAGTCGCGCTCGATGTCCTTGAGCCAGATCTGTACCGTCAACAGGCGCGACTTGTCCGTGCCCGCCTGCTTCAGATAGCCGTCGATCTTGGCCAGCACGTCGCGCGTCTGCGCGGCGATGCCGCCTTCCGCATTCGAGGTCACGCCCGCCACATACACGGTGTCGCCGTGAATCACGATGCGGGACAGGCGCTCGTTCGTTTCCTTGCGCACGATATCGTTCATTGGTGTTGCTCCTTGGTGGATGAACCGGATGCCAGGCCGGCATCCGAGAAACGTTCGATCCGGAATGGGGTGATCGGCAGGTCCGTCGCGCCGGTCGTGATCAGGTCGGCCATGATGCGGCCGACGATGGGCCCGAGCTCAAAGCCGTGCGCTGAAAACCCGAACGCGTGAAAGGCCGTCTCGTGCCGGCTGCTGCGGCCGATCACGGGAATCTCGTCGGGCATGGCCGCTTCGATTCCCGCCCAGCCCCGGTTCACGATCGCATCGCGCATGTGCGGAAACAGGTCGACCACCGTGCGCGCGCCTTCGGCCAGCGAGCGGAAATCCAGCTCGGTCCATTCGGCGTCGCGGTCCACCCACGCACGCCGGCCGCCGCCGATCAGAACGGTGCCGTTGGTGCGCTGCTTGAACGACAGCGCGCGGCCTGTGCCCAGCACCACGGGATCCAGAAAGTGGTCCATGCGCAGCGTGACAAGCATCATGGGACTGATAGGCAATAGCGGCACCGGCTCGCCCCATTGCGCGGCGATCCGGTCGGCCCACGCGCCCGCACAGTTCAGCACCTGCGGCGCGGTGTACACGCCGGCGTCCGTCTCCACACGCCATTGGCCGTCGTGCCGCGCCACGCTCTGCACGCGCACGCCTTCGAGAAACTGCGCGCCAAGACTAGCGGCCTTCATGCGAAAGGCAAGGGTGGTGCGGTAGGGATCGGCCGCCGCGTCCTCGCGCGCGATCAGGCCGCCTTGCACCGTCGGCGCAATCGCAGGAATCAGGTCCAGCAGGTCCTCGCGCGTTATCCACTGTTCGTGGGTGTAGCCGTGGTCCGTCATGGTCTTGAGCCGCGCGCGCAGCGTCTCGGCATCCGCCTCGTTCTCGGCCACACGCACCTGCCCGTGCTGCTCGAAGCCGCAGTCGTCGTCCACCAGCTCGCCGATGCGATACCAAAGCTCGCGCGAGGCCAGCGCCAGCGGCACCTCGGCCAGATGGCGCGACAGCGTGCGCACACCGCCCGCGTTGACGCCGGAGGCATGGCGCCCCACATAGTTCTTCTCGATGACCAGCGCGCGCACGCCGGCGCGCGCCAGATGCAGCGCGGCCGAGCTGCCGTGCAGCCCGCCGCCGATGATGATGACTTCAGCCGCCCGCGTTTGAACGGTCATGGCGTCCACCCGTCATTTCTTCAGGCGGACGACGGCCTGACGCGAATCGTCGGTCTGCGGCAAGGAGGCCAGTTCGCCCAGCGTGAGCGGCTTGGTCGGGAAACGCAGCCGGTAGTAGCCCACTTCCTCGGTCGGCACGCCGCGTTCCTCGGCAATGATCTCGGCCACCGTCAGGCCGCAAAAGCGGCCCTGGCACGGCCCCATGCCACAGCGCAGGAAGGCCTTCATCTGGTTCGGCCCGCTGCAGCCGAGCTTGACGGTCTCGCGCACCTGCGCGGCGGTGACTTCCTCGCAGCGGCACACGATGGTGTCGCCGGTGGGGCGCCGGAACGCTTCAGGGGCCTTGTAGAGCGTGTCGAAGAACTCGCGGCCCCGCACGGCCCGCGCCAGCGCCTCGCGCGGCACGGCGGCCTCGCTGTCGCGCTTGCGCGCGTCGATGCGGCCCAGCAGATGCGCGGCCTGCAACGCGGCCAGCCGGCCACGGTGCTCGGCCGCCACCGCGCCCGCGATGCCCGCGCCGTCGCCAGCCATGCCGATGCCGTCCACCGCCGTTGTGCCCCACTCGTCGACCTCCGGCTCCCAACAGTCCAGCGCGTCGTTCCAGCGATGCGCCACGCCCACGGCGCGCGACAGGTTCACGTTGGGCACCACGCCCTGATGCAGCATCAGCTGATCGGCGGGCAGCGTCTTGGTGACGCCGCCGGCCGTGTAGCGCACGCTTTGCAGCTTGCCGTCGCCCAGCGCTTCCAGCGCGGTCACGCCCTTGACGATGGGCACGGCGGCCTTGACCGCGCGCAGCAGCTTCAGCCCCTTGCCCAGGTACGGCGAGCGCAGAAATCCCCAGACCTTGGGCAGCGCCTGGCCCAGGCGGCCGGGCGGCGTGGTTTCCAGCAGCGCGTCCACCTTCACGCCTGCATTCAGGTATTGCCAGGCCACCAGGTACAGCAGCGGTCCGCAACCGGCCAGCACAGTGCGATCGGACGGCACCACCCCAGAAGACTTCAAGAGGATCTGCGCGGCGCCCGCCGTGATGACGCCCGGCAGCGTCCAGCCCGGAATCGGAAACGGCCGCTCCTGCGCGCCGGTGGCCAGCAGCAGGCGGCGCGCGTGCACGATGCGCGCTTCGCCCGCGACCGAATACGCCACCTCGAAGCCTTCCGCTGATTCGGGCGCGGTGCGCTGGGCCACGGCCCACACCGTCGCGCCCGGCACGTAGCGCGCGCCGGACTGCTGAAACGGCGGCACCAGCGTGGCGCCGTGCCAGTAGTCTTCGCCCAGGATGCCGCGATCGGTGACCGGCGTGGTGGTGATGGCGCGGTAGATCTGGCCGCCCGGCGCGGGCTGCTCGTCCAGCAGCACGGTGTTCACGCCCAGGTTCGCGGCCAGCGTTGCGGCGGCGAGACCTGCCGGGCCTGCGCCCACCACCAGCAAATCGCATTGCGTCGTGTCGATCATGCCTGCACCTTGCGCGCACCCAACTGGCGCTCGATCTTCATTCCATCCCGCACGGGCGTCATGCAGCCCTGCTGGTTCGCTTGCCCATCGATGGTGACCAGGCAGTCGTAGCAGACGCCCATCATGCAGTACGGCCCGCGCGGCACCTCGTTGACCGCCGTATCGCGACAGGCCTGCACGCCACCCGCAAACAAGGCGGCAGCGACGCTGTCGCCCTGACGGCACAGCATCTCGGCCCCATTCACCGTTACCCGCACCGGCGCGCCCTGCGCCTGCCGCTGCGCCTCGTCAAGCCGCTTGAACATGAAACCTCCGGGTCGAGAAGGGCGCCATGTCGTCGGCCAGGCTGCCGGCGGCGATCATGGGCGCCAGATTGAGCGCGTGTGCGGCGGCAAGCGTCACGCCGCTGTGACAGGTGGCGACGAACGCCCCCGGACACGTTTCGGATTGCTGATAGATCGGAAAGCCGTCCTTGGACATGACGCGCAGCGCCGCCCAGCTGCGCACCACGCGCACATCGCGCAGCGCGGGCAACGTGCGCACCGCGCGGTCGGCCAGCGTGCCGAGGATCGGCAGGCCCACCAGGTTGTCCACATAGCCGGCCTCTTCCTGCGAATCGCCGATCAGCCAGGTGCCTTCATCGGTCTGGCGCAGCGTGGACAAGGGGGTTTCCAGCATGCGGCGTGTGCGCTCCAGCACGACGATCTGGCCGCGCTGCGGACGCACCGGCACGTCCAGTCCCACCTGTTCGCCCAGCTGCTTGTTGGACAGCCCCGAGGCCAGCACCACCTTGTGCGCGCGCACCGTGCCGCTGGGGGTCGCGATATCGAACACGCCGTCACGCAGCCGGATACTCTGCGCCGGCCGCTGCGGCAGGTAATCCACAACCCGCTGTGCAAAACTCATGTGCAACGCGCGCAGGAGCTTCAGCGGATTCGCAATGCCGTCCACCGGCGTCCACGTCGCGCCGCGCACTTCCGGGCCGATGCCCGGCACCAGATCCGCGACTTCGGCGCGGTCCAGCATCTTCCAGTCGTACTGCGCCATGCCCGGCTGCGCGAGCAGCGTGGTCATGAAGCGCGTGCGCGCCTCGACCTCTTCGTCGCTCAAGAGCGCATGCAGGCCGCCGCGCTGCTCCAGATGCACGTCGACCCCGGTCTCTTCCTGCAGCAGGGCAGCAAGTTGCGGCCAACCCTTGGCCGAGGTCATGGTCCACGCGCCGTAGCGCGGCAGCCCCATCCCCTTGCTCTGCACCCACACCAGCCCGAAGTTCCCGCGCGAGGCCCGGTAGGCCACGTCACCCTCGTCCAGCACGGCCACGTGGTCCAGTTCGCGCCGCAGCCCGTAGGCCACGGCCGACCCGACCAACCCGCCCCCGATCACCACCGCATCGTAGATGCCGCGGTGCACGGGCGCGCGCGGCGCCAGTTCTTTCTCGTCCGTCATCAGCGTCCCTTTCCTACAAACAGCTTCTCCAGACCGACGGCGCGGTCCAGGATGAATATGGCAATGATGGTTACGTAGATCAGCACCGCCGACACCGCTGTGACCAGCGGGTCGATGGTGTCTTCGATATGCAGGAAGATGCGCACCGGCAAGGTTGTCGTCGACGGCGAGGCGATGAAGATCGACATCGTCAGCTCATCGAAGCTGGTGATGAACGCGATCACCCAGCCGCTCACCACGCCCGGCAACAGCAGCGGCAGCACCACGCGCCGGAAGGCCGTCCAGTTGGACGCGCCCAGCGATTGCGCCGCCCGCTCCAGCGCCGGGTCGATGCCCGCCGCCGACGCCAGCACCAGCCGCAGCGCGTACGGCATGACCAGGATCACGTGCGCCACCACCAGGCCGAAATACGTGCCGGCCAGGTCCACGGTCGTGAAGAACTTCAGGAACGCCAGGCCCAGCACGACGTGCGGAATCATCAGCGGCGACAGAAAGAACGCCACCAGTGCCTCGCGACCGGGGAAGCGGTTGCGCGCGATGGCCAGCGCGCTGGGCACGGCCAGTGCAATGGCAAGCGTGGCCGACAGCGTGCCCAGGCTCAGGCTGAACCAGAACGCATCCACAAAGCGCGGGTTGTCCAGGATGGCGCGGAACCAGCGCAGCGACAGCCCGCCGGACGGCAGCGAGATGAAGCCTTCGGACGTGAACGCCACCGCGCACACCATGACGATGGGCGCCAGGATGAAGAGAATGAACAGCGTGTGGAAGACGAGGCCGATGGGGCCGTTGCGAAATTGCATGTCAGCCTCCGGCCTGGTTGAACACCGCGCCGTAGCGGCGCTCGATGATGCGGTTGGCGGACAGCAGCACCACCACGGTCGCCACCAGCAGCACCACGGCCAGCGCCGCGCCCAGCGGCCAATTCAGCGTGTTCAGGAATTCGTCGTACGCGGCGGTGGCCACGTTCTTTAAGCGGCGTCCGCCGATGATCGCGGGCGTGGCAAAGGAGCTGGCTGCCATCGCGAACACCATGATCGCGCCGGACAGAATGCCGGGCATCACCTGCGGCACGATCACGCGCCGGATCACGGTGAACTGGCTGGCGCCCAGCGACAGCGCGGCGGCCTCGGTGGCCGGGTTGATCCGCTGCAAGGACGCCCACACCGAGATCACCATGAAGGGCACCAGCACGTGCGTGAGCGCAATGCCCACGCCCAGGTTGCTGTACATGAGGTCGATGGGCGTTGAGATCAGCCCGATGCCCATCAACGCCTTGTTGATCAGACCGGTCGAGCCGAACAGCAGCGCCCAGCCCAGCGTGCGGACCACCACCGAGATCAGCAGCGGCCCCAGCACCACCATCAGGAACAGGCCCTTCCACGGATTGGCCATGCGCGACAGCACGTAGGCTTCGGCCGTGCCCAGCACTAGGCACGCGACCGTCACGGCCGCGGCAACGCCGAACGTGCGCGCGTAGATCTCGTAGTAGTAGCCGTCCGAGAAGATTTCGATGTAGTTCTTCCAGGTAAAGGTGGCCTGCATGCCGCCATAAAACTGGAAGTCGAAGAAGCTGATCAGGAACACCAGCGCCATCGGCACCACGAGGAACGTGGCGTACACCACCAGCGCCGGCGCGCTGAGCACCCACGGATTGGTGCGCGCGGTCATGACGCTTTACCTTGCGGCGCAGCGGCCGGATCGACGGTGCACATGTCCTGCGCGCGCCAGCGCAGATGCACGGGCTCGCCTTCGGCCGGCACCGGCACCCCGTCGTTCTGACGGATCACCATGACTTCGCCAACCGACGTTTCCACCTGGCACAGCCAGTGATTGCCCTGAAACACGCGCGTCTTCATGCGGCCGGGCAATGCACAGGCCGCGGGTTCGGAAAACAGGATCTTTTCGGGGCGCACGATCACGGCGCCTTGCGGCACGGGCGCGCCTTCCAGACCGATATGCGCCTCGCCGATGCGGGCGCGCATCTCGCCTTCGTACTGCTCGGCCTGCGGGGTGAAGACGTTGGCCTTGCCCAGAAAGCCGCCGACGAAATGGCTGGCGGGGCCTTCGTATGCGGCGAACGGTTCGGCCACCTGTTCGACGCGTCCCTGGTTCATCACAACGATGCGGTCCGACAGCGCCAGCGCCTCGGACTGGTCGTGCGTGACGAGGATGGTGGTGGTGCCGACGGTGCGCTGGATGCTGCGCAGTTCAAGCTGCATTTCTTCGCGCAGCTTGGCGTCCAGGTTGGAGAGCGGTTCGTCCAGCAGCAGCACGCTGGGACGGATGACCAGCGCGCGTGCCAGCGCGACGCGCTGCTGCTGGCCGCCCGACATCTGCGCCGGATGCCGGTCGGCCAGATGCGCCAGGCCCACGAGCTTGAGCGCGTCGGCCACGCGGGCCAGCCGCTCCTCTTTCTTGACGCGTTGCATCTCCAGGCCGAACGACACGTTCTCGGCCGCGGTCATGTGCGGAAAGAGCGCGTAGTTCTGGAACACCATGCCCAGCCCGCGCTTGTTGGCCGGGACCTTGCTGACGTCCTTGCCGTTCAGCACGATGCTGCCGCCGGACGGCTCGACAAAGCCCGCGATCATCTGCAGCGTGGTGGTCTTGCCGCAGCCGGACGGGCCAAGCAACGAGATGAACTCGCCTTGCTTCACGGACAGGCTCAGGTTTTCAACGGCAGTGGTGTCGCCGTAGCGCTTGCTCAGGCGGTCCAGCACGAGATAGGTCATGAAAGCTCCCGGTGGGCGGCGCCAGCGCCGCCCTTAAGCACACGCAGTCAGCGCTCGATTTCCCGCGTCCAGCGCTTGTTCCAGTCGTCCCGGTTCTGGTTGACGGTGTCCCAGTCGATCACGATGAGATCGGCGGCGCGCTTGCCGATGGGCAGCGGCACGCGGGGATCGTCAGCCACCTTGGCTTTCTTGTTAACCGGCCCATAGCCGTAAGCCGAGGCGAGCTTCTCCTGAACCTCAGGCGACACCAGGTATTCCACGAACGCCTGCGCCTTCGGATTGGCGTTGGACTTGGCGATCGGACACACGGACGAGAGCAGTGCGTAAGCGCCTTCCTGCGGGTAGACGAAGCCGACGGGGAAGCCGGTGTCGGCAAACGCCTTGACGCGGCCGCTGCCCCAGACCGCGATGGTGGCCTGGCCGCTGGAGAAGAGTTCGGTCATCTTGCCGGGCGAGGGCTCATAGACCAGCACGTTGGGACCCACTTCGTTCTTGAACGTGGTGAAACCAGGGTCGATCTTCTTTTCGCCGCCGCCGCCTTCGCGCGCATATTCCACCAGCGTGTGCAGGCCGTAGGTGTTGTTGAGCGGCGGGATGACGAGTTGCTTCTTGTACTTGGGATCCTTCAGGTCCTTCCACGACGTGGGCGGCGCCCATTTCTTCTCGTCGAAGACCTTCTTGTTGTACATGATGCCGGTGGCGACGATGCCGATGGCAACCGCCTTGTCGTCCTTGTAGCGCGCCGTGGTGTAGATGTCGTCGGCGGGCAGGTTCTTGATGGGTTCGCAAAAGCCCAGCGCAATGGCCTGGTACATGGGACCGTCGTCGATGATGGCGACGTCGATCTGCTGGTTGCTCTTCTGCGCCTGCAGGCGCGCAACGGTGTTGGTGGAGTTGCCGGCGACGTAATCCAGCTCGACACCGTGCTGTTTGGCGAAGGGCGGAAAGATGTCCTTGCGCATGATGTCTTCGAACGAGCCGCCGTAGCCGGCGACCACCAGTTTCTGCTGCGCCTGTGCGTTTGCGCCCAGCCCGGCTGCTACCGCCGCGGCCGCGAGCACTGCAAGTACCTTGCTCATGAGAACCCCCGAATTTTGGAAGAGAACTGCAAGAACCGACTGATTTGTTGCCCGGCGACTTCATGTCCGCCGTACAATTTGTCCGTACATGAATGTCCGGACAAATAATGGATCCGGCAAGACTGCCTTGTCAATCGGTTATTGTCCGGACAAACCCTATAAAACCAATCAAGGAGGCTCCCCTCATGACCCGATCTTCCGAGCGCGCTGCCAGTTCCGGCGGGGAGCGGGAAGCGCGCGGCCGGCCTGGCGCGGCGCTCCCGGCCGACGTGGCGGGCGGACCGCGCTACAAGAGCATTTATCAATCGCTGTCGCAGGACATCAGCTCGGGGCGCTACCCCGTGATGACGCTGCTGCCGACGGAACACGAGCTGTGCGAACAGTTCGGCGCCAGCCGTCACACGATCCGCGAAGCCATCCGCATGCTGACCGTTGCCGGCGTGGTGTCGCGCCGTCCGGGCGTGGGCACGCGCGTGGAAACGGCGCGCGCCACCACGCGTTTCACGCAGCGCATCTCGCAGTTCCCCGACCTGCTGCAGTACGCCCGCAACGCGGCGCTGCTGGTGCAGGACGTGCGCACCGTCAAGCTCACCAAGCGGCTGGCTGAAACGCTGGGCTGCGAGGCCGGCCAGCAGTGGCTGCACATCAACTCCATCAAGACTCTGGACGATCCCGACGTCGCCGCCGCCTGCACGCTCATTTACGCGGACCCGGCGCATTCCGACGTGCGAGTGGACGTGAAGTCGCGGATCTCGCTGCTGCGCCTGATCGAGGACCACTTTGGCGACCGCATCACCGAGGTCAACCAGGAGTTCTCCGCCACGCCCATCGGCGCGGCGATCGCAAAGCAACTCCAGGTCGACACGGGCACACCGGGCTTCGTCATCACGCGCCGCTACTACGGCGATGGCGGCGTGCTGCTGCTTGCCACCATAACCACGTTTCCGCACGACAAGATGAAGTACTCGATGACGCTCAACGTCAGTTGATGCGCAGCGCGGCTCACGCGGACAAGCCATAGTCCGCGCGCGCCGCGTCGGCGCTGATCTTGCCGTCCGCCAGATCCTGCGCCACGCGCGCCCGCGGCCGCGCCGAAGGCGCGCCATAGCCACCGCCGCCAGGCGTTTCGATGCGCACGCTCTCACCGGCTTCGAGCGCAATGTTCGCGGTCTTGGAGAACAGCTCCTCTTGTTGCGGCGTGCCGAAATTGCGGATCAGCCGCGCGCGTCGTCCGTCGCGTCCGCCGTCCACGCCCGCCGCCACGCCGACGGTGTGGCTGTCCGAGCGGGCCGAGAACACGATGCCCGGTCCCACGGCGCGGATCTGCTTGGCGATGGCCATGCCGCCGCGCGTGCGGCCCGCACCGCCCGAGTCCTGGATCATCGCGTACTCGTCCATCAGCAGCGGATACTCGTTCTCCAGCGCTTCGACGGGTAGATTCGACGTGTTGGTCATGTGCACGTGCACCGCGTCCATGCCGTCCGCATCGAAGCGCGCGCCCGCGCCGCCGCCCAGCGTTTCCAGATACACGAAATGGCCCGCGCGCTCGCGCCAGCGGCCCGAGAACACGATGGCGGGGCAGCAGTCGTTACTGGACGCCATGGTCTTTTCGGGCGGCAGCAGGCCGCGGAACGCGCCGAAGATGGCGCCGGCCACCTTCTGTGCGGTGATGGACCGCGCACCCACCGCGGCCGGGTGTTCGGGATTGGTAATGGTGCCCACCGGCGCCGACAACGTGATGGGGTCGAACAACCCCGCATTGGGTGCGAGGTCCGGATCCAGCAGCGCTTTGACCGCGTAGTACACGCAGGCGCGCAACGCGTTGAAGGGCAGGTTCATGGCGCCGCGCGCCTGTTTGCCCGACCCTTCGAAGTCGAAGTGCAGGTTGTCCGCGCTGACCGTCAGCGTCACCTGGATGGGGACCGGGTCACCGCCCATGCCGTCGTCGTCCAGATCGCTGCGGAACGTATAGCTGCCGGCGCGCAATTCCGCGATGCGGTTCAAGAGGCGTTTGCGCGTGTACGCGATGACGTCGTCCACCGACCGCAGCACCGCCTCCAGTCCCATCTGGCGGATCAAGCCCTGCACGGCGGCCGCGCCTCGGCGGTTGGTGGCCATCTGCACGCGCAGGTCGAGCACGCGCTCTTCCGGGTCGCGAGTGTTGGCGCAGATGAGGCGCAGCAGGTCTTCGTCGGTCTCGCCCGCGCGGGCGATGCGGCAGGCGGGGATGCGGATTCCTTCCTCGAAGATCGATTTCAGGCCCCCGGCGATCGAGCCGGGCACCGCACCGCCCACGTCGGAATGGTGCGCGATGTTGGCCGCGAAGAAGCGCAACACGCCGTCCCAAAACACCGGCGTGATGATGTTGATGTCGGGCAGGTGGCTGCCGTCCGCCAGATACGGGTCATTGCAGATATACACATCGCCGTCGCGGATCTGGTCAGCCGGGAACGTGCGCAGGATGGCGCGCATGGCGCCGTCCAGCGAGCCCAGGTGCAGCGGAATCTGCGTGCCCTGCGCGACCAGCCGTCCGGCAGCGTCGAACAGCGCCACCGAGCAATCCTTACGCTCTTTGATGTTGGTCGAGAACGATGCGCGCACCAGCGTGTTGTTCATGTCCTCGGTGATGGACAGCAGGCGGTTGCAGAAGACCTCCATGCCGATGGGATCCGCCAGCGTGGGCGTGGCGTCCGCGGCGCGGGATTGAACGGAATCAGGCTTGGTCATGCGAGCCTCCTTGCAGGCGGATGATCAGGTTGCCGTACTCATCGACGCTGGCCTCGTGGCCCACGCCCACCACCGTGGTCGAGCTCATTTCCTCGAGCAGCGCGGGTCCCGTGAAGCGCGCGCCGGTCGGCACGCGGTCACGGTCATAGACGGGCGTTTCACGCCAGCCATGCGCCGGACCGAAGTAAGCCTTGCGCTGGCCCCGCGCCGCGTCCTCCAACGTGCCGCCCACGTGTCTTGGCGCAAGCGGCGCCTTCACCACCTGTCCCACGGCCTGCATGCGGCAGTTGATGATCTGCACCTTGCGGTCGTCGACGGTGTAGCCGTACTCCCGCTCATGCGCCTCGGCGAAGCGGCGCGCGAATTCCGCATAGCCGCCCGCACCGGTGTCGTCCAGGCTGACCTGCACTTCAAAGTTTTGGCCCTCGTAGCGCGCGTCGATGGCGCTGTGGCACACGCGCAGCGACGGATCGACGCGTTCGGATGCCAGCCAGTCCTGGGCCTGCGTGCGCAGACCGTCGAAGATCGTGGAGATCGCGGGCCAGCTGTCCGCATCGGCCAGCGAGATCTCGCTTTGCACGAAGTCGAAAGAGATATCCGTGAGCAGGATGCCGCGCGCGCACATCGTGCCCGGCTCCTGCGGCACGATGACGACGGGGATGCCGCATTCCTCGGCCACTTCCACCGCATGCAGTGGGCCTGCGCCACCGTACGCATACAACGCGAAGCGCGAGAGGTCGTAGCCGCGTTCGGTGGACACCGCACGGATCGCACGGCTCATGTTGGCCGCCGCAATGCGCAGGATGCCCTCGGCGGCCGCCTCCATGTCCAGCCCCAGCGGTTCGGCGACGCGGCTGCGGATGACCTCGCGCGCGGCATCTGCGTACACCGGCATGCGGCCGTTCAGAAGCGCGGCGGGATTGAGCCGTTGCAGCGCGATTTCGGCGTCCGTGATGGTCGGCTCCTGGCCGCCGCGGCCGTAGCCCACGGGACCGGGCACCGCGCCCGCGCTATGCGGCCCGACCTTCAGCGCGCCAGCGTCGTCCAGCCAGGCGATGCTGCCGCCGCCCGCGCCGATGACGTGGATGTCGACCATGGGTGTCTTGACCGGATACCCGGCGACGTGGCGGTGCGACGTGAAGAGCGGACGGCCCTCGCATACCAGCGAGACGTCCGTGCTGGTGCCGCCCACGTCGAACGTCACCAGGTTCAGGCTGCCGATGGCGCGTCCCACGGCGGCTGCGCCGACGACGCCCGCCGCCGGACCCGACAGGCAGGTGCGGACCGGATATTGGCGCACGGTGGCGATCGACATCAGGCCGCCGTTGGAATGAATGGTGTGCGGCTCATGGCCGATGTCCAGTTCCCGCACGCGGTTCAGGAAGCGTTCCAGATAGCGCGCCATCTTGGGCCCGACCGCGGCGTTGAGCACGGTGGTGGACAGGCGCTCGTATTCGCGGAACTCGGGCAGCACGTCGGATGACTGGCTGATGTAGGCGTCGGGCATTTCTTCCAGCACGATCTGCGCCGCGCGGCGCTCATGCGCAGGGTTGCGGTAGGCGTGCAGGAAGCAGATCGTGACGGCCTCGATGCCGGCCTTGGCAAAACGGCGCGCGGCATCGCGCACTTGCGCCTCGTCCAGCGCCGTCAGCACGTCGCCCGCTGCGTTCACCCGCTCGTCGACTTCGGCGCGGAACTCACGCGGCACCGCCACGGGCGGTTTGCCGACGCTGTAGTCGTACAGGTGCGGACGCGTCTGGCGGCCGATCTCCAGCACATCGCGAAAGCCGCGCGTGGTGATGAGCCCGACGCGCGCGCCCTTGCGTTCGATGATGAGGTTGGTGGCCACCGTGGTGCCGTGGCCCACGTGCGAGACCTGCGATGGCGCGACCCCGTGATCCGCGAGCATCTGGCCGATGCCCGTGGCGATGGCCTCGGAGGGATCGTGCGGCGTGGAAGGCACTTTGTGAAAGTGCACCACGCCGGCGTCCTCGTCGATCATCGTGAAATCGGTAAACGTGCCTCCGACGTCTATCCCTATGCGATACATATCGATTGTTCCAATAAAGAAGGTCAGTCCAGACGAATGCCGGCCTTCTTCACGACCTGGCACCACTTGTTGATTTCGTCCTTGATCATTGCGCCGAACGCCGGTCCTGCGACGTCCGACACCTGCGCGCCCTGTTGCTCGAGATAGGTCTTCATTGCGGGCGCGTGCAGGGTCTGCACAAGGCCGTCGGTGAGCTTGGTGCGCAGCGGTTCGGGCATGTTGGCGGGCACCAGCATGCCGAACCACACCATGGCCTCGTAGCCGGGGTAGCCGGATTCGGCGACGGTGGGCACGTCGGGCAACATGGGCGAGCGCTGCGGCGATGTGACGGCCAGGGCCTTGATCTTGCCGTCCTTGATGTAGGGGTATGAGGTCATGACGACGTCCATCATCATGTTGACCTGCCCGCCGACCAGATCGATGAGCGCGGGACCGGAGCCGCGGTAGGGCACGTGCACCATCGATACGCCGGCGGTGGACTTGAAGAGTTCGGCGGCCAGGTGGTTGGAGGTGCCTTGGCCGTTGGAGGCGAAGGAATACTTTTCGGGCTCTTTCTTCAGGAGGGCGACGAACTCCTGCAGGTTGGCGGCGGGCACCGACTGATTGACCGACATGACGTTGGGGATGGTGGCGACGACCGTCAGGGGGGTGAAGTCTTTGATGGCGTCGTAGGGCAGCTTGGAATAGACGCAGGGCGCGCTGCCGTGCGTGCTGACCGATCCCATGAGGATGGTGTAGCCATCGGCGGGTTGGCGCGCGACGAATTCGGTGCCGACGGTGCCGCCTGCGCCGGGGCGGTTTTCAACGATGACGTTGGCGTTCAGGCGCTGGCCGAGGCCTTCGGCGATCTTGCGCGCGACCAGATCGGTGGATCCGCCGGCCGCGAACGGCACGACGATGCGGATGACCTTGTCCGGCCAGGCGGCGCTGGCGGACCCGGCGGCCGCAAAGAGCACGATACCGGCGGCAATGCGACAGCAACTGCGTAGTAGCCCTGTTTTCATGGCTTGGTTTCCCCTTGTTGATAGAACTTCGTGATGGCCGGATCATGCGTGTCCGACCTTGGTTCGCTGCAACAACGAGGTCATGCTAGGCCTGGCGTGGAAATGACAGCAGTCCTACAGGTTTATATTTGTATAGATGCCATTTATGGACGCGCGGCGATGAAGAACCCGGACCTGAATCTGCTTGTGCATTTCGATGCGCTGATGGCGTGCCGCAATGTGTCGCGCGCGGCGGAGGCGATGAACATCAGCCAGCCGGCGATGAGCGCGGCGATGAACCGGCTTCGTCAGTTGTTCGGCGATCCGCTGCTGGTGCGCGAGGGCGGGGCGTGGCAGCCGACGTTGCGGGCGTTGGAGCTGCACCAGAATTTCAAGCCGCTGCTGGAGGGCTGGCATCGGGCGACGCGCACGCGGGAGGCGTTCGATCCGGCGCATTCGTCGCGCACGTTGTCGCTGTATGCGACGGACTATGTGCAGTACACGTTGCTGCCGAAGCTGATTCCACGGTTGGCGGTGGATGCGCCGCATTTCCAGTTGCAGATCGTGCCTGCGCGGCCGCAGCATGGACTGAGCATGCTGGATACGAATCATGTGGAGCTGATCGCGGGGTATTTCCCTGATCCTGCGCCGGATCTGCGTACGCGTTTTCTGTATCAGGAGCCGGCGGTTTGCATCGTGCGTGAGGGACATCCTTGTTTGCGTAAGCGGTGGAATCTGGATGCCTACCTGAGCTATGGGCATCTGGATCTGGCGGCGCATACGCGGTATTTCAGTACTGCGATTGATCGCATCTTGATGGGGCAGAACCGGAGCCGCAAGATTGTGGCTACGTTGTCCAGTTATCTGGTTTGTCCGTTCATCGTTGAAGCGTCGGATTTGATTGCGACGATGCCGGTGAGCGTTGCGAAGGCGATGGCGGGAAGTGCGCGGATCGTGTCGCAGAAGGTGCCGTTGACGTTGCCGCCGATTGCGGTGTCGTTGTATTGGCATGAGAGGTATCAGGATGATCCTGCGCATGCTTGGTTGAGGCAGTATTTGGCGGGGGTGGTGGGGTAGGGGGTTCTTTGGGGCTGCTTGGTTGGGGCTCTTGTTTGGGCTGCTTGTTTGGGTCCTTAAGGCGCACGGCGCGGCGGGGGGGGGGGGGGGGGGGGGGGGGGGGGGGGGGGGGGGGGGGGGGGGGGGGGGGGGGGGGGCGGGGGGGGGGGGGGGGGGGGGCGGGGGGGGCGCGCT